>PLEM01000005.1 GCA_003137035.1 Bryobacterales bacterium | reverse complement strand
CCGCTAGTGGAGGCTATGGCGACTAGATTGCCTATTGTCACCATTGATCACCAAGGTGCCGCGCAAATCCCTGGCTGCGCGGCGATGAAAGTCCCGCTCCTACCCCCTTCCGAAATGGCCGAGGCCCTTGCGTCGTCCCTCAACCGGCTCCTCGCATCGCCTTCACTTCGGCAGCGACTCGGAGAGGGCGGTCGCCAGTGGGTCGCAGAGGAGCACACGTGGAGTCGGCATTGCGCTCGTGTTCTCAATGCGCTGCCTGGTCGGGACGCCGCCACCGCAGTCCAGTCTATTGGACGCTATAAGTAGGGGCGCCCACCTTTCGCGCCGGATCGTTGGTTACTTCACATGGTAGGGTACTCAAGAACGAGTGAAAGCACCTCGTGCCATTCGACAACTCAACACATCATGCGAGTTCGTAGAACGCGGCACAATAGGTATTTCCTCCTAGTACCGCTCGGTATCGCAGTGATCGGGTACCTGTCGCTGGGTAAGACATTTGCCTATCTTGGCATATACCCGTTCTTCATCACTGAATTGCTAGCCTGTTGGGGTGTCTGCGCATTCATAATCCGCGGTCACGTAGTTCTGCCGAGAAACGCAGCGTTCGTTCTTTGGACCATCTTGGCGGGAGGAGTCGCCTTCCAAGTCGTCGTGCAGACGCTAGTCGAAGGCGGTCTGACAATGGAGACTTTCAGAAATATAGCCCCCATCTACTATGGGGGCTTCAGTGTGCTTGCCTATGCGGCCCTTCGGGAAGTGAAAGACCGGCGTCTCGACGAGTTCGTGATTGGTACATTGAACGGCGCTTTACCGATAATGTTGGCGGGTAATACGCTCCTGGTGTTGGGAGAGCAGGGAGTGTTCGGCGCGCTGCCGAGTTTCCCGGGCACACACACAAGTGTATTGGTGTACAGGCCGACGGACGCAGTTGTTTCGATGGCTTTGGCGTTCGGGATTTCATCTCGGCATCGAGGGCTCGCCTTTCAGACCTGGGCGTGCGCACTGCTGGTGATCGCGGCGGCGAGGAATAGATCCGCCCTTATCTGTGCGATCATCACGTTGGCTCTTTGGGTTCGACCCACGCGGCGATCCGCGGCCATGGTGTTGGTATTACTCGTGGCCGGGTTTGCGCTATTCCAACTTGAACTTCAAATGCCGATCGGACAGTATCGAGAGGTTAGCGCCCGGCAGTTTGTCGCGAATTTCGTGTCCCTCTACGCGCCCGAGCGTGGGGCACAGATAGATCGATCGACGGAGGATACGACGCGATGGAGGCTCCGAATCTGGCGAGAGATAGTGACTGACGCTCAAGAGCGTGGATTCATCTTATCTGGGTTGGGCTGGGAGGTGAACCTCGCAAACCACTATAGGTTCCAGGGGAGCGCCGACCCCGGGGCCGTCGACGCGCTCCGCAGCCCGCATAACTTTGTAGTCGGAATGATCGCCAGGGGCGGCTTCTGCGTGGGAGCGCTCTGGGCCGCAGTGGCGGTGCTGACTGTATACACTGTCATTCGGAGGAAGGCAGTGGATCCGGTAAGCAAGGAATTCAAGAGGGTGCTATTGACGGTACTCCTGTTGTGTTTGGTCAATTCGCTCACAGACGTGTTCATGGAAAGTCCTCAGAACGCCGTGCTGTTTTGGATTTTCAGCAGCCTCGCGTGGACGACGTCACGTTCATGGTGGCGCGAGGGCGTGCCGCAGGGAGCGGCGGTCTGGTTTCACTCAGCGCGGAAGCGGCGGGTCGTCGTAGAACTGCGGCCGGCAATGGTGCAAGCTCACCTATCACGGCTCTCAGGCTACTCGATCGAGTCAGATGGTTAACAAGATCAGGAACGCTCCCGCGATTCAACCTGCGGCAAGCTCCGCCGCTTCCTTGCTTAACGCCAGCGCTGAACCCTCCAGTTGCTCACGAAGCTCCGGGACGAGCCAAATCCTTAGAGCATTATGAGCGTCGCCGGACAAACTCAGTTAACCGGGCTCAACCCGGCCGCAGCACGCCAACGGGTAACGGACTTCATCGCCGCTATTTCATTGGCGTTTCTGTTCTATGTGCGCCTATGGGCGGGGCTTTCATTTACCGTTGTGCGCTTAAGCTTTTTTATGAAGACTCTCCCCAGCGGCGCTCAGTATCTCGCTGCCGTGGTCGACACCCTGGCCTTGGCGTACCTTTTCTCTTTGGGATTCAGACTGGTCCGGCGATTCGGGGCTTACAAGCTGGGTCTGGCGTCCTTCGTTGTTGTGGCGTGCGTCATCGGTTCTGAGGCCGTCCACTTTCTCCGGAGAATTCCTCTCGGTTCATCGTCGGTCTCCGACCCGCGCGCTTGGTTGTGGGTCAGCGCCACAGCCTGCATTGTAGGGTTTCTTGCTTTCTTGCGCGGCGTTCACGGAACCCTACGTATCATCTATGGTGTTCTTCTTGTGCTCTCGCCGATCGGAGCCCTGCTCTTGGCGCAAGCGGCTTGGGGAATGCTAAGCTTTCGCGGTGGCGCGCTCGCTGACAAGACAGTGGCCGCTTCTGCGGGCGCGCGTGAAGGTGGTTCGCCGCAGATGATCTGGATCGTGTTCGATGAATGGGATTACCGGCTGACCTTTGAGAGTCACCCCGCCGACCTGTCTTTACCCGAGCTGGTACGATTGCGGGGCGAAGCCTTCTTCGCAACCGACGCCCGGTCGCCCGCCGTCGACACCATGGAGTCGATTCCTTCGCTCTTGACGGGGACTGCCGTCGAGAAGGCCTCTCCCCGGGGGCCCAGCGCTCTGGACATCAGGTTTAAAGGGGGGCGGCAGCCAGTCGACTTTTCGGGTTACCCCAACGTCTTCTCTCGCGCTCGGGCGATGGGGATTGACTCAGCGGTGGTTGGATGGTATTTGCCATATTGTCGGCTACTGGGGCACGAGATTTCCGCTTGCAGTTGGCTTCCGATGGGGCAGGGCTACGTGGTCTACAAGGGAGGCTTATTGGACCTCGTCCTACAAGAGGGGCTGGGGCCTCTCACATTCGAAGACCTGNNCACTATGCGGCCGAGTTATCCGCTACCTTGCTTGGTGAGGCCCTGCGCTTTGTGAGGGACTCGCACGCACCGTTGCTTTTCTTTCACCTTTTTGGCGCGCACGGCCCCTATTTCTTAAGCCGCACGAGCCCCGGGGTGTACCAGGGCGGAACGAGACCGTCACTGTATTTTGACGCGCTCTCACTCGTTGACACATCCATTGGCCAGATTCGCAGAGAGTTAGAAGCGGCCGGACGTTGGGAATCTACTTCATTGATCCTGTCGAGCGACCATCCCCTGCGCGGTGTGGTAGACGGAAAAAAGGACCCGAGGATTCCCTTCATCGTGAAGCTCGCGGGGTGTTCGAAGTCCGTTACCTGGGGCCGGCGATTTAACACCGTTGTCACCTCGGGCCTAGTCCTCTCAATTCTCCACGGGGACGTACGCACTCACGAGCAGATTGGCGACTGGTTGGCCAGCCATGGGAACCACCCCTAACGGAGCCTCCATCCTGGGTATGCACGTCCACCCCACCAGCTACGATGAGGCTGCTGAGTTGCTGCCGGGTTGGGCTGCTCGTGGCTCGTCCAAGTACGTCTGCGTCGCCACCGTCAACAACGTGATGGAATCCTACGACTCCCCCGATTTCCGGCGTGTCATGAACAACGCCGATCTCGTGACCCCAGATGGCATGCCGCTGGTCTGGGCCCTAAGACTTCTCGGCTACAAGAGCGCCACCCGCGTCTACGGCGCCGACCTCACCCCCATTCTCCTCGAAAAGGCTGCCGCGGAAGGTTTGCCCGTGGGCTTCTACGGCGCCATGCCCGATGTTCTCCACCGCCTCGTTGAGGTTGTCATACAACGCTTCCCGCGTCTTCAAGTCGCCTACGCATTCTCGCCACCCTTCCGGCCACCTACGCCCGAAGAGGACGAGCAGGTAGTCGATGACATCAACCTCTCCGGTGCCCGCATCCTTTTCATTGGCCTCAACACACCCAAGCAGGACTACTGGATGGCAGCGCACAAAGGAAGTGTCCAGGCGGTGATGGTCGGCGTCGGCGCAGCGTTCGACTTCCTGGCCGGGACGAAACCGCAGGCGCCGCGGTGGATGATGCGCATCGGAATGGAATGGTTCTTCCGGCTCCTGTCGGAGCCCAGGCGCCTGTGGAAGCGATACCTGAAGCATAACCCTCGGTTCGTCGTGCTCTTGGCCCTGCAACTTCTTGGGTTGAAGAAGTTCCCGAGCGGACCCGC
>PLEM01000044.1 GCA_003137035.1 Bryobacterales bacterium | reverse complement strand
CAGCGCAACGGCCCCACCGGCAAGATCGATCTGGTCTTTCTGCGGCAGCACACCAAGTTCGAGAACCTCGCCAAGCATCTGGAAGAGCCGGACGCGGCGCCGTCGCCGGAAGAAGAGTAGGCGCGGCTTGAACTCGACGCTGCTGAAGAGCACCGTGGTGGCCGCGCTGGGCGGTCTGCTGTTTGGGTTCGACACGGTGGTCATCTCGGGGACCAACAAGGCCCTCCAGGCCACTTACCATCTCTCGCCGGGTTTTCTGGGGCTGACGGTGGCAAGCGCGCTGTGGGGCACCATCCTGGGAGCGATGCTGGCCGGCATCCCCGGCGACCGCTGGGGTCGGCGCGACAGTCTGCGCGGACTGGCCGTGCTCTACTTCCTCTCCGCGGTGGGCTGCGCCTTCGCCTGGAACTGGTATGCGCTCCTGNNTCTTCCGTTTTCTGGGCGGGTTGGGCATTGGCGGCTCTTCGGTGTTGGGGCCGATGTACATCGCCGAAGTCGCGCCGGCCAAATGGCGCGGGCGGTTGGTCGGCTTCTTCCAGTTCAATATCGTGCTGGGAATCCTGGTGGCTTATCTCTCCAACTACGGGATCGGGCGGATGGGATTGGGCGGCGACGAGTGGCGCTGGAAGCTGGGCGTTGCGGCGGTCCCCTCGGCGCTGTTCTTCGTGACGCTGTTCTTCATCCCGCGCAGCCCGCGCTGGCTGGTGAAGAAACGGCGCCTGGAGGAAGCCCGAGAAGTGTTGCGGTTGACCGGAGCGGAGGACGCCGGGCGGGACTTGCGCGAGATTGTCGAGTCCATCGACGCGGAGCACGGCCACGGGGAGGAGCCGCTGTTCACCCGGAAGTACCGGCTGCCGATCTTTCTGGCGATCTCCATTGCCATGTTCAACCAGCTCTCCGGCATCAACGCGATCTTGTATTACCTGAACGGCATCTTCGAGCGCGCCGGATTCAGCAAGGTCTCCGGCGATCTCGGTGCGGTAGCCGTGGGTGCCACCAATCTGGTGTTCACGATGATCGCGATGTCGGTGATCGACCGGATCGGGCGCAAGATGCTGCTGCTGGTGGGGTCGGTCGGCACGGCGCTATGCCTGGCCGGAATCTCGGCGATCTTCTTCTCCAAGGTGCACGGGAACCTGCTGATCTGGCTGCTGATGGGCTTCATCGCCTGCTTCGCCTTCTCGCAGGGCGCGGTGATTTGGGTGTACCTGAGCGAGGTCTTTCCGAACCGGGTGCGCGCCAAGGGGCAAAGCCTGGGAAGCCTGACGCACTGGCTGATGGCAGCGCTGATTTCGTGGATCTTCCCCATGCTCGCCGCCTCCTCAGGTGGAGCGCCGTTCGTCTTCTTCTCGGCGATGATGGCGCTGCAATTCTTCGTGGTGCTGTTCGTGTTCCCGGAGACGAAAGGCATCACGCTCGAGCAGATGCAGAAGCAGATGGGGATCAGCTAGCTCGCTATCGGCTGTTCCAGGTCTCTGCTCAAGTACTCGAGGATCTCCTGCTCGCGCTGCTGGACTTCGAGAAGAATCGGCTCCGCCATGCGCGCATAGTCCTGCCGTGAATGGACCTTGCGCGCCTCCAGGAGGATCTTCCGCAGGTTGGCGACGCATTGCTGCGCTAGTAGCATTTGGTCGTCGGTTTGAATCACGGCAACTCCAGTTCCACCATGCCGCGTTTTGGCAGGTGTCCAGTCAGAGATCGAGCAATTCGTGTCCGATGGAAGCTCGCGCCCAAAAGACGTCGGAATCGAACAGCAGCTTGGCCCGTACAGAATCGAAAACGGCTTTCGCCGGGGCGGCAATCTTATCGACCGACCCCCTAGGCGCCGGTTTCGCGGTGACAAAACTGCCCCAAATGAAAACCCGACGCAGTTTTCCGCTCGCGCCTGCGAGTCCCAAAAGCGCCCGAAGGCGGCCCGACAGCCATTTGCGCCTCGACGATGAACCGCAGAACCGAGCCTGGAACTCCTGCCAATCCGTCACATGCACTCCCGGAGGCAGTTCTCCTTGATCGGTCAACTCGGGCAGCACAGCCCCACAATAGCAAGTGGATCGGATGTCGTTTGTCTGAGATGGCGGCTGCGCGGTCCGATGAAACAACCTGGGCGGCACCCAAACGGTCGGTACGCAGTGCTACCGGTCCTGAACCCTGGCCGGAGGCTCAACTCGACACAAAGCCTGTTTTCCGTACCCCGGGCCGAGGGTTGACACAGTGTCGACGGGAAAGACGTACAGCGTGTTCCAGTCGCGGCTTATTACGATTCTCTGCTCCGATATTTCGTCGGACGGGGCAGAATAGAGGACAATCCGGGGTGCCAGCCTTTTTGCAGCGCGATATGAGCGGAGCCGTGTCCAACAGTCCGTGACCTTATTCGCAAACAAGCCAACGAAGAAGCCGGGCACAGCCCCGACTAATGCACCGGTTCACGGATCGTTCATGCGCAGATTATAGCTCGGTTCGTAGCCAGTCTCAGCTAGCTAGCGGTGGCTGGTGTAGTGCGTCGAGCAGAGTGACGAGCATGCGTCTGGACAGTGGGGCAGGCTTTACAGCGTGCGGACCCGCTTTCCAGCGGGTCCAGCCGGCNNCCCGCCCCACATCTCTTCGCGACTTAGTTACAGCGTCTTCAAATACGCCACCACGTCGTCCTTCTCCTGATCCGACAGCATGTCTTTGTACGGAGGCATCCCATTGCCCCCGGCATCGATCTGCGCCCGGATGTTTCCCTCGGTCGCTTTCTTCCCGTTCAGCAGCTTGTCTTTCTGAAACAGCCCCTTCAGCCCCGGCCCGATCTTCTTCTCGGCGTTGTCGACGCGGTGGCACATCGCGCATTGCTGAAAC
>PLEM01000407.1 GCA_003137035.1 Bryobacterales bacterium | reverse complement strand
TGCGTGGTGAGCCGCGCGCCGCAATACTTCTCGTAGATGTTCAGGATCTCTTCCCGCTCGCGCATCACATAGAACAGCGGGGTGATGGCCCCAAGGTCCAGGCAGTGCGTGCCCAGCCAGATCAGGTGGCTGGCAAGCCGGTTCAACTCGGTGAGAATGACGCGCACCACCTGCGCGCGCGGCGGAACCTCGACGCTGAGCAGCTTCTCGATCGCCAGGCAGAAGCCCAGGCCGTTCGACACCGCGGCACAGTAGTCCATGCGATCGACGTAGGGCACGAACTGCTGGTAGGTGCGGTTCTCGCCAATCTTCTCGACGCCCCGGTGCAGGTAGCCGACCACGCACTCGGTGCCGGTGACTTTCTCGCCATCCAGCTTCAGGATGATCCTCAGCACTCCGTGCGTGGAGGGGTGTTGCGGCCCCATGTTGATCACTAACTCGGTGGAGTCTAGAAAAGTGTCGGGCATGGGGTCACTGTCCGCTCTCGATTCCCAGGTTCTCCTTCACCCAGCGGTTGTCCATGGCGGTGATGGAACGGTCTTTGCGCAGCGGGTAGCCCTCCCACTCCTCGGGCATCAGGATGCGGCGCATGTCGGGGTGCCCGGCGAACTCAATGCCGAACATGTCGAAGACCTCCCGCTCGAGCCAATTCGCGGTGAGGTGCACGCCCACTGCCGTGTGCGGCTTGTAGCCGTCGGGGATTCGAGTCTTGATGCGGATGCGCTCGTTCCGCGCGAAGCTGTACAGGACGTAAACCACGTCGAAACGCTCGGGGCGCTTGGGATAGTCCACTGCGGTGACGTCGACCAGGTAGTCGAAGTCCGCCTCCAGCTTCAGAAAATCCAGGATGGGGACCACCGCCTCGGGCTGCGCCACCACGAAGTTCTGTCCGAGGTAGCTGGAGAACTCGGAGATCTGGGCGGCGAATTGCTCCTTGAGCATCCCGGTGCGCGCGCTCTCCCAGGGGATAGCGGCCATGACGGCGGGAGCCTTCGGGGCAGGCTTAGGTTCCGGTCTCTGCTGGTCAGCCATGTGGGACTTCGGAATCGTTCGGAGACATCCAACGTAGCACAGCGCTCGCGCCGATTTCAAATTGAGCCGGGTGCGGAGGTTGTTACAAAATCAGCCAGTTCCACGGGAATTTCGGACCTGCTCTCGGCTCCTCGCGTGAGAGGATCGGGGATGGGGACGGTGGGAACTGATCGCTGGCGTATGAGGAGAGGGTCGCCCGGTGAGTGCGAGCGCCTTGGGCCACCTTGCCCAGCTTGGTCGGCGCCGCACTCACCGCCATGTCATCTCAATTAACAGTAGACACCCATCGCGTACCCGACTTTGGGCCTGCATCCCCACAATTCATTCAGTGCACGGCAAATCCGGATTGCGATCTTTCGTGACCGATGATTTCGGCTCACCCCTCCCGCGCCCATTCCGGAACGGTAGCCACAAAAGCCAGAATAGGGCGATCCCCAGCGCTTCGGCGGCGAGCAGGTAAACGGGCCAGGGACCCAGGTAGTCCAGCAGCGAGGCGCTGGCGGGTTTGCGGCACAAGTACATGTAGTTCGCGCCGAACAGGGCGTTGAAGCCGCCCACGGCAGCCGCGTAGGCATTGAGGATGAGCAGCGCCCTCCAAACGCTCCCGGGCTGGGGCCGGGCGAGGTTCCCCCAGGTCAGGGTCAGGACGGCGGCGATCGCGCCGCCGTGCTCCAGGAAGAAATACAGGCTGGGGTAGGAGTAGACCGGCGCCCAGAGGTCGGGAGTCAGCACGGCCATCGCCGCGCCGGCGAGCCCCGCGTAGTAGGCCACCTCGTAGGCCCAGCGGTTCAGAGTGAGCAGCGCGAGGATGGTAAGCCAGAGCGCGAAATCGCAAAGCTGAAGCGGGAGACCTCCCGGGAACCGGAATCCTTCGTGCCGGATGTGGTAGATCCACCACACCGCCTCATTCACAAGCAGGAAAACACCCAGAGCCAGCCGGATGCGCCGTCCCGCGCCCGAACTCGAGCGCGCCCAGCGCGACAGGGCAATGGCGGCAGCCAGGATCGACGCCAGAATCGCCAGATGAAGCGGGCCAAAGAGTTGCAGGTACGCAGCCACTCTCTGCCAAGGTAACACTGAAATCGCACAGAGTCGTCCCAGAATCGGACAGTCTCGAGAGGCCGGCCGATGCGCTTGCCTTGACATAGCGTGGCCGCCTGATTGCTACTGGTAGCAGGAGAGAATGCCCGCCAGCGAAGAACCAACGAGCACCCTGCGCGTCCTGGTGGCCGACGATCGCCCGGACGTCCTGGAAGCCATGCGCCTGCTTTTGAAAGGCGCGGGCCACAGGGCCGAAACCGTGGATTCCCCGCAGGGGCTGCTGCGCGCGGCGGCGCTGGGGTCCTTCGACCTGATTCTGATGGACCTGAACTACGCCCGCGACACCACCTCGGGCAGGGAGGGCCTGGATCTGCTGGATCTTCTGCACCAGCAGGTAAACCCCGCGCCGGTAATCGTCATGACGGCCTGGGGCAACATCGACCTGGCGGTGGAGGCCATGCGCCGTGGCGCCTGCGACTTCGTCCAGAAGCCCTGGGACAACGAGCGGCTGCTGCGCACCCTCGAGAAGCAGGCCCGGGAGGGCGCCGAGCGGCGCAGGGTCGAGAATCGCGTGCGGTCCGAGATCGAGATCGCGCGCAACGTTCAGCAAAAGCTCTTTCCCCAGAAAACCAAGCTGCTGGAGACCGCCGATTATGCCGGCCGCTGCGTTCCGGCTCACGAGGTGGGCGGAGACTACTACGACTTCTTTCCGTACGCCGGCAGCCGCGTCGGCCTGGCGCTGGGCGACGTCTCCGGCAAGGGTATGCCGGCCTCCCTCATGATGATGGCGCTGCATGCGCGCGTGCAGGTGCTGGCCGAAGATCCAGGGGATCTGGCGTCGTTCATGACCCGGCTGAACAAGGCCACGTGCGCCAAGTGCCCCGCCAACCGGTTCATCACGTTCTTCTTCTCGGTGCTGGACGCGGCTACGGGCGAGCTGGCATTCGCCAACGCGGGGCACACTCCGCCGATTGTGGTGCGCGCGTCGGGTGAATCGCAGATGCTGGAAGGCGGCGGCCTGGTGTTGGGCGTCCTGCCGATTGCGCCCTACTCGGAGCAGCGCGAGCGTCTCGGCCCGGGCGACCTGCTGGTGCTCTACAGCGATGGCGTGACCGAGGCCAACAACGCCAACTTCGCTGAGTTCGGCGAAGAGCGATTCATCGAGGTGCTGAAGCGGCATCGCCACGAACCCGCCGCCGCCATTGTGGCCGCAGTCACAGACGCGCTTGCGGAATTCGCCGCGGGCGCTCCGCAAGCGGACGACATTACATTGGTGGTGGCCAAGCAAATGCGCCGATTCGGAGCCGCGAACGTAAGAGAGCGGTTACCGCTAAAGTTCGTGAGACTCGAACACGGACATGGCATCGCCCTGCTCCCCAACGACATACTGTATGGCCGCCGAAACGTGCTGTGGTTTCCATAGCCATCGGGTGCTGCCGTGGCGCGCCCATCGCTTCCGGTCCGGTTCTTCCAGCCGCATGCGATTCAGACGGCGGCTGGCATAAGTCTTGAAATCGTGCATGACGCGCTCCGGCGGAACCTCGGCGTCCACCACCGTGTGCACGTGATTGCTGCGCACATGCGCCGCCAGCAGACTCCACCCACGCCGCGCACACACCTCCCGAATCGCTTCCAAAACGGCGTCGCGACGGATCTGGTCCAGGTGATAGGGAGACTGATCCATGCGTTGTTCCTCAAAGGCGGTACGTGCGGAATCCCTTTCCAAAATCGGGGTTCCAGGCACATTGTGCGCAGGATCGACGGAGCCGGACTCGCTGCCGAGTAGGTGGCATCCGTAACAGGCAAAGGCGATCGGGTAAATCACAGGCTGTGACACCAACGCTACCGCTCCCT
The DNA here is from genome assembly GCA_003137035.1 of Bryobacterales bacterium. GTDB lineage: Bacteria > Acidobacteriota > Terriglobia > Bryobacterales > Bryobacteraceae > Fen-330. Next base: position 56 of record PLEM01000407.1, on the reverse strand, counting down.
TACGGTCGCGGCTCCGATGCGTTACATGTCGTTGCAGAGCCGCGACCGTGAGGGAG
>PLEM01000080.1 GCA_003137035.1 Bryobacterales bacterium | reverse complement strand
GTGGCGCGGGCCGGCCCGAAGGCCGTCGCCGCTCCCGGCACGCTCGATCTGTTGCTGGAAGTCGAACTCCCGGTCAGCGTATCGTTCGGGCGCGCCCAACTCCCCCTCAAGGACGTCCTGAAGCTGACCGCCGGGTCGATTGTCGAGCTGAACCGCACGGTCTCCGAGCCGGTGGAGGTGATCGTGAACGNNCTGCGTGATCGCGCGTGGCGAGGTGGTAGTGGTCGACGGAAACTACGGGGTGCGGATACAGGAAATCACCAGCCGGGAGAAAAGGCTCAAGACGCTGCAATGACGTCCTGGCCTGCCGGTTCGTCGCCCTGAAACGCGAGAGTTGCGCCGGCCGGCCGAATTCCAGCCGGCGCAAACGGGTTACAGGAGTGGAGACGCCTGGACGCCCGTCGTCCGAACGCGGAAACTCTGCGGCTGCGGGGTCGGGGTCGTGATGCGCTTCGGGCGCGGGTGCGGCTGTGGGGACGGCCGGTCCTCGACCGTGACGTTCACGGTCACTTCCTGGCGGTTCCGAACCAAGGTCAGCGGCAAAGTCTTCTTCGCCTCCGGCGCGCGGACGCGCTGGGCGATTTCCGAGGGCGAGCCGACTTCCACGCCATCCACCTTCACGATCACGTCGCCGGCCTTNNGGCCGCCGACCGGACCCTCGTATCGGATCACGATCACGTCGCCGGCCTTGATGCCGGCCTTCTCCGCCGGAGTGTCCTTGCCGACCGAGCGCACCAGCACGCCCTTCTTCACTCCGAAGAACTCGGCCAGTTGCGAGCTTACCGATTCCGCCTCGATGCCCAGCGCTCCGCTGCGCCAGGACATGAACGGCTGGGGCATGTCCGGCATCTCGAACCGGTACCGCATATTGCCCATTTGTTCCCGGAGCTTCTCCATCTGCTCCTGCCACTTCGGATCCATGGTGAAGTTGAAATTGCGCTCGATCATGACGTGTTTCGGTTTGCGCTCGCCCACCGTCGCGGCGAGGGTCTGGGGGGCGCCGCCGCGGCTGATGAGCAGCTTCACCTGCCGCCCCGCGGGCGTTTCCCGAACCAATCGGATAAACTGCTCGGCGCCCTCGACGCGCTGGCCTTGATACTCCAGCACGACATCGCCCTGTTTGAGCCCCGCCTTGGAGGCCGGGCTATCGTCCTCCACCCTGGTCACCTCGACTCCGTGCACGTCGGATAACTTGAGCTCCTTGGCGCGGTCGGCATTCACTTCCTGGACGCCGATGCCCAGATAGCTCCCTCCCTTTCCCGGACCGATGTGGAAGGGTTCGGGCGGGGGTGGGGGCATCGGGGGCCCGTCCTGAGCCAACGCGAACTCCTCCTCGATGTCCGGGAGCATAGCCACCGGTGGCTCCGGGGGAGGCGTGAGAAATTCGTATCCAGTTGAGGGCGGGGCGGGCGGCGCGGGAGCAACAACCGCCTGCGCCATCAACCCGGCACCACCCAGAATCACGAGCAGCGACAAAACGAGTATCTGTCTCATAGTCCTCAATCCTTGCGACCCTATCTTTGGCGACGCAGGTAGATCGTGCCGCCGGAAGCCGTCAACCGCAGCAGCGGCCCGCCTCCGTTGATCGTCCCCAGCGCTTCGGTTTCCGCTTCCCCCTGGCTGAGCCGCGGGCGGATCTCGGAGAAATCCGAGATAATCCGGTGGCCGCCGGGATATGTGCTGAATGCCTGAACCGTCACCGCAAGATTAGACGGAATCAGAACGGTTATGTCACCACTTCCGGTGCTGAAGGAGGAATCCTGGAGCGGTTTTCCCCCGAGTTCCGCGAGGATACTGCCGGCGTGCGTGGTGACGCGCAGTCCGCCGGACACGCCGTAAAGCTGAACCGGGCCGGTCTCCACCTGGCACTGGACGTTGCTGGCGGAGCGGATGCGGATGGCTCCCGCCCCGGTCTGCGCGATCACCGGGCCGCCCGCGCGAACAACGTCGATCAAGCCGGCCCGGGCCTCCGCGGTGACGCCGCGTTCGGCCCGCTCGATGCGAATGCTGCCGCCGCGCGTCGAGGCGCGCACCAGCCCCTTGGCCACCTTGACGTCGATTTCCCCGCCTTCGGTGTTCAAGCCCGCCTCGCCGCCGATTGTGTCCGCGGCGATGGCGCCCCCGCCGGAGAAGCACAGCACGTTCCCCCCGACCTTGCCCAGGTGAACCTCTCCCCCGCCGGTTCGTACCGTCACGTCACCCTGGATCCGGTCCACCTGCAACCGGCCTCCGCGGCTGTCCGCCCTCAGCGCCCCATCCAGGTCGTAAGCCTCGATGGATTCGCCCTGGGATTCCAGAATCGTCTCGCGGAGACCCCGCGGCACACGCAACTGGAGTTCCGCCGAGGTTTCCCAACCGGAGGGCAGTCTCACCTCCAGCAACCACCCTTCGCCCCGCTTCGAGGCCTTGACGGCAATTCCTTTGAGCAGCGCGCGCGCCCGCGCCGGATCCTGGATTCTGGTGCGCTTCTTCAGAACGTATCCTATATTCCCTCTGGTTTCTCCCTGCAAGGAGACCGCGCCGTGTGTGGAGACCTTGAGCAGCAAGGCACCAGCCAGTGACGCGGAGCCGCTCGCGGTCTGGACCCAATACTTACCCTCCCGAACGACGGGGGAGTCCGTCTGAGCCGCGCACGCGGCCACCATCACTGCGGGAACGAACCATCGCCAGCCAGTTCTCATCAGAATGTCCCAACCGAGGCGTCCATCTCCCGGAGCGCCTTCTGGCAGCGCAGGCCCACGTAGCTGTCGCTTTCCTTCTGAACCAGTTCCTGCAACAGGCCCACCATGGCCTCTTCTTTCTTCTGCATCAGCAGGTCGATGGCCTGGGTCCGGATGCCGGGATTATCGTCGGCCAGCAGGGCTTTCGCCAGGGCGCCCCGGACGTCGGGTGCGCTCGCATACGGTTTGAGCGCGTCCAGCGCCTTCAGCCGCACCCCGGGATTGGGGTCGTGTTCCAGGGCGTACAGCAGCGTGCCCCGCAGCTCATTGGAGGCTGGCTGCGCGCTCAGAATGTCCATCGACTCGGCGCGCAGACCCGCGTCGGAGGACTCCCGGGTGGCGGCCAGCAGCAGGCGGTGGATCTGCTCGTCGCCAGGGTCCCCGGTCAGGAAGCGCTGGCGGGTGTCCTCGATCACTACCCGCACTTTTCCGGAAGATTCGGGCTGCACGTAGCGCACCCGGGAAACCATGGGATCCAGAGTGTTGTCCGGCCGCGGCGCGCTGGTCCACCGGGCGGCGAAGAAGCCCACGGCGACCAGCGCCAGGGCGCCCGCGGGACGCACCAGGGCGGGCCACCAGCCGAACCACGCGCGCCAGGGGGCCGGCCGCGCCGCGGTCACGTCCAGCCGCAGCTTCAAGTCGCGGCGGCAGCGGGCCAGCAAGGGAGCCGGGGGCAGCTTCTCCCGGGCGTCCAGCGCCTGGTGGATCGCCTTCTCGGCCTCGAACGCCTTGCGGCACCCCGCGCAGCCCTCCAGGTGGTCCTGGAAACTCTGCTCCTCTTCAATCGAAAGCTCGCCGTACAGAAACAGCGAGAAGCTCCTGGTCGCCGACTCGCAATTCATACAAAATCCCCCAGCGCGGCCCGCATCTTCTGGGTCGCGCGAAACAGGCAGGTTTTAGCCGCTTCCTCCGAGGCGCCCAGCGCCTCCCCGATGGCCCGCAGCCGAAAGCCCTGGTAGTGCCGCAACTCGAACACCATGCGCTCCTTGGCGGTCAGCCCTTGCAGCACCGCCTCGATGCGCTCGCCCAACTGCCGGTTCAGCAGGTTCCGCTGGGGATCGGCTTGCGCCCGGTCCTCCGGCAGGTTGTCCATGCGGTTCCACTGCCCTTCTTCGGTCTCGACCACCGCCGGTTCCTCGCGGCGCACCTTCCTCTTCCGCAGATGGTCCAGGCAGACGTTGGTAGCCACCCGGTACAGCCAGGTTTGAAAGTTGCAGTCGAACCGGAACAGGTGCAGGCTTTTGAACACGCGCAAGAACGTTTCCTGGTAGGCGTCATAGGCGTCTTCGGTGGACCGCAGGAGGTTCATGGCCACCCGGAGCACACCCCGGTCGTAGGCATGAACGAGCTGCTCGAAGGCGTCGGGATCGCCCTTCTGCGCCGCCCGAATCAGTACCGCTTCCTCCACGCACGGGGCTGGACTCTCGTCCGCCGCCGATGTGGCTTCACGGGTCACGCCGATTGTCTACCCGAGGATAGGACGGATTGGAACGAAAAGGGTAACGGGGTTCGGCGGTGGTCCCCCCCGCTACATCCCTTTGCCGGTCCACTTGCCGGTCTTGGGATCGATTTCCAGGCACGTCGGAGCAATGCAGCTCAGAGTGGCGCGTGGGCAGGAGCCTGCGCAGGCTACCGCGCTCGGGTACATCTGCTGGTTACACCTGCACTTCCAGTTCCCCTTGCATCGCTCTTCCAGCTTCGCGAGCTCCTGTTCCAGGAACTCCTTCTCCGCTGTATGCGCCTCAACCTCGGTCAACGCGGTGTTTCGAATCAGCGTTGTATACGGATTGCCGAAGGACACCCCAACCAGGATGGGGAGCGCATGGATCCACATAAACGTGTTGTGGTCGCCTTCGTGTACGTCCTTCACGGCCTTCACAATGGTGTCGCAATACATCTGCTCGAATTCGGGGGTAACCTGCGTGTCGACCGGGTTCACCTTGCCCGCATCTTTGACGTCAGGCGGCCGCTCGCCGCCGAAAGCGTATTTGTCGAATCTCTGTTTGGTCTGCTGGAAATCCTTAGGTGGATTATCCGAGTAGCAGTCGGCAAGCACGCTGCGCCACGCTTCCAGATACCGGGTCACCTCCTGGATGCGCCTCTTGAAACTAGGGATGTCCTTGCACTCACAGGGAGCCGCGAAGGCGGTCTGCGTCTGGATCAGGAAGCCGAGCGCGAATAGAACTGCAGTGAAACGTCTTAGAGAATGCACCGTGCGTACCATCACTGGCTCACCTTTCGGAATCCGGCGGGGATCTCAAATAGCGCCGGATCGAGCGATTCGCGTTTGATGTTCTCGAACTCGAGCGTCTGGCGGCCGGAGACTTGCTTGATCACCGTCCCTCCAAGCTCCTTGGACGCCCAGCGCGTTTCTACGTAGTTCCCACCCTTCAGCGGAATCCGGCATTCCTCTTTGGTGGCGAGAACCCCGCCGACCTTCTCTTCTCCTAGCGCCCGGCAGCCCCGTGGCGTGTCTGGCTGCCGCGCCAGGCTGCCGCCCCTCCCATAGCCGAGCGGCATTTCGGTGTAACTCTTCCGCTGGACCGACAGCGACCACACCAAATCCCGATCCAGGCGGACGATGGTGATGTACTTCTGTCCGTTCTCATCCCCTTCGGCGCGGATGGCTTTCTCGGCGACGAAGATCCTCCCCTTTTTCCGCTGGCCTCCACTGGTCACGATCTCGTCGGCCGAAAACGACGCGAACCGGCCCACTTGCGCCTGGATATTGGGGGTCTGGCCGCCGCACTTGGGATCTTTCTTGAGCCAGACGGATGTTCCGGCGCCGGCGCTCCCGCCCAGCGCCTTGAAGGGCAAGGTCAGCGTGCAGCCGTCGAACTGGAACGGCTGCCGGTTCGCCTCCCATTCCATCTCTTTGAAGTGGATGGTGATGAGGTTGTTTCGTACCCCGTAGGAACCCGTATCGGTGACGGTTTCGCCCGGCTGGGTTGCCAGGACCTCCAGGGATCCGGTGGCGCCTCCCTTGAAAGTAAGCGTCACCGTGGCGCGTGGTTTGGGTTTGGTCCCATCGGAGTCGCGCACGTGAACGTAGACGCCTTCAATGCTCTGCGCGACGGCCGATGCTGCGCCTGCCATCGAAGCCAAGGCGACGACGCTAAGCAACCGCGACGCCAATCTGGACACATGACACCTCCCCTCACGACGGATGCATCGGCTCGATTATCTCACGACTGTCGCGCACCCCTCGGAAGTGGGTGCGCGACGTAGAAGTGGAGATTCCCGCCGCCGTGGCCGTTTGGAGGGCGGACTTTGAATCCGCGCGGGGCTTCAGAGGTACTTGCAGAATTCGTAGAAGGTCCGCTTGCTGACGCGCGCGGCTCGGTAACCCGTCGAGAATCCGCGCTCCGTTTCCGAGCCGCGACCGCAAGGGAGCGGTTTCCGGGAATTCTGCAAGTCCCTCTTCAGACCCGCGGCGCGGCGGGGCTCAAGCCCCGCGCGGGTTGAAACCCGCCCTCCGATTCTGTCTGGCGCTCAGGGCGTAGTGGTACGCTCAGATCTTCCAATCTGCTGGGGGATTCGTGACCGGTCTCCATTTCTATGTCGCCCACCCCGGGCGGCCCCGTGTTAGGATCAGCTACAGGTATGGCAGACGAACCCGCGACCAAACCAGACCTTGAGACGGCCATCGCGGTGACCTTCCGCCAGAGCGAAGACCGCATGAAGAAGTTCAGCCGCGATCTTCAGACCGAGGTTCTCCGAGCGATTTACGAAAATGCCGAATCGGGGAACAGGCGCATGACGGCACTGGAGCGTTCCGATATCGGCCTCACCGAGCGCTTCGCCGCCCTTGAGAACCGGGTCCTCGGCATCGAGAAGCGGCTGAATCTCCCGCTTGGAGCCGCCGCTTAGGTTCCCTCAGACCAGTTCCAGCTCGATGCGCTTCTGGGCCGGGTCCAGCCCCGTGATGCGGAAGCTGCGGATCTGGCCCGCGCGCACTGGCTCGCGGCTCGACTCGGCGTTCACCGTCTTGCCCTGTTTCCACTTGGCGGCCAGCATCGCCGAGAGCGACGATACGTCGGCCGAGGCCGGCCCGGCCGCCTCCTGCACTTTCTTGGGCTCCTTAGGCAGCGCGCATGGGGCCATCAGCCCCTCGCCCAATTCCACGCTGGCTTCCTGCTTGCGGAGGTCGACCACGCGGCCGCTGACGATGTCCCCGACTTTGTGCTCGGCTATGTACTCGTCCGCGCTGGTCGGCTGAAGCTGCTTTATTCCCAAACGGATGCGCCGCTTTTCACGATCCACCTCCAGCACCAGCGCCCGTACCGTCTCCCCGGCCTTCAGCACCTCCTGCGGGTGGTTGATGCGCTTCTCGGCGCTGAGATCGCCGACGTGGATCATCCCCTCCAGGCCCTCGCCCAGCTCGACAAACGCTCCGAACTTGGCCAGGTTCGCGACACGGCCTTCCACAACGCTACCCACCGGGAACCGGTTCGCCGCCTCGTCCCACGGATCGCCCAGAGCCTGCTTGAGGCCCAGGCCGATTCGCCGCTCCGCGCCGCTGACGTTCAGAACCACTACCTCGACCAGTTCGCCGGGTTTGACCACATCGTTGGCCTTGATGGACTTCTTCGACCAGGTGAGGTCAAACAGCCGGATCAAGCCCTCGATGCCGGGCTCCAGTTCCACGAACGCCCCGAATTCAACCACGCGCGTGACTTTGCCCCGCACGCGGTCGGCCACCTTGTACTTCTCGCTGGCCAGGGACCAGGGGTCGGGCGAGAGCTGCTTCAGGCCGAGGGAGATACGGCGGCTATCGCGGTCCACCTTGAGGATCTTGACCTCGATGGGATCGCCGACACTCAGCAGGTCGGCCGGCTTTCCCACGCGGGCCCAGGCCATGTCGGCGACATGCAACAGGCCGTCCACCCCGCCCAGGTCGATGAAGGCGCCGAAATCGGTCAGGGTTCGCACCGTGCCGCGGACCACCGCGCCCTCCTGGAGCGCGGCATAGACCTGCTCGCGCGCCTTGGCCTCCTCCTCTTCGAGAACCACCCGGCGGTCGACCACCACGTCTTCGTCGGCAACGTCCAACTTGATGATCTTGCAGACGATCTCCTGGCCGGTGAGCGCCTCCAGTTCGGCGAGTTCCCGCACCCCGCTCCGCGAGGCGGGCAGGAACGCGCGGACGCCCACGTCCACGCTCAGGCCGCCCTTGATTACGCCGGTGACGGTCCCCACGATGGAGCGCTTCTCCGCGAACGCCGCCTCCAGCCCAGACCAGTCCTTGGGCCGCTCGACCCGGATCTTCGAGAGCAGGTAGTAGCCCTCGGGCGATCGCCCCTTGATCGAGACGACCACCTGGTCGCCCGCTTTGATCTCCAGGTCGCCGGAGGCGCCCCGGAACTCCTCCACGGGGATGATGCCCTCGGTCTTCAAGCCGACGTCAACGAAGACCGACTCGGAGGAGACGGCAACCACGGTTCCCTGGCGGCTCTCCTTATGGCCCTCCGCCGAGTGGCGGTGCGAGCCCTCGAACTCGGAGAGGATCTCCCCGAACGAGGAATCTTCGGCAGACGCCTGGGGCGCCATATCAATGGGAAGGGATTTGGGACTCATGGTGCGGCAGTAAACCATTTTGGCACAACCAGCGGCGGTCCGGGGTAAGATGACAACGTGGCACGCTGGTGGCGATCGATCCCGGTCCACGACGTGGTGTGGCTGGCGATGTTCGTGATCGTCGCCGCAGCCGGTCCGGAGCGGGACCCGCATTTCATCTTTTTCCTGTTCCTGGTGGCGGGTTTGCAGATTGCCGAGCCGAGGGTTCCCGCGCTGGCCACCCGCCGTGGCAGCGTTTTCGCCAACCTCTTGAAGTTGGGCCTGGGGTACCTGATCATCTACCATTCCGGTGGGATCACCAGCAGCTACTACTGGATTCTGCTGATCCCCGTGGTCTCCGCGGCCACCACGCTGGGAGTGGGCGGAACCTTGCTCTTCACGGTGCTGGCTTGCGCCACTTATCTTTCCTCCCTGCTCAGCCTCGACCGGGAACTGGAGGTCCCGGCGGACCAGGTTCCGGAGCTGAGCTTGCGGCTGATCTCCCTGGCGGTGATCGGCTTTCTCGCCCAGCGGCTGGCCGAAGCCAATCGGCAGGAAGCGCTCCACGCGCAGGCGGTGGCGGACCAGCTTGCCGAAGCCAATCGCAATCTCCAGGAGGCCGAAGCGGTGGCGCGGCGCTCGGAGCGGCTAGCCGCCCTGGGCCAGTGGTCGGCCGGGCTGGCGCACGAGTTGCGCAACCCGCTGGGGACCATGCGGGCTTCGGCGGAGATGCTGCTCACCAACCTGCCCGCGGAAAACGAAGTCGCGGCCGAGCTGGCGGGATTCATCTCCAGCGAGGTCGACCGCATCAACTCCCTGGTGACGCGGTTCCTGGATTTTGCCCGCCCGCTCGAAGTGCGCCTCGAGCCCGCCGAATTGAGCGAGGTCATCGACCGGGCCATCGCCCAACTGGAGCGCGACAGCCCACGCCAGGTGACCGTCTACAAGAACTACTCCCCCGACGTGCCCCCATTTCCCTTCGACGCCGAGCTGATCGAGCGCGTGGTCTACAACCTGCTGCTCAATGCCGCGCAAGCCACCCAGCCTGGCGGCGCCGTCACCGTAAAGACCCGGCCGGTGGACGGAGAAGTCGAAGTCTCCGTGATCGACCGCGGCGCCGGCATCCATCCCGATCAGCTCGAAAACATCTTCAACCCGTTTTTCACCACCAAGAAGGAAGGCGCCGGACTCGGGCTGTCGGTAGTCTCGAAAATTGTGGACCTGCACGGCGGTAGAATAACTGTCGAAAGCGAGCCCGGCAAAGGCAGCGTCTTTCGCTTGTTTCTGCCCTGCGAATGAAAACCCGCATCCTGGTTGTCGAAGACGAAGAGAAGCTCCGGCGCGTACTGGAGCTGCAACTGCGCTCCGCCGGCTTCGAGGTCGAGAAGACCGGCCTGGCTGAGGACGCGCTGAAGCTGATGGACCGCGCCGACCTGGTGCTCACCGATCTGCGCTTGCCCGGCATGAGCGGCATGGAGTTGATCTCCGCCATCCGCCGCGAGAACGGGCGCATCCCGATCGTGGTGATGACGGCTTTCGGCACGGTTGAGACCGCGGTCGAGGCGATGAAGGCCGGCGCGGCCGATTTCCTGCTCAAGCCCTTCTCTCTGGATCACCTCATGACGGTGATCCGCAAGGCGCTCGAGGTGCGCGCCCTCCAGGACGAGAACCTGGAGCTGCGCCAGGAGCTGGGCCACCGCTACGAGTTCGACAATATCGTCGGGCGTAGCGCGTCGATGCAGGAGATCTTCGCCACCGTGGAGCGGGTGGCGCCCTCGCGCGCCACCGTGTTGCTGGCGGGCGAGAGCGGCGTGGGCAAGGA
>PLEM01000386.1 GCA_003137035.1 Bryobacterales bacterium | reverse complement strand
GTCTGATGCCGGCGCAGCAGGGGCCTTCCAGAGAGGGTGGCGAGACGGTCGCCCGGCCGAAGAAGAAGACCGCCGAGAAGGACGCGCCGCCGCCGGAGAAGATCCCTTCCCAGTTCGAGAAGAAAGCGGAGCTGCCGGCGGGCATTCCTACGTTCCGCTCCGACGTCACCACGGTCAACCTGGACGTGGCGGTGCTCGACAGCCACGGGCAGTTCATCCCCAACATCCCGAAGGGGAACTTCCGCATTCTAGAGGACAACGTACCCCAGCAGATCAAGACGTTTGAACTCGGCGAAGCGCCGATGACGGTCTGCCTGGTGATCGAATTCAGCAATCTGTTCCAGCGCTACTACACCGAGACCTGGTACCAGACGCTGCAGGCCTCCTACGGCTTCCTGGAAACCCTCAAGCCCGAGGACTACGTGGCCATCCGGGCCTACGACATGCGCACGGAGACCCTGTGCGACTTCACCACCGACAAGCGTGAAGCCTATGAGGCAATGCGCCGCCTGCAGATCCCCGGATTCTCGGAGTGCAACCTGTTCGACGCGATCACCGACACCGCGCAACGCATGTCGGACATCGAGGGCCGCAAGGCCATCGTGCTGATTTCCTCGGGCTACGACTCGTTCAGCAAGCTCACCTTCGACAAGACGCGCAAAATCATGCAGGAGGCCGGCGTGCCGGTCTACGCCATCGGCTTGATGCAGGCGTTGCGCGAATACTACGACTCCTCCGGCGCAATGAGCCCGATACAGCGGATGGACTTCCTGCAAGCCGACAACGAGATGCGGACCTTCGCCAAGGAAACCGGCGGCATGGCGTTCTTCCCGCGCTTCTACGGGGAGTTCCCGAGCATCTTCCGCGCAATCTCCGAGTCGTTGCGGCATCAATACGTGCTCAGCTACAGCCCAACCAACCAGGTCCGGGACGGCAAATTCCGCAAAATCAAGGTGGAGCTGGTAAATCCGGCGACCGGGCTGCCGCTTCCCATGAAGGATGAGAAGGGCAAGCCGGTCAAGTACCAGATCATCGCCAAGAACGGGTACACCGCGCCCCGCGAAGTGGAGTAGCGCGACGGCGCGCGGGAGTATTCCCGGCTCGAGGATCAAATCCGGATACGAAGCTCTGGATTCAAAAAAAGTCAAGCATCTGATCTGGCGCTTTTCCAGTCCGTTACAGATGCGTTGACAGCGGGCCGCGCAGTCTGGTACTGTCACGTCTTCCTATGAATGAAGGCGCTCGGAGTTCTCCTGCCCCCGCACGCATCCTGCTAGCCGATGACAACAGGCTGGGGCTAATGGCCCGAAAATCCGTCCTGGAGGAACTGGGCTACAACATCACCACGGCCGTGAATGGGCAGGAGGCGCTCGAACTGTTCTCGCGCGGCGTCTTCGACCTGGTCATCACCGATTACAAGATGCCCAAGATGAACGGGATTGAGCTGATCAAGAGTGTCCGCGCTCTCGCGGCGGACGTCCCCATCATCCTGATTTCCGGTTACGCCGAAGCGCTGGGCATGACCGAGTCCAACACCGGCGCAGACGCGGTGATCGCGAAGAGCGCGAACGAGGTGGCGCACCTGGTGCGCTCGGTGAACCGGCTGATGCGGCACGCCACTCCGAAGAAGCCCCCTGCCTCGCACAGCGCGCGCACGAAAGCGAAACGCCACGGCTCCGGATGAGGCTCGCCGCCGCGTTGCTTACTCTCCTTTTGGCGGCCGCGGCGCTGGCCGGAGTGGATGAGGAACTCGCGCAGGCGGCGAAGTCCCCTTACGACATTGCCCGTTTCGTCGATAGGCACGCCTCCTTCCAATGGGAGCCGCTCTGGCAGGCGCTTGGTATCAAGGACGCGGACCTCGCCACGCAGCCGTGCGAGGCACGGGAAGGATCTGTGCGAATCTGCTCGGAAGAGTTGATCGCCATACCCGACCCGTCCCAAGTAGTCCTAATCTTGCGGCAGGAGGCGTTTCGGTGGCAGGTCTATCTGCGTTTTCTTCGAGAACGGGGGCCGGACGGATGGGAACGGTGGAAGTTCGCTGGCTACTACCAGCCGATGGTGAAAGACTACCCGCCGAAGTATCGTACCATCCGGTTCGGCAAGAAGCCGTATCTCCTGCTGACCAGCCAAGGCGCTTCGGGCTCGGATTGGTCGAGCGACCTGGAACTGTGGTTGGATCTGACCGCGGCGGAATTCGAGCCGGTTCTCAGCCTGACGGTCGAGGGACACTACTCGGGAGCTCCGTATGGCGTCGGGCGGGATACGCATGCGACCGTCGTTGGGCTTGAATCCGAGCCTGTCGAGCGTATCCGTGTGGCTTACAGCGTCCGCTTCAAGAGATTCGATGTTCCCCTGGGCGAGCGGTCCGACGACGCAGTGTACACCCGGCGCGGCGGCAAGTTCGTTTTCGATGCGGCGCTCTCCAAGAGGTCGGCGAAGGATATCGGCCTTCTCTACGATATCGACACGGAGAGCGGCCCTTCCAACGAAGACAGCATCCGCAACGTCCTGCCCGCGCTCAAGAAGATCGCCGCCGGCCCGGATACCGGCGATAAGGATTGGTTGAGGGGGCTTCTCGCCCAGTGCAAGAACACGCCCGAAAAGCGCGCGCTCGCGGCGATCCTCCAGAACAGTCCGTCCAAACCGAAACGTCCATAGTATAGTGGTCTCTTGCGCTTCCCCACGAAAGTCCTGACACTCGCGTTGCTCGTCTGCCTGCTGGGTTTCGGTGCGCCCGCCCGCCGGCCGGCCCGCGCCAAAGCTCCCTCGGCCGCCAGGTCGTGGATGCGCCCGATGACGCTGCGCGACAAGGTGGCGCAACTGGTCTTCGCGTCGTTCTACGGCGAGGCGCCGAACAGCCGCTCGCAGGATTACCAGAAGTACCTGCGCTGGGTGCGCAACCTGCGCGTGGGCGGTCTGGTGCTGGTGAACCGCGTGCGCAACGGCGCCGTCGAACATGCCGAGCCGTTCGCCATGGCCACTTTTCTGAACCGCATGCAGAAGGCGGCCAAGGTCCCGCTGCTGGTGGCCGGCGATTTCGAGCGGGGCGACTCGATGCGCGTGGCCTCCCAAACCCTGTTCCCGCACGCCATGGCGTTCGCGGCGACGCGCGATCCGGCGCTGAGCCGCTATGAAGGGGCGGTGACGGCGAGGCAGGCGCGCGCGCTGGGGGTGCCGTGGATCCTCGCGCCGGTCGCCGACGTCAACATCAACCCGGACAACCCGATTCTCAACATCCGTTCCTACGGCGAGAACCCGGCGGAAGTCTCCGCGCACGTGAGGGCATTCATCGAGGGGGCGCACTCGGGCACGCCCGAACCGGTACTGGTGACGGCGAAGCATTTCCCAGGGCATGGCGACACCGCCACCGACACGCACCTGGCGCTGGCCGTGCTGAGCGCGGACAAGGCGCGGCTGGAGGCGCTGGAGCTGGTTCCGTTTCGCGCCGCGATTGCCGCGGGCGCCGACGCGGTGATG
>PLEM01000019.1 GCA_003137035.1 Bryobacterales bacterium | reverse complement strand
CCCTTCACCCATCCGACGCGCACGCGCACATCCAGAGTCTTCGGGTCGGGCTTGTCGTGCTTCTTCGTATCGTCCACGAGCTGGTCCGTGCCGATAACGTAATCCTCGGGCACGATGGCCCAGTCGTCCGTATTGCCGTCGATCCGCGGAATCTTGTCGGCGGAAAATTGAAAAATCTTGTAAGTGACTTCCGGCCGGTCGATGGCCGAGGCGGGCAAACACACCAGCGCTGCCAGCGCGACGAGAAATCCTAGGCGTCGCATCATGCGGTCCTCCAGTTATTCGACTCTGAGCACCACCAGCGTCTGATCGTCGAACGCCGGGGCGAACTCCGTGAACCGGTCCAGATCTTCGAACAGGGCGCCAATCACCGCTCCGGGAGACTCGCTGCACACCGTTTTCACCAACTGGATCAGGTGGCCGCGCCCGTATTCCTCGCCCGCGGGATTCGGCTGGTCGGTGATGCCGTCCGAGTACAGCACCACCAGGTCGCCGGCCCGCGCGTCGACTACCGTCTCCTCGTAGTCGCGCTCCGGCAGCAGCCCCAGCGGAATGCCCTCGACCCGCGGCCGCAGGATCGCGCCGCCGCGGCAGATGATGGGCGGCAGCGCGCCGGCGTTGGCCATGGTCAGCCGTCGCTCCCCAGCTTCCCACAGCAGCACCAGCAGGGCCACGTAACGCGCGTCGACCTTCCGCTCGAGCAATGTCTGGTTCAGCATCCGCAGCAGCGTAGCCGGAGGGCGCCGCCGCTGCGCGAACGTCCGCAGCAACCCCGCCGCCAGCGCCCCGTAGAGCGCCGCCGCCACGCCCTTCCCGCTCACGTCGCCGAAGGCGATGAGCGCGGCCGAGTTGTCGTACTCGAAGAAGTCGTACAAGTCGCCGCCTACCACCCGCGCCGGGCGGTACCCGATGGCAACCCCCAGCCCGTCGATCTGCGGCGCCTCGGTGGGCAGCAGAGCGGTTTGCAGCTCGCGCGCGGATTGCAGGTCATCCGCGATGCGTTTCTCGCGTTGCGCCACCTCGTTGTACAGCCGGGCGTTCTCGAGCGAGCTGGCGATCTGCGGAGCCAGCAGCGACAGCATCCGCACGTGCTCGTCGGTAAACCAGGCGAATCGGTCGCTCTCCAGGTCCAGCACGCCTACCACCCGGTCGTGCGCGACCAGCGGCACCGCTACTTCCGAGCGCACGCCCTCATGCGAGGGAATGTACCGCGGGTCGGCTAGAGTGTTGTCCGAGCGCACCACCTCGCGGGAATCCACCGCCGCGCCCGTGATGCCGCGGCCCAGCGGAATGTTGTCCAGGTCCACACGCTGGTCGTAGCGCACGCTGAACTCGTGCCGCAGGCACTGCCGCTCGCGGTCTACCAGTAGGATGCTGAAGGCGTCGTAGCGGATCAGGATCTTGATCGCGTCCGCGATGTGGCGCAGCAGTTCGTTCAGGTCCAGGATCGACGAAAACTCCTGCGAGAGATGCGTCAGGATTTTCAGCGTGCGGTTCTGCCGCTCGACCCGCCGGAACAGCCGCGCGTTGTCGATGGTAATCGCCACCCGCGCCGCGATCAGCCGCAGCAGCGTCCGGTCGTACTCGCTGTAAGCGTCCAGGTGGGTGGACTGGATGTCGATCACCCCCACCAGCCGGTTCCGCGTCACCATCGGCGCGGCCAGTTCCGAGCGCACCGCGTCCACCACGCTCAGGTACCGCGGGTCCTTGCGCACGTCGCTCACCAGCACCGGCTGGCGCGTCGCCGCGGCCACGCCCGTGATCCCCTCCCCGGGGTGAACCACCAGCCGCTTGACGACTTCCTCGCGGTGGCCGATTGAGTACCGAATCCGCAACTCCTTCTGCCGCTCGCTGTTAAGCAGGATCGCAAACAGCTCGTACGGGATCACCTTGCGGATGATTTCGGCGACGTTGGCCAGCAGCCCATCCAGGTCCGTCAGCGTCTCCGAGGTCGCGGCGGAGATCTCCAGCAGGTAGTCCAGCAGCTCTTCGCGCTGGCGAAATCGCGTCGCACTGGCAGCTTCGGACATCAGGCTGAGGCCGCCTCGACGATCTTGACGCTCGCACTGGCCCCGATGCGCGTGGCGCCGGCCTCCACCATCCGCCGCAAGTCGTCCAGCGTGCGGATGCCGCCGGCGGCCTTCACGCCGATCCCGGGCGAGACCGTTCGTCGCATCAGGCGCAGGTCATCGAGCGTCGCGCCCGAGGGAGCGAAGCCGGTCGAGGTCTTGACGAAGTCGGCGCCGGCCGCCTCGCTCAGGCGGCAGGCCCGGATCTTCTCGTCGTCGGTCAGGTAGGCATTCTCGAAGATCACCTTGACGATGGCGCCGGCGGCGTGGGCGGCCTTCACCACCTCGTGGATGTCCTGCCGCACGGCTTCGTGCTCGCCGCCGCGTAGCGCGCCCACATTGATCACCATGTCGATTTCCTGGGCTCCCGCGCGTAGCGCCACCTGCGTCTCCGCCACCTTGGCCTCCGTGCTGGGGGCCACCAGCACGGAGGCCAAGGTGGCGGAGACGCAGGTGGCGCTACGCGCGGGAGCCCAGGAAATCGACATGGTGATCAATGTGGGCGCGCTACGCGGCGGCGAGCACGAAGCCGTGCGGCAGGACATCCACGAGGTGGTGAAGGCCGCCCACGCCGCCGGCGCCATCGTCAAGGTGATTCTCGAAACGGCGCTGCTCGACGACAATCAGAAAGCCATCGCCAGCACGCTCTCGAAACTC
>PLEM01000232.1 GCA_003137035.1 Bryobacterales bacterium | reverse complement strand
TGGTCCTGGTTGTACCCAAACGAGACCTTGTCGAATTCGATTCTGCCCTTGAAGCTCGTCGCGCGGCGCGCGTGCGGCAGGTCCCGCACCGCGCTTTCGGTCTCCAGAACTTCGCGGATCCGCTCGAATCCCACCGCTGCGTTGGAGACCGTGTCCGTCATCTTCGCCAGCTCGCGCATGGGCTTATACATTTTGCCCAAATAGAGCAAGAAGACCACCAGCGAGCCTGGCGAGAGCTGGCCCGCGAGCACCAGGCGCGCGCCATAGCCGAGCATCAAACAGGTCCCTGCCGCCACGATGATCTCCACGACAGGCGAGAGCTTCGTCTTGATGTTTCGCGCGGCCAGGGCCGTCTCGACATTTTCCAGGCTCTGACGCTCGAAGCGGCCCTCCTCGTAGTCCTCGCGGGCGAAGGCCTTGACCACCCGGATCGAGGAGAGAACTTCCTCGACCAGCGAGACCAGCTCGCTCTGCTTCTTCCTTACGTCCCGCGAGGCTTTCTTGATGCGCTTGGTGAAGAAGAAAACCGCCAGGAAAAGCAAGGGCGCAATGGCCAGCGAGATGAGCGTGAAACGCCAGTTCAGGTAAAGCATGATCCCAACTATCCCCAGCAGGGTGAGGACGTTGGTCAGAATGCCCAACAGCGCCGTGGTGATGAACGACTGAATGGCCTCGATATCGCTCGTTACCCGGCCGATCAGGTCGCCGGTCCTTTTCTGGTCGTGCTCGGCCAGCGACAAGCGGTGGATGTGATGATAGAGCGTGCGCCGCAGGTCGTGCATGACCCATTGGCCCACGCTGGTGGTGAGGTATTTTTCCAGGTAGGAGCTGAGTGCGCCAACGACGGCGATCGACGCCACCGCCAGCACCGCGAAGTTGAGGACGGCCAGTTTGTCCGGCCCCAGCCAGCCGACCACTCCGCTCAGCCAATCGGGCAGCCGTTTGGATTGGAGCAGGTTATCGAGAACGATCTTTAGGGGCCAGGGTTCGAGCAGATCGGTCGCGGTTTCGCCGGCAACTGCCAGCAAGGCCAGCGTCAGGGCTTTCCAGTGGGGCCGTAACAGGTCGATGATGCTGAGACCTTTTGGCTTCTTGGCTGCCTGCGACGTCATTGATCCGCTCTCTCCTGTTGTGCCCGCTGCCCGCTATTTCTCGAGCGGGACATCGCAGGAAGCCGCCACTCGTGGCACAACCGAATGTCCGGACAAGCAGTTCACGCCAATGAGGCGCCGGCTTTCGCTATGACAGAGTGTATCCGATCCAGCTTCTGATTTGAAGTGTGTTCTTCCCGCGACGACTTCCCCAGCAGCCGTGTGGAGCCTCAGCTCGAACCGCTGAGAGGTCGAGCACCTAAGTTCCAGAACCAGATACTCGTAGGAGGACCAATCCGAAGGCAGGTCGGGGTTCAGAACCCCTAGCCCCCACCTGTATTCCGAGACAGCGCCGCTGAAAACGGCCCGCCCCGTTTCCGCGCCGCCCAGACCAGCCGCGCAGAGAAGCACCGCCAGGACTACACTCTTGATGTAGCTCACGAAAACCAGGGTACCGCGGTGCGACTAAGACCGTTCCGCTCGAAGATGCCACACTGAGTGGGGCAGGCGGTTCCGCCTGCCAAGAGGAGTCGGAATGCGGATACTGAGCTCAGTGTTGGCTCTCGCTGGACTGGTTCCACTATGCGCCGAAACGGGGCGCGACGCCTGGCTGCGGTACGCGGAGATTGGCGGCGACCGCTACAGCGCGCTGCCTGCCGCGGTGGTCGCGCTCGGCGATTCCGCGGTGATCCAGGCGGCACGGCAGGAACTGATCCGCGGCGTTCGCGGAATGCTGGGCAGGACGCTGCGCATCCAGACTCGTCCGCTCAAAGAGAGCGCCATCGTTCTGGGCACGCTCAGCGCCATCGGCCTGACGGGGGATCTGCCGGAAGATGCCTACTGGCTCAAGACCGCGACGATCGAGGGCCGCCCGTGCCTGGTTGTCGCGGCGGCGAACGACCGCGGGGTGCTCTACGGCGTATTCGCGCTGCTGCGGAAGATGGGCCTCGGCGAATCGATTTCGCCCCTCGATGAGAAGCAGGTTCCCTACGCGCCAGTGCGCTGGGTCAACGAGTGGGACAACCTGGACGGCAGCATCGAGCGCGGCTATGCCGGGCCATCCATTTTCTTCGAGAAGGGCGAGGTGCGCGCCGATCTGGGCCGCGTGCGGGACTACGCGCGCCTGCTGGCATCGCTGGGCATCAACGGGTGCACGGTCAATAACGTCAATGCCAATCCACGCGTCATCACCACCGCGTTTCTGCCTCAACTCGCGCGACTTGCCGAGGCGTTCCGCCCCTGGGGCGTCAGGCTCTCGGTATCCATCGACTTCACCAGCCCGAAGTCCATCGGCGGCCTGGACACCTTCGATCCTCTGGACGCGCGTGTAGCCGAGTGGTGGAAGAACAAGGTCGATGAGCTTTACCAGGCGATTCCGGATTTTGGCGGCTTCCTGCTGAAGGCGGACTCGGAGGGCCGGCTGGGACCTTCCGTCTACGGCCGCACGCACGCCGACGCCGCGAGCGTCATTGCGCGCGCGCTCAAACCGCACGGCGGCCTCATCTTCTACCGGGGCTTCGTCTACGACCATCACATGGACTGGCGCAACTTGAAGAACGACCGCGCGCGTGCCGCTTACGACAACTTCCACGCGCTGGACGGGAAGTTCGAAGACAACGCCGTCATCCAGATCAAGAACGGGCCGATCGATTTCCAGGTGCGGGAACCGGCCTCGCCGCTGTTCGGCGCGCTCGAGAAGACCAACCAGGTGGTGGAGCTTCAAATCACGCAGGAGTATTTCGGCCAGGCGCGCCACCTCGTATTC
This sequence comes from Bryobacterales bacterium, assembly GCA_003137035.1. GTDB lineage: Bacteria > Acidobacteriota > Terriglobia > Bryobacterales > Bryobacteraceae > Fen-330. The sequence goes on along the minus strand of PLEM01000232.1, from coordinate 8,872 downwards.
CTCGTGCCGATGTGGAAAGAGGTTCTCGACTTCGATATGCACGCCAAGGGTCCGGGAACGCCGGTGAAGGCGCTGGTCTCCGGGAAGACCTTCCACCGGCCGGTGGGCGGATTTGTGGGCGTCTCGAACGTCGGGCTCGACGCCAACTGGACCGGGCATCATCTCTCCCAGGCCAACCTCTACGGCTTCGGGCGGCTGGCCTGGAATCCGGATCTGAGCGCGAAACAGATCGCGGAAGAATGGACCCGGCTCACCTTCGGCGACGACGCGCGAGTGGTCGAGACCATCGCCGCCATGCAGCTTCAGTCCTGGCGCACCTACGAGAACTACACCGGGCCGCTGGGCGCGCAAACGCTCACCGATATCACCGGCCCTCACTTCGGCCCCGCGGTCGAGGCTTCCGAGCGCAATGGCTGGGGCCAGTGGCATCGCGCCGATGAAAAGGGCATCGGCATGGACCGGACGGTGGCCACCGGCACCGGCTTCATCGGCCAGTACCGGCCGCCCGTCGCCAAGATCTACGAGTCGCTCGCGACCTGTCCGGACGAGCTGCTGCTGTGGATGCACCACGTCCCCTACACCTACGTGCTCCATTCCGGGAAGACCGTGATCCAACACATCTACGACACGCACTATCAAGGGGCGGAGGAAGCCGGGGAGTTCGTGCGGCAATGGAAGGCGCTCAAGGGGCGGATCGACGAGCAGCGCTATCGGGAGGTGCTGGCGCGCCTCCAGTATCAGGCGGGGCACGCGCAGGTGTGGCGCGACGCGGTCAACACCTGGTTCCTGCGCACCTCCGGCATCCCCGACGCGAATGGCCGCGCGGGGCAGTTCCCGAATCGCCGGGAGGCCGAAGCGATGAAGCTGGAGGGCTACCAGGTGGTGGACGTGACGCCCTGGGAAGCGGCCTCGGGAAGCCAGGCCGTCGAGTGCGCCAGCCCCCGTCAGCGGTGCTCCGCCAGTTTTCGATACGACGGCAAGCCGGGTTGGTTCGACCTGAGCGTCCGATACTTCGACCAGGACAACGGCGTCTCGCACTTCCGCGTGTTCGTGAGCAGCCAGCTTGTCGACGAGTGGGCGGCGGACGATCGCCTGCCCTCCACCGGCATCGATGCGCACTCGTCCACTCGCCGGATCATCAGCGGAGTGGCGCTGCGTCCCGGGGACGAAATCCGGATTGAGGGGCAGCCCGACGGCGGGGAGCCGGCCGCGCTGGACTACGTGGAGATCGATCCGGCGCGGGACTGAGCCCGCTTCCGCACCAATTCGCGAAGTACACCGCACCCCACGCCTCCCTCCAGTAGGCGGCGGCTTCGAAGGTCTCGGCGAAGCGGCCAATGGCGGACAAGCCGGCGTCCGGAGCCGGAATGTCGGTTTCCTCCAACTCTTCGTTGCCGATGTTCACAGTGTACTCTGTTCGACCGTCACCGCATTCTGCGAAGCTCTGCAACTTCTATAATGAAGCCGTGCCCGCTCTGCAATGGATTCTCCTGTGGGCGCTGGTGGCCGGCAATCAGCCCCCGCCGGTGCGGCTGACGGCCCAGCAGGATCATCAGCGGTTGCTAGATCTTTTGCACATCACATCGCATCGGCCCGGAGCGGATGGCAGGAACCCGCAAGCGCCCAATGCCGCGAACTACGACGAGTCCAAGGCCAACCCCTATCCAAACCTGCCGGACCCTCTGGTGCTGAAGAACGGCAAGCAGGTCAAGACCGCGAAGGTGTGGTGGAATAAGCGCCGCCCCGAGATCGTGGCGGATTTCGACAGCGAAATCTATGGCCGCCTCCCCAGCCGAACGCCCAAAGTGACTTGGGAAGTCACCAGCACGACCAGGGAAATGAATGGCGACACGCCGGTCATCACCAAGCAACTGGTGGGACACGTGGACAACTCGTCGTACCCGCTCATCACCGTAGACATCCAGTTGAGGCTGAGCACGCCCGCCAACGCGACTGGTCCGGCGCCGGTGATGCTCGAACTCGCCTGGGGATTCGGGCCTTCCAGCGCGCCCAGTTGGCAACAACAGGTTCTCGCCAAAGGCTGGGGCTATGCCATGCTCAGCCCCACCAGCGTGCAGCCCGACAACGGCGCCGGCCTGACTCAAGGCATCATCGGTCTGGTGAACCAGGGCCAGCCGCGCAAGTTGGACGATTGGGGCGCGCTACGTGCCTGGGCCTGGGGCGCAAGCCGCGCCCTGGACTATCTCGAGACGGACAAATCCGTGGACGCACGGCAGGTCGGCCTGGAGGGCCACTCGCGTTACGGCAAAGCGGCCCTGGTCGCAATGGCGTATGACCGGCGTTTCGCGATCGTCTTCGTCAGTTCCTCCGGCGAAGGCGGCGCCAAGCTCCACCGCCGCAATTGGGGCGAGATCGTCGAGAACGTGGCCGGAGCCGGCGAGTATCACTGGATGGCCGGAAACTTCCTCAAGTACGCCGGTCCGTTGCACTGGAACGATATGCCGGTGGATGCCCACGAGCTGATCGCGCTGTGCGCTCCGCGCCCCGTATTCATCAGCGCCGGCTCGAACCAGGGGGATGGATGGGCGGACGCCAAAGGCATGTTCCTGGCCGCGGCCGGCGCCGGACCGGTGTACCGGCTCCTGGGCAAGAAGGACTTGGGGACCACCGAGTTCCCGCCGATAGAGACCCCGCTGATTGACGGGGACGTGGCTTATCGCCAGCATAGCGGTGGACACACGCCCGGTCCGAACTGGCCCACCTTCCTGACCTTTGCCGGCCGTTACATCAAAGGTCCGCCAGAGCCCGCAAGTTCTCCCGCGGCATCCCGGGACTGACTCCGCCCCCCACCGACAGGATCAGGCCCTTACCTTCGCTCTTGGCCAGCACCTCGCGAGCCGAGGCCGCCACCATCTCGGGCGTCCCGCGCACCCCAATCTCGAGCGGCGGCACGTTCCCCATCAGGCACATCCGCCCGCCGGTTTTTTCCCGCGCCTCCCGCAGGTCCACCTTGTGGCTCCAGTTCAGCACGTCGAATCCCGTGCCGGGCAGATCCGCCAGGAACGGCCGCACGTTAGCGTCGTTGTGGTACACCTTCACCCAGTCGGCTGGGAAGGCATCGCAGATCTGCTTCAGGTACGGGTGCGCGAACTCCCGATACGAGCGCGCCGACAGGAAGCCGGCGATGTCGTCCAGCACCAGAATCCCTTCCACGGTCTTCCCGATGACCTCGGCTTGCGCCTTGAGCCAGTCGATCACCGTCCGCGTGGTCAGCCGCAGCAGCGCGTGCACCCCCTCCGGGTTCTCCGCGGTGTCCAGCATGAATTCCGGTACCCCTCGCAGAAACGACGCCAGGCACAGCGGCCCACGGGCCGCCACCACCGGAATCGTGTAGCCCGCATCCAGGATGCGCGGCATCTGCATCCGATAGAGTTGCAGCGCGAAGGGCATCAGCCCGTCGCTGTATGGGTCCACTTCCGCCAACGCGCCCACATCCTCAAGCCGCGGCAGACTCGGCGACTGCGTGGGAGGCTGGTCCGGCTGAAAGTGAATCCGGCTGCCGAATGCCGAGGGCTCGATCGCCATGCCGTACTCCACCCACCAGGAGGGGAAGAAGATGATCTCGGGAAACTCGCGCAGTATCCCGAGATTGGCTTGAAACCCCAGCTCCGGATTCAGGTAATATTCCAGGTGGCTGCCCCCGACGTAGCCGGGAATCCAGGGGCTGTCGACGATCAACGCCACCGGCGTGCCCGCACCGAGTTGGCGCTTGGCCGCCTTCTTGAATGATTCCCACTGTTCGGGACGCATAAGCTATGACCGCCTCACACTATAGTGGCATCGTGAACGCGCGTTCGCTAGAGTGGGCGTAGTGAGAACGATCGCAAGCGGCGGATTTGCGCGCTTCGCATGGGCCGCCGTGGCCTATAACCTGGTGGTGGTGTTGTGGGGCGCCTTGGTGCGCGCCACGGGCTCGGGTGCGGGCTGCGGAGGGCACTGGCCGCTGTGTAACGGTGAGTGGACGCCGCACTCGCCCGCCATCGCGACTCTCATCGAGTTCACGCACCGCGCCATGAGCGGCTTGGCGCTGGCGATCGCGACGGGCGCTTGCATCTTCTATGCGGCTTCCGCGGCCATGAAGGCGCGCCGCGAGGCCCGCAACACCGCCCTCGCGGTCTGGCTGCTGGTGCTCGCGCAAATCGTCGTGGGCGCCCTCAACATCGCGCTGCTGGCTCCGGTATGGATGCAGATCGTCCACCTGCTCGTGGCCGACCTGCTGTGGATCGCGCTGGTTCTTCTGGCGCTGCGCACCGCGGCCGAAAGAACCGAAGGATCATCCTATGTCGAACTTGTGTAGGCTCATCGCTCTCCCTGTCGCGGCGCTTTTGGGCGCCGCAGCTACGGCACAACCGCTCCGCGTCATCTCCATCGATTACGGAAAGGTCCGGGGAAACCACAGCAAAGTTTTCAAGGAATGCATCGGCGCCGGGCGCGCCAACGAGGGCCTGCGGGCGGACTGGCAGCAGCAACTGGCGCTGGTGCAGAAGGAGATCGGCTTCAAGTACATCCGCATGCACGGCCTGCTGCATGACGACATGGGGGTCTATAAGGAAGACCGCCAGGGCCATCCCATCTATAACTGGCAATACATCGACAAGCTCTACGATTTCCTACTTAGCGTGGGGCTGAAGCCGTTCGTCGAGCTGGCCTTCATGCCGGCCGACCTGGCCAGCGGCCCGCAGACCATTTTCTGGTGGAAGGGTAACATCACGCCGCCGAAGTCGTACGAGAAGTGGGCCGCCCTCATTAAGGCGCTCACCGAGCACTTCCAGGAGCGCTACGGGCACGATGAGGTGAAGACCTGGTACTTCGAGGTCTGGAACGAACCCGACATCCCGCCGTTCTACACCGCAGACCTGAAAGAGTACCGGAAGCTCTACAAAGCCAGCGCGGAGGCTGTCAAGAGCGTATCGAGCGACTACCGCGTCGGCGGGCCGGCCTCCGCGGCGCCCTATAAGTTCGAAGAAGAGCTGCTGCAATACTGCATTGCGAACAACGTGCCGATTGACTTCGTCTCCACGCACGCCTATGGCGTCAAAGAGGGCTATGTGGACGAGACTGGAACCAAAGGCACGGTGCTCGACTCCGACCCGGCCGCCGTGAGAAGCCGCATGGTTCACTCTCGCGAGTTGATCCGTAACTCGAAGCGGCCGAACCTGGAACTGCACTTCACCGAATGGAGTTCCTCCTACACACCTACGGACTTCATTCACGATCAGTATCATCAGGCGGCCTTCGTTCTGGATAAGATCAAGGGAGCGCAGGAGTCCGTGGACTCGCTCTCTTACTGGGTATTTACCGATATCTTCGAAGAGAACGGGCCGCGCATGACTCCGTTCCACGGCGGGTTCGGATTGCTGAACTATCAGGCAATAAAGAAGCCGGCATATTATGCCTACCAGTTCCTGAACCGTCTCGGGAAAGTCGAGCTGGCGAACTCCGACGCAGCCTCCTGGGTGACCCGGGACGCCTCCGGCGGCGTTCAGGCGCTTTTCTGGAACTTCACGCCGGTCGCGCCCCCCGAGGGCCTCAACGACCAGGTGTTCTACAAGGGCGACCTGCCCGCGAAGCCCAAGGGGAAGCTGCGGCTCGATATCGCGGGCGTCCCCGAAGGCACGTATCTTTTGCAGTTGTACCGCACCGGTTACCGGGTGAACGATGCTTACTCGACTTATCTCACGCTCGGCTCGCCCAGCCAACTTTCCCGGCCCCAGGTGGACGCCATCCAGCGCGCCAACGACGGTTCGCCGTCCTTGACCGAGATCGTGAAGCTCTCTGGGGCCATTTTCTCCCGGGACTTCGACCTCCGCGAGAACGACGTGTTTCTCCTGACGCTGACCAGGCTGTGACCGCTCGCTGACGCTCGCGGCTCCGAACCGAGCCACAAACCAGTGACAGTACACTCAATCACCGATTTCCAGCGGGCTGAGAAGGCCCTCCGGACACATTGGTTCGGAGCGCTCCATTACTGTCCGGCTGAGGCGAGGCCCATGGCCCGCAACTGATTGTATGCGCTGGACTTGAACCCACTTTTGTTCTGCCGCGATTTGAATTGCCAAAGTTCCGTCGCATTGATACGAAAGGGGTCGCACGCAGATGGGGCACGAGAAGACCCAAATTCCTACACATTTTCAAAACACGCCGTGACTTACGGAAGGCCCGTCTTCACTGAATTTCGTGGCGTATTCGTCCCGTATACACTTACCTATATACCGCAAACATTTGATTCTGCGGGTCTTATATCCGGACAGTAGCGGGAGCGCTCCTATGACCTCCCCACGAAATCGGTGATTGAGTGTACTGTCACGGGTTTTAGGCGAGGAATCCCGCCACCAGGCCCGCAACCGCGGAGCCGGCGATCACCCACAGCGTGTCGAGCCGGGTGGCGATGAGCACCAGGAAACTCGCGATCGCGATGGCCACCGCGGCGGCGCCGGTCAGCGCGTCTTGCGCCAGGGGGATCGCCGAGGCAACGATCAAGCCGGCCGCGGCCAGCGTCACACCTTGTATCGCGCTGCGAGCCCCCGGATGCCGGGCGCGCGCGCCCAGGTAGCGCAGCATGGGGATGATCAGGAAAGCCGGCGTAATCATGGCCAGGTATCCGCAAAACGCTCCCGGCACGCCGGCCACGAAGTACCCCACGCTGACCACGTACAGGCCATACGGCCCCGGCCCGGTCTGTCCCGCCACCACCGCCGCGTTCAGTTGGCGATCGGTAAGCACCTGGTAGCGCACCACCAGGTCGTTGCGCACCACCGGCAGGGAAGTGAGGCCGCTGAAGGAGGTCGCGGTGGCCTTGAGGAGCAGCAGGTAGAGCAGCAACAAGTTCATTCTTCTTCGGACCTCCGCCAGAAGAAGCCCGCCACGGCGGCCAGCGCCAGCACCGCCACCGGCGGCATCGCGACTCCACGCAACAGCGCCACCGAGCCGCCCGCCAGCACCAGCGCGCGCAACCCTTCCCCGCGGCGCACATGCGGGCGCACCAGGCGCCATGCCGCGGTGGCCATCATCCCCACCGCGGAAGCCAGCAGGCCGGCGATCACGCTCATCGCCAGAGCGTTCCCCTTCAGCGCCTGGTAGCCGTAACTCAGTGCCACCACGACAATCGCGGCCGGCGCCGAAGCGGCCAACACCGCCAGCACCGCGCCCAGCGCGCCGCGGAGCAGCCAGGCGGCCGCGGCGCAAAACGCGAGCAGATTGGTGCCCGGCGTCAAGCGGGCCAGTCCGAATGCGAGGCCGTACTGCTCGGGCGCGAGCCAGCCACGCCGGGCCACCAGTTCCCGCTGGAGCGCCGCCATGGTCGGGTCGCCGCCCCCGAAAGTCAGGTTCGGGATGCGGGCGAACAGGGCGGCGAGTTCGCGTAGGGACGGGCGCGACATCGGTCAATAGTATCATCAAGGTGGATGCGTGGCAGGTGGCTGCCGATCTCGGGAATCGCCGTGTTCGCCGCCGTGGCGGTGGGCGCGCTGCTGCTTCTCCGGAAACCGGCTGCGCCCCCGCGCGCCGCCTCCGCGCCTGCCCCCGCGACCGTCGTCGGACCCGAGGTCAGCCTGCCCGGGAAGATCCGCGCCCAAAGCATCGTTGCGGTTGCCGTCCCGGTAGAGGGCGCCATCGAATCGCTGCTGGTAGAGGCGGGTCAGCCGGTCTACGAAGGCCAGTTGCTCGGACGCGTCCGGAACACCGGCCTGGAGGGCGCCCAGCAAGAAGCCGTGGCGGACGCCGAACACGCTCAGGAGCGGTACTCCCAGTTCCAGAACGAGTTGATCGTAGCGCGGCTGGAAGCCTCCCGCGCCCGTGCCGACGCCACCCGCGCGCAGGGTGAGCAGGATCGCGCCGAGCGCGCCTACCAGCGGCAGCAAATGCTCCACCGGGAGGGCGCGACGCCGCGGCTGGTGTTCGAGAAGGCCGCCGCCGAGTTTCAGTCCGCCAAGACGGATCGGGACACTCGGGCGGAACTCGCGCGCGTGGCCGAGGACCGGCTTTCGAACCTCGTCAAGAGTCTGGACGCGGCCCGCAAGACGCTGGACGAGAAGAACGAGGCGCTCGACGGGGCGCGGGAGGAGGCCGCCGCCGCGGAAATCCATTCCCCGGCCGACGGTCTGGTGGTGGCCGTCACCAAGCAGCCGGGCGACGAGGTCACTACCGAAGTGCGCGACCTGTTTCAGATTGCCGTGAACCTCTCGGCGCTCGAAGCCGTCCTCGATCCCGCGCCGCCGGCCCTCGCGCGCATTCGTCCCGGCCAGGAAGCGCTCATCCAGTTCGCGGAATTTCCCGACGTCATTCCAGGGAAGGTGAAGGCGATCCAGGGCGCTCAGGTGATTGTCGAGTTCACCAGCCCCAATCCCGCAGTGCGGCCCGGCGCTACCGCCCAGGTCCGGATCAAGCTAACATAGTTCCATCGGAGTGGCGCCCATGGAATTCCTCAAGAGCAGTCTTTTGGAGCTGATTACCCAGACCTCGACCAACCTGCCGCCGGACGTGCGCGCGGCCATGGCCCAGGCGACTGGAATCGAAACGCCCCACACACAGGCCTCGCAAGCGCTGGCCATCATCGCCGGCAACATCGACATGGCCCAGCAGGACGAAGGCCCCGTCTGCCAGGACACCGGCATGCCGACCTTCTACATCCACACTCCGGTCGGCGTCAGCCAGCTCGAAATCCGCGAGGCCGTGCGCGAGGCCATCGCCGAAGCGACCCGCCTCGGCAAGCTGCGTCCCAATTCGGTGGATTCGCTCACCGGCAAGAACAGCGGCAACAACCTCGGCGAGGAGACGCCGGTGTTCCACTTCGAGCAGTGGGGAGAGGACGAAATCGAGATCCGGCTGATCCTCAAGGGCGGCGGCTGCGAGA
>PLEM01000447.1 GCA_003137035.1 Bryobacterales bacterium | reverse complement strand
TCCGGCTGAACGTGGTGCGCATTGTGGTGCCGCCGCTGAGGGAGCGCAAGGGCGACGTGCCGCTGCTGGTGCAGTACTTCCTGAAGAAATACAACGACCGCTACCAGCAGCAGACCAAGCTCGCCAACTCCGGTTTGAAGGCGCTGCTGGACCACATCTGGCCGGGGAACGTGCGGCAGTTGCAACACATGGTGGAGCGGCTGAGCATCCTGGCGCCGAACGGCTGGATCGACCAGGCGGCCGTCGAGGAGGCGATCGCGTTGAGCGAGCCGGCCGAGCAGCCTAGCGAGTCGCTGGCCGACACCGAGACCGACCAGATCCGGCGGGTGCTTTCGGCGACCGGGGGGAACAAGAGCCGGGCGGCCAAGATCCTGGGGATCGAGCGGAAAACACTGTACCGCAAGCTGGAGCGGATGGGGCTTTAGCCCGAAAACCGCGCGGCATGCATCGGCCAGTACCCTTACCTCCGGGCCAGTACGGAGCTAAGGCGCCACGGCAATATTTCTCTGTCCTTTCAAAAAGTTCGGATCTAGAATGGAGGGGCAAACGTATAGATCTCATGGGGGAACCCTCATCCATGAGGAGGTAAAACGATATGTTCGAATCGTTGGACGACCAAATCAGGCACGACACTGAAATGGAGTCGACTCGGACGCAGCGGATCCTGCGCTGGGCCCTGGCGCTAGCGGTTACGGTGCTGGTGCTGGGAGGGCTGGTTGCTGGAGTTNNGATAAGCGCGCCCAGGGAGTACAAGGCTCCGGCGGTTTGATCCGGAGCTATGCGTTGCATGACGGAGCGGACGCGAGCGGGGTAGCCCGCGCGTGGGTTGTAGGTCGCGAGGATTCCGTCTAAGCCTTTGTATTGGTAACGCTTGGAGTGGGCAAGCCGGGACGCTACCCAATCGATGCTGCTGCGGATCGAGGGGAAGCCATGCTTGGCGGAAGCCCACCCGAAGATGTTGTTCCTGGCAGCGTTCTTCCCTCCACCCGACTCCACTACGCTAATGCTGGGCAGCAGGCGCCAGTCCAGGCCGTGGCGATCCGCCGCAGCCACGAATTCCGGCGCCAGGTGACTGACGGGGCTGTGGAAAGCCAGGAAGAAGTTCCTCAGAAGCGCGAGTCTGGGATCATTCTGGTGGCCGAGTTGAGGGACTCGCTGGCCGAACACAGACACGGCTGCCGCCGTGAGCGTGCCCGTCCAAATGAAAAATCGCCTCAAACCAGAACACCTCCTCAAGAAAGTGCCGCAGCGGTCGCCCACGGAATGAACCCAGATAAACGTCTCTTAATGGACGTTTTGTGGTGACTAGGCGAGTATACCACAGCCTGGGTGAAAGGAACTTGAATGGGGTGCGCGACATAGAAGTGAGAGGCGACAGGGTTTCCTTTTTGTCTTCGAATTCCTTGCGTATATGATACGCTAGGAGTCAGGAGGCCCCGCATGCCCCATTCGCCGGCAGATTTGGAGCAGCGCCGCGAAACGATCGCGCAGCAGATTGCCCAACTGGGCGACCTTCGCCCCGGTTCCGTCACCAGCACCTCTGGCCGTTGTGGCAAGCCGGGCTGTCGTTGCCATCAGCCCGGACGGCCTAGCCACGGCCCCAATTTCCGGCTCACCTACAAAGTGGGCGGCAAATCGATCTCCGAGTCCTTGCCTACCCCTGCCACGATCAACAGGGTCGAGCGGGAAGTGGAGGAGTTCCGCAAGTTCCAGCGGCTCAGTCGTGAGTTCGTCCAGACCAACACCGATCTCTGCCGCTCGCGGATGGCCGAGCCGGAGCCGCAAACAGAACAGGAAAAAAAACGGCCGAAGCGATCCGCCAGGAAGTCACGCGGGAGGTAGACCAACTGTTACGCGTGATCTTTCAGGGCCGGCGCAAGAGCGGCCGTGTGGACCTGAAAGCGGTCGAGATGCTGATGCGTTCGGCCCTGCATCACGCCGGAGCCGCAGCGCTCACCGAACTGCTGCAGTTTCCCACTCCGGCTGCCGATCAGCGGAGCCTTCCTTGCCGCTGCGGCCACTCGGCTCGCTACCGAGGATTGCGCTCCAAACCGGTGCTGACGGCGGTAGGGCCGGTGGAAGTGTCACGCCCCTACTACAACCGTCGAGGAGGTCCGGGGAAAGCTGCCGTTCCCGATGCTCGGCCTGGACGTGGACAACGATAGCGCCTTCATCAACGAAACCGTGGTGGACTACTGCCGGGACCGAGAAATAGAGTTGACGAGATCGCGTGCATACAAGAAGAACGATCAGGCATGGATCGAACAGAAGAATGGCTCAGTGGTCAGACGGCTGGTGGGATACGGCCGGCTCGAAGGTGCGGCGGGTGCTGAGGCTTTGGGTACGCTGCATGAGGTGGCCCGGCTTTACGTGAACTTCTTCCAGCCGTCGTTCAAACTGAAATCGAAAGTCCGAACGCGGGATCTCGCTCAGACACCATCAGGAAGGTGAAGAGCTTCTCGGCGATCAGATACTCCAAGGCGTTCTCCAACCCAAAGGCTTCGCGGATGTCTTCAGTCGCGGCGCACTGTTCCATCCAGAGCTTGTGAAATTCCGTGGGGGGGCTGCTCATAGTCGGATTCTCGCACTTGAACGCGCTGGCCACCGGACCGTCCGCACGGACGCAGGTCCGATCCGCAGCCGCTCAGGATACTGCCAGCCGTTGACCCGCTTCGCGCGCACCGTCGCGCCGGTCCCACCCCGGCTTCTCTTTCTGAAAGTCAAGAAAACACGACCGCCTGCGGGCCAACGCCCTCCGCCGCGCTACGGCGTTGCGCGGCCTCACCCACGACATCTACCAATTCGGTAACATTCTCTCGTGAGGCAACACGCAGGGAATTCTAATTGTCGCCGAACAGGCGGTATACTTAAAGTAGGCACCTGTTCCGGGAGAACAGCGCTAGGGAGCTCAGGCTGTAGGAACTTAGCTGAGCAAACCAGAAGCCCAGCCCGACTGAAATGGCTGGTTTTGTAAAAGCGTTGGCAGTGTCTTGTCAGCCATGAGCATCGGAAGATCGATTCGAAGTTTGGTGGTCTTCGCCCGCGGGATTACGGCAGCTTCTGGCGTGCTCACGCTCGTGCACTCTGTGTGGAGTGTCAATCAGGCCGACAGTTCGAATCTCAGCGGCTTATCAAGGCTATTCTACGAACACGCATACTCCGCTAGCAGCGCCAAGATCAACTATCTTGCTGCCAAAGCGAACCTGCCTGCTACGTGGCCGCAATTCGGGCCAGTTTTGGAGCTTGTCCGGCGGTACGGGCTTCAGGGGAGGCGTGTCCCGGAAAACAGTGCGGGTGCGTTGCAGGACGTGGCTGAACACTACGTAGGGCTGGATATCGCGGAATCAGCGGGAACCAACTTCCAAGAGCCGTCTGTGCAGGGATCGGTCACGGATTTATCGTTCGCTGATGGGCAGTTCGATGTGATCTGGACCGTTTGGCCGCTTGAGCATGTGCCTAATCCTGAGAAGGTTCTAAGCGAAATGCGCATCCCAAAAGGTACCTTGGCATCGTGGATGATGCCATCGCGGGCTTCTACACTCTCACCGTGGGCCAGGTGACGCCCGAGGAAGCGCCGAAGCGGTTGACGAAGGGTCTGGCAAAATACTGGATGGGGATCATGCTGCTTGCGCGTCTGGGGATGGACCGCCACTGGCACGGTGAGGGCGTCGGCAAGGCGCTCTTGAGGGATGCCGAGCAGCGCATTTTGCAGGCGGCTGATCTTACCGCCGTCCGCGCGCTGAACCCGGCCGCCGCTGAATGGGTGCATGTGCGCCTCATAGTCTTCCACCCCAGCCGGATGCCCCTCTCGAGGGCGGCCTTCGCGGATTTCGGCTATCCGCTGGCATCCTTCAGCGCCACGGAGATTCGAGTGCTCCTAAACGGGAACGAGCCGTGCCCCGCCGAGATCTCGCCGCCATCCGGACTCTTTGTCCGCCCCGCGGAAAGCTGGCGCGGGTGCTCGGGGTTGGTGGAGAAGGAGGAAACTTGCCGGGCACGCTGAGCATCACGGCATTTGTGTTCGGTCTGGCGTTCGCCGTCTATGTGGTGCTCGGTTACCCCGTGCTTCTGGTCTTGCTCTCGCGTTTCCGGACTGCGCCGGTTTCGACAGAACCCCAGTCCAAGCGGGTGACCATCCTGCTGCCCGTTCACAACGGCGCCGCCTGGATTGACCGGAAACTACGTTCGATACTCGGCCTGGACTACCCGCGGGACCTGGTGCAGGTTCTGGTGATCTCGGACGGCTCCGATGACGGGACCGAGGAAGCCGTGCGCAGGTTCGCATCGCAGGGCGTCGAACTGGTCTCTCTTCCGCGGGGCGGCAAGGCGGCCGCACTCAACGAGGGCCTGCGGCGAGCCACCGGCGAGATCCTGCTCTTCACCGACGTGCGGCAGGAGTTGGATCGGGCCAGCCTCAGCGCCCTGGTCTCGTGCTTCGCCGATCCCCGGGTCGGGGTGGTGAGCGGCGAGCTTGTCATTCGAGAGGGCCGCACGCTGGAAGAAGCGAACGTGGGGATATACTGGCGTTACGAGAAGTGGATCCGCAAGCACCAGAGCCGGCTCGATTCGATGATGGGGGCGACCGGCTGCATCTACGCAATGCGCGCCTCCCTGGCCGCTCCACTGGCCAAGAACACGATTCTGGATGACGTGGTCCTGCCCCTGGGCGCGTTCTTTCAAGGCTATCGGCTGATTGTTGACGGCCGCGCCCGCGCCTACGACTCTTCGACCTCGCTACGCTCCGAGTTTCGCCGCAAGGTGCGGACGCTGGCCGGTGTGTATCAGACTATTGGCAGGTTTCCGCAACTGCTGGGCCCGAAAAACCGGATGTGGATTCATTTCATGTCTCACAAGCTCGGGCGGCTCCTGCTGCCCTGGGCGATGCTGTTCGTTCTGGCGGGTAGTTTCGGCCTTCCCGGCTACTGGAGGACTCTGGCCCTGGCCGGACAAGCCGTCTTCTGTTCACTCATTCTGCTGGACTTGGCTCTGAGCGAAACCTCGCCGCTCAAGCGACTCACTTCTCCAGCGCGGACCGTTTTTGTACTCATCGCGGCTTCTTTCTGCTCTGTCTTCTACCTGCTGCTACCCCGGCAACCCCTCTGGCAGCCAACCGGATCGCGAGCTCCGCCCGGCCCCGAGGCGCACCCCGGCCACTGAGAGGCCTGGGTGTGCAACACTTCCGCCCACGCCGGAGACCGGTCCGGTGAACACGCCCCTCGATTACGTTCGGATTGCCGTGCCGTGGTGCTCCCCGGCGTCGAGCGGCGCGCGTCAGCCAGCCGCCATGGCCAGTCGGGCCACCAATAGTCATGAAAATGGCGCCGAGCTACGCTGGGTTATGCGCTGCGTTGGCCCCGTTTCTGTGGCACAATGACGCGTATCAGTCGGGAACCAGTGGGCTTCCATCAGCGCAAGGACGCGGATCGTCGGGCCAGGACCTGGGTGGATGCGATCACCGGAAGCGCGAAACCGCCTTAGTCCGTCAGCAGCCAGCGCTCGCGGCTCCGAAAGCTCAGGACCACGGGCATGTTATCCTGATCGCTTGTCGCGAGCCGGCCATGGGTGCTTGCGCTTGCTGCAGCAGGAATGCGAATTCTGTACATTCACGCCAACTGGGTGCCACCGCCGGTGGAACCCCAAAGAAACCGCTTCTCCCTGCTATCGGCAGGCCTTGAGGGGGAGGTCCTCCAGCCCGTTTGGTTCCGGAAGCCGGAAGAGGTGGAGCAGATGTACGGCCCTGGCTCGTATCCCGAATACCAGGGGAGCCGATTCCGTTATCACTGGTTTCTGGCTTGGCGCCACAAAGGGCTGCATCGCAAGATGGCAGGCGCGTGGTTCTATATCAGTAAGGGGCTGGAGATCCATCGGAAGCGGGGCTTCGACTGCGTCATTACCTACGGGCACATGACCACGGGTCTATGCGGCGTCGTCCTGAAGGCGCTCACCGGGGCCAAGCTGATTGTGGAGATCGTAACCGCGCCAGAGCGATTGTACCTAACCGAACGGGCGAAGCCGACTATGCGCGAGAGGTTGATGCGGCTCTATTCAGATATCTGCCTGCATGTCTCGCTGTGGTCCTGCGACGTGGCTCACCTGCTCGCCCCCGGGCTGATCGTGTCGTACCGGAGACTCGGCAAGGTGCGGGCAGCGGTCTTCCCGGAGTTCGTTCCGGTATCGGTGGTGCCGCGCCACAGCGATATGGATGAGCCGTACATCGTGTTCGTGGGCGCGCCGTGGTATCTGAAAGGGGCCGATCGGCTGGTCGAGGCATTTCTGCGTCTCGCGTCCGAGTTCCCGAGGGCGAGGCTCAAGATCATAGGCTATTGTCCGGACCGCGAACAGCTGGAAGCTCTGACGGGAGGCTCGCCACAGATTCAAATCCTGAACGCCAGACCAAATCCGGAGGCGCTCTACATCATCAGCAGAGCTGCCGTTCTCGCGTTGCCATCGCGGTGTGAAGGCACGCCGTGTGTGATCCTGGAAGCCATGGCAGCCGGGGTTCCGGTGGTGGGATCGGACGTAGGGGGCATTCCTCATCTGATCCGGGAGGGCGAAAACGGGTTCGTGGTTCCGGCCGGCGACAGCTTGGCGCTGGAAGGGAGACTCCGCCAACTGCTAGCGGACGACGAATTGCGGAAGAGGATGGGAGCCAGGGGCTACGAGCTGGCGCACACAGAATTCAGTGAGAAGGCGTACGTGGACAATTTCACGCGCATGGTTGAGGCGGCGGTCAGGGGCAACAATTCAGGTACGGAAACTCCTGCTGCCGCGGACCAGAAGGACTGACGGAGACATCGGAATATGCGGGCCCTGTTGCGCAGTGGCTGGCCTGCTGGATGCCGGTCACACCCATTTTGAAATTGCAAAATCATTGACAATGCGGTAGATTGTCCTTCCTCCTACCAGCCATTCTTCCCCTCAGGTGCTAGCGTAAGCGCGGAGGGTAAACGAGTGCTCAGGGTTCTCTTAACCTCGGGGGTCACCTCAAAACCGGCCATACGGGGTCACTTCAAAACCGGCCACAGGAGGCCGACCCAGAACCCATAATATTATGCCCCGCCGGAGACGGTTCCGGCAAGCTTTTTTCTGGCCAGCATCTTCCAGTCCAGGCATGCGCCTGAAATCGGCCTTTGATTCCCCGGGCGGGATGAGCCTGAAGAATCGAAGGCGGGGGTGGTCGTGTTGCGGTGGACGCCCGAAAGGTGAGAGCGGTCGCGTCCTGGGTTTTGGTTTCTGAGAACAAGGAACCGTCGTCGGCGCGGTGGGAATGCATTTCAACCGCGCTTGGCACGCCGCCCCCGATCTCTTCCTGGGTCTTCATTCTCCGGTCCTCACGTCTCCACCCGGACCCCTTCTGTTTCCTTCTCATTCCGCGGCGGCAGCGGTTTTGGTGCGCCAACTGCGCGGGCCGCACTTGAGCAGGTGGCCGTGGTGGAGCAGGCGGTCGAGCATGGCGCCCACGGCGGCGGCGTCGCCGAGCAGTTTGCCCCAGTCCTCAACCGGGCGGTTTAATGCGGAGTCCATT
>PLEM01000339.1:314-28392 GCA_003137035.1 Bryobacterales bacterium | reverse complement strand
TGGGCCATGTCCACCAGCAGCAGCGCGCCGACAGAATCGGCAATTTCGCGGAAACGCTGGAAATCGATGATGCGGGGATAGGCGCTGCCGCCGGCCACGATCAGCTTGGGATGGTTCTCGCCGGCCAACCGCGCCAGCTCGTCGTAGTCGATCGTCTCGTCCTCGCGGCGCACGCCGTACGGAACCACCTTGTAGGTCTTGCCGGAGAAGTTGAGGTGGTGGCCGTGCGTGAGGTGGCCGCCGTGGGAGAGGTTCATGCCGAGAATCGTGTCGCCGGGCTGCAGCACGGCCGCGTAGGCAGCCATGTTGGCCTGGGCGCCCGAGTGCGGCTGCACGTTGGCGTGCTCGGCATGGAACAGCTTCTTGGCGCGCTCGCGGGCCAGCGATTCCACCACGTCCACGTGCTCGCAGCCGCCATAATAGCGCTTGCCGGGGTAGCCTTCCGCGTACTTGTTGGTGAACACGCTGCTGGTCGCCTCGAGCACGGCCTCGGAGGTGAAGTTCTCGCTGGCGATCAGTTCCAGCCGCGAGTTCTGGCGGCCGAGCTCGTTGCGAATGGCCTGGTAAACGTCGGGATCCACCTCGGCCAGGCGCCGGGACATGCGCTCCTGTTCGGTCATGGCGCCACTCTCCTCGGCCGGGGGGCAGTCTGGCGACTCCATCGCGGCCACCTTGGCCAGCCGCCGGCTATGGCGGCCGCCCTCGAACTCCGTATTCAGAAAGGCGTGCACGAACGTCTCCGCGGCCCGCTCATCGGTGTATCGGGCTCCCAGCGTCAAGACGTTGGCATCGTTGTGCGAGCGGATCAGGAACACTTCCTCGACCGAAGTGCCCAGTGCCGCCCGGATGCCCGCCACCTTGTTGGCGGCGATGGACATGCCCACTCCGGTCGAGCACACCAGGATGCCGCGGTCCGCGCGGCCTTCGGCCACTGCGTGCGCGACTGCCTGCGCGAAGTCGGGGTAGTCGCAGGACGCCGTCGAATGCGTGCCCTCGTCCTCGACCTGGTAGCCCTTGCTCTCCAGCACCTGGCGGAGCTGTTCTTTCAGCAGGAATCCGGCGTGATCGGCGCCGATGGCGATCTTCATAGGAGGAATAGCCATTCTAACATGCTAAGATTTAAGACTCAGTCCCGTTCCCCCTGTTTGGACACTGTCTATGCGCTGGAGTCAACTTTTCATTCCCACCCTGCGGGAAGATCCCGCGGAGGCCGAAGTCGTCAGCCACCGATTATTGCTGCGCGCGGGTTACATCCGCCAGCTCGCGGCCGGCGTCTACAGTTACCTGTTCCTCGCCCAACGATCGCTGAACCGGATCATCGGGATCGTTCGCCAGGAAATGGACGCGATCGGCGGACAGGAGTTCCTTTTGCCGGCGCTGCACCCGGCCGAGGTGTGGCAGGAGTCCGGCCGCTGGGACGTCATGGGCAACGACATGTTCCGGCTGAAGGACCGCAACGCGCACGACATGTGCCTGGGCATGACCCATGAGGAGGTCATGACCGTCATTGCGCGCGGCGAGTTGCGCAGCTACAAACAGCTTCCCCAGATCTGGTACCAGATCCAGAACAAGTTCCGAGACGAGCCGCGCCCGCGCTCGGGCCTGATGCGCGTGCGGCAGTTCATCATGAAGGACTCCTACACCTTCGACATGGATGCCGCCGGGCTGGACGTCGCCTACCAGAAGCACTACCAGGCGTATTGCCGCATCTTCAGCCGCTGCGGGCTCAAGTACGTGGCCGTGGAAGCGCACTCCGGCGCCATGGGCGGCAGCCAGTCGCACGAGTTCATGGTGAAATCGCCGGCGGGCGAGGACTGGGTGGTGGAGTGCCCGAAGTGCGGGTACGCCGCCAATCTCGAGAAAGCCGTGTCGCATCCGTCGCCGGCGCAGGGCCCCGACCCGGATGGCGACCTCACTCCCGAGGAGTTCCACACGCCGGGCCGCAAAACCATCGCGGAAGTTGCGGAGTTCACCGGGCTGCCGGAGACCTCGCAGATGAAGAGCCTGGTAATGGTGGCCGACGGCCAGCCGGTGCTGGCGCTCCTGCGCGGCGACCATCAGTTGAGCGAGACCAAGTTCGCCGGAGCGCTGGGAGCCAAGGAGATCCGGCCCGCGCATCCGCAGGAAATCGTCGAGTGGTTCGGCGCGGAAGCCGGTTCGCTCGGCCCGGTGGGCGTCACCGGCATGCGGATTCTGGCCGACCTGGCCCTGCAGGGCCGCCGCAACATGATCGCCGGCGCCAACAAGGACGACCATCACCTGCGCCATGTCACCCCGGACGAGGACTTCAAGCCGGAGTACCGGGACCTCCGCCAGGTGGCCTCCGGTGACGCCTGCACCGGGTGCGGCGGCGAACTCGCGCTCGACAAGACCATCGAGATCGGCCACATCTTCAAGCTCGGCTACCGCTATTCGGAGGGCATGGGCTTGCGCGTGTTGAACGCCGAGGGGAAGGAAGTCGCCCCCATCATGGGCTCCTACGGCATCGGCATCGAGCGCATCCTCAGTTCGGCGGTCGAGCTGTACGCCGACTCCGACGGCATGGCGCTTCCCGTGGCCATCGCCCCGTTCCACGTGGTCATCACGCCGGTGAACAACGCCGACGCCGCGCAGATGAAGGCGGCGAGAGAGATTTACGAGGGCTGCCGCGCCCTCGGCCTGGACCCGCTGCTCGACGATCGCGACGAGCGGCCCGGCGTGAAGTTCAAGGACGCCGACCTGATCGGCATCCCCTACCGCATCACGGTGGGCAAGAAGTTGGCGCGCGGGATGGTGGAACTGGTGGAGCGCCGCGGGAAGCTGACCAGCGAGGTCGAGGTGGGCGCCGCGGCGGCCGCCGTTTCCCAGAAGATCGAGAGCGCTCTCCAGGATGGACATTAACTGGGAGAAGGTACGCGCTGAGTTCCCCGCCCTGGCACGGTGGACCTACCTCAACACGGCCACGTTCGGCCAGATGCCTACGCGCGCGGTGGAGGCCGTGGCGCGCCACTTCGCGCGTCGCGACGAATTGGCCTGCTCGGACTTCCTTTCCTGGTTCGACGATGCCGACCGGCTGCGCGGCCTGCTGGCGCGTCTGATCCATGCCCAGCCGGGCGACATCGCGTTCCTGCCGAACGCGGCCACCGCGCTCGGACTGCTGATGGGCGGCCTGGATTGGCGGCCCGGGGACCGCATCGTCACCCTCGAAAACGAATTCCCCAACTCGATTTACGGTCCGGCGCTGGAGCGGCGGCGCGGCGGCGAGTTCGTCGAAGCTCCGTGGGAGCGGTTTCTCGATGCGATCGACGGCCGCACGCGCCTGGTGCTGTTGAGCGAGGTGAACTACACCAACGGTTTCCGCCCGCCCCTCGCCGAGATCTCGCGGCGGGCGCGAGAGCAGGGCGCACTGCTGTTCGTCGACGGTACACAGAGCCTGGGCGCGCTCCAGTTCGACGTCGGCGCGGTGGAACCAGACATGTACGTCGTGCACGGGTACAAGTGGCTGCTGTCGCCCAACGGTGCGGCCTTCATGTACGTCGCGCCGGCGCTGCGCGAGCGCCTCGATCCGCAGGTGGTCGGATGGCGGAGCCACCGCACCTGGCGCGAGGTTGCCAATCTGCACCACGGTGCGCCGGAGTTCGTCGGCGAGGCGGAGAAGTACGAGGGCGGCATGTTGGCATTCGCCTTGCTGTACGCCATGGAAGCCTCGGTGGGGATGATCCTGGATCTCGGTCCGCCGGCGATCGAGCAACGTGTGATGCAATTGGCAGGCTACGCACGCGAACGCCTGCGCCAGCTCGGCGCGCGCCTGCTTTCCGACGAGTCCCCGCATTTCGATTCGCCCATCGTCGCGGCGCGTTTTCCCCAGCCGGCCGCGCTCCTGGCGCAGCAGCTCAAAGCCCGCAACGTGCTGGTCTCCGCCCGCCACGACAACCTGCGCGTCTCGACGCACTTCTACAACAGCGAAGGGGACGTCGACCGCCTGGCGGCGGAGTTAAAATCCCTGTTAGATTGAAGGGCCGCTAGGCGAATACCACACGCCGGCCTTCGATGCGGAAGTTGCCGGCGAGCGCGAGGTTGATGGCCTCGGTGTAGATGCGGTGCTCTTCTTTGAGAATGCGCGCGGAGAGTGCTTCGGCGGTGTCGTCGTTCAGCACGGGCACTGCCGTTTGCACCAGGATCGGGCCGGAGTCGAGGCATTCATCGACGAAGTGGACCGTGCAGCCACTGATCTTGACGCCGTGCTCGAGCGCCTGGTGCTGCGCGTCCAGGCCGGGAAAAGCCGGCAGCAGCGACGGGTGAATATTGAGGATGCGCAGCGGGAACTCGCGGATGAAGTAGGCGCTGAGCAAGCGCATGAACCCCGCCAGGCAGACCAGATCCACGGAGTTCTTGCGGAGCTCCTCGACCACCATGCGGTCGTAGACCTCGCGATCCAGTCCCTTCGAGGGAATGCACACGGCGTTCAGTCCGCGCTCTCGGGCCAGAGCCAGCCCGCGCGCTTCCGGGCGGTTGGAGATCACCACGGCGATGGTGGCGCCGATGCGGCCGGCCGCGATGCTGCCGGCGATGGCTTCGAAATTCGAGCCGCGGCCCGAGATGAGAATGCCCAGGCGTTTCATAGGTAGAGTACGCGATGCCGGGCGCCACGCTTGGCGGCGGCCACCCGGCCGATCTGGTAGTAGGTTTCCTTCAAGCCATCCAGTATTCGGCGCGCCCGCGAGAGGTTCCGCCGGGCGACCACCAGCACCATTCCGATCCCCAGGTTGAAGGTGCGCCGGTAATCCTCCTCCGGGATGCTCCCGAGCCGGTGCAGCAGGTCGAAGACCGGCGGCACGGGCCAGGCGGAGCGGTCGATCTCGACGGCCAGGCCGGCGGGAAGAATGCGCGGTATGTTGTCGGACATCCCACCGCCGGTGATGTGAGCGGCGCCCCTGAGAACCCCCTCGAAAAGCAACGTCTGGATGGGCGTGAGGTAGCTGCGATGCACCTTCAGCAGTTCCTCCCCCACCGTGCAGCCCAACTCCGGCAGGAAGGTCTTGGCCCCGTATCCCGCAACGTCGAACAGCAGCTTGCGGGCGAGCGAATATCCGTTGGTGTGCAGGCCGGTCGAGGGGAGGCCCAGCAGCACGTCGCCCGCGCGGATGCCGGCCCCGGCAAGCAGGCGGTTGCGCTCAACGGCCCCGACGATAAAGCCCGCCAGATCGTATTCTCCCTCGGCGTAGAGTCCCGGCATCTCCGCGGTTTCCCCGCCGATCAGCGCGCAGCCGTTCTCGCGGCAGGCCTGCGCCAGGCCGGACACCACCTGCCGCGCGACTTCCGCATCCAGCTTCCCGGTGGCGTAGTAGTCGAGGAAGAACAGCGGCCGCGCGCCTTGGACGGCGATATCGTTGACGCAGTGGTTCACCAAGTCCTGTCCCACAGTGTCGTGCCGCCCCGTGGCGAAGGCCACTTTGAGCTTGGTTCCGACACCGTCGGCCGAGCTGATCAGCACCGGTTTCTTCCAGCCGGCAAGCTGGTAGCCGGCGCCGAACGAGCCGATGTCGGTGAGGACGCCGCGAGTGAAAGTCTTCCGGGCCAGGCGCTTGATGTGCGATACGGCGCGATCCGCCTCGTCGATGTTGACACCGGCGTCCCGGTACCGGATCGCTTTTGGGTTTCCCATCGTTAGACTCTACAGTATAGCGACACTGGAGCCCTGTCCTAACCGCACACTCGCGGCTGGATCACGGCTACACCGAGCGGGCGCATCGCCGCCACCAGCGCTTCGTACATCCGCTGGTCCTTGTAAGAGCCCACGATGGCCCCGCCGGAGCCGGCGAAATTCGAGGTCGCCCCGGCCTGGCGCGCGGTTTGGATCATTTGTAGATTGCCCCGGCCAATGTCGTAAATCCGTGCGCGCAAGTCGAAGTTTGCGTTAATGAGCTGGTTCAGCGTGTCGTAGTCGCGGTTGAGCAAAGCCGCGCGGCCCTGCTCGGCATAACTGGCCCAGCTCCGCATGGCCTCCACCACCACCGGGTCCCCGCACCGCCAGCGTTCCCGCACGTGGCTGTGGAAGACCTCGGTGCCCTCGCTGAGCGATGTACGGTAGGCCACATAGACCTTGGGAAGCAGCGCCGGGTCGAGCGGCTCGTAGTTGCCGTGGCCCTGGCCCTCCATCAGTTCCTTGGCGAAATCCATGTAGACCAAGCCCTCGTAGACCTGGATGACGCGGTCCTGCAAGCCGGCTGGAACACCGAGTTCCTTGGTCTCGGTCTCCAGCACTAAGTTCGCCATGACGGGGAGCGGAATCTCGAGACCGTAATACTGGCACAGCGCGCGCAGGGCGGCGGTAACTATGGCGCTCGAACCGCCCATTCCAAGCCGCATCGGGATGGTGGTCTCGTACTCGATGGTGAAGTTGCGGTCGGGGAGCGAAATGCCCGCCTCCAGGCAGTAATCCATGAACCGCACCAGCAGGGCCTGGATAATCCGTATCCCCCCGTAGTACCCCCGCCAACGGGTGGTCTCGTACAGATGCTCGAGGTTCTCGAAGACCGGCATGTCGGCCTTAGACGGCTTAATCTCCAGCCGCGCGCTGGGATACAGCAACACCCTGGCGCGGAAGTTCCTGACTAGAAACGATATGGTCTTCCCGAAATAGCCATCGCTCGGATTGCCGAGGAATCCCGCCCGGGCGTATGCGTAGGTTTCGATCATCGCTGGCTTCCCCTGCGCAGCATTACACTTATACCATATGCGGATCGTTGTGCAGCGAGTAACCGAGGCGCATGTGGAGGTGGATGGCGAGACGGTGGGCGCCATCGGACGCGGTCTGCTGGTGCTGGTGGGAGTCGCCAAACCGGACACTCCGGCCGATGCCGACTATCTCGCCGGCAAAGTGGTGGGCTTGCGCATTTTCCCCGACGGGACCGGCAAGATGAACCGCAGCGTACTCGAAGCGGGCGGAGCGCTGCTGGTGATTTCGCAGTTCACCCTGTACGGCGATTGCCGGAAGGGGCGCAGGCCCAGCTTCGACATGGCTGCCGGCGCGGAACAGGCCCGCGCCCTGTATGAGCGGTTCCTGGAGGCCTGTCAAGCGAGGAATGTCCCCGTTCGGAGTGGCGTTTTTCAGGCATCCATGGCCGTGCACCTAGTCAACGACGGTCCGGTTACTATCATCTGTGAGTCCTCTCGCCAGGAGCTGTAGAATCCCGATTGCAGTAAGTTGGTCTTATGGTATGGTGTAAGGAGGTGAACACATGCCAAAAGGCGTAAAGTCAAGCGTGAAAGATTCCGGCTTACTGCAAGCCGCGCTGGAAGGTCTCGAAGCGCAAAAGAAGAGAATCGAAGAGCACATCAGCCAGGTGCAGGCCATGCTCGGCCGGCGCCGTGGCCGCCCACCCGCCAGCGCCAAGGTTGCGCCGGAGAAACCGGCTGGCAGGCGCAAGTTGAGCGCAGCGGCGAGAAAGAGAATCGCGGCCGCGCAGAAGCGCCGCTGGGCCGAGTTTCGCAAAAAAGCGGCAGGCGCGGCGAAGGCGTAACAGCACTTACCCGGCCGGCTGAGGTCCCGCCGCCTCCCCGGAGGTTGTTCCGGGGACCCACTGAAAGCGGTCCACGATCTCGTCGATGGGACCGTCGGCGACGATTCTGCCTTTCTCGAAGAACACGGCGCGGCGGGCCAGCGCCCGGGCGAAGCGTGCGTCGTGTGTGACCACCAGCTTCGCTTGGGGGAGGCGGCGGAGCAGCGCGGCGAGATCGCGTTGAGCCGGCGGGTCCAGGAAAGTAGTCGGCTCGTCCAGCACCAGGATCTCGGGCTCCATGGCCAAAATCCCGGCCAGCGCCACGCGTTTCTTCTCCCCGGCGCTCAAGTGATAGGGCGCCCTGCCGGCCAACGCCTCCAGTCCAACGTCGCGCAACGCCTGACTCGCCGTTTCCATCGCGGCCGTAGTGTCCTGACCGCGGTTCAGCGGCCCGAACGCCACATCTTCGATTACCGTCGGCATGAATAGCTGCTCGTCGGAGTCCTGGAACACCAACCCGATCTTCCTCCGAACTGCAGGCAGGTTGCGCTTCTCCACCTGCAGGCCGCACACCGAGACGAAGCCCTCTCCCGCGAGCAACCCGTTCAGATGGTGAACGAAGGTCGTCTTGCCCGAGCCGTTGCGGCCGAATAGCGCCACGGTTTCGCCCGGGAAGAGTTGGAAGTCGACGCCGTCGAGTGCCAGCGTGCCGTCGTCGTAGCGGAAACGCAGCCCGCGCACCTCGATCAAAGGTTCCACAACACCCCCAGGGACGTGCGGAGCGCCAAAACCAGCGAAAGCCCCGCGCCCAGGAAAAGCAGGTCGCGCAGCCCGATCCGCGTCGAGGAAAGCAACTCGGTGCGCCCGGAGAAACCTCGCGCTAGCATGGCTTGGTGTATCCCCTCCGCACGCTGATGCGATCGCGCAAACAGAACTGCGATTGCTCCAGCCGCGGCGCGGAAGCGCAACGGACGCGGGCCCGATCCCCGGCACAGCGCCGCCAGCCGCATATGTTGCGCCTGCTCGGATATGACGAACAGGTAGCGGTACAGGAACTGCACCACCAGCGTCAGCAGCCGGGGCGCCCCGAGCGATTCCAGCCCCCGCAGCAACTTGGCGAGCGGCGTGGTTCCCACCAGCACCAGCACCGCGGCCGCCGAGAGGTAGCTCTTCACCAGCAGGCCCGCCGCCCGCGGCGCGTCCCCCGCGATCAGACTGAAGACCGCGAACGTCGCCGTGAACGGCAGCACGATCGCCGCCCTCAACAGCAGGGAGCCCAGCGGAAGGCCCCCAAGCAGGATGCCGGCGATGGCCAGGGCCGCGTAACACGCACTAGCCGCCGGAGTCAGTCGCGGCGTGGTCGCAAGCGCGACCAGGAATGCCAGGAGCAGGATCACTTTGACCCGCGCGTCCCGTGCATGCAAGAGGCTCGCGCCCCGGCTCCAGTTCTCGATGACGACGTGATGCACTCAGGCGCTCCTCTGGCGCGCGATGAGCCGCCCGATGAGCAGGCAGACGCCGCCGATCAGGGCCAATCCCGCCAGGCCGGCCGCGGTTTTCTGCAACCAGGGCGAAGCGAAGAAGCGCGCCTGGTAGTCCGCCAGAGGTCCCGCGAACAGCCTGCGCGTGGGGCCGCCGAACCGCGCGGCGAGCCTCTCGATCGCGTCCGGGTGCGTGGAGGCCACCAAGACGCCCACTGCCGCGAGTAGCACCGAAACCAGCGCCACGCCCACGAGCGTCCGCCGGACCGTTCCCTCGGGGCACCGGACCAAGCCCGCGTCCAGGCCGTGGATGCCTTCCAGCACGGCCGCGGTAATGGCGCCCTCGATCGCCGCGTTCACCGCAAACAGCCCCAGAGTAATCGCCAGGACGGGCCGCGGCATCGGCACGCCGGACAGCAGCAGTTCCGACAGGGCCAGCGACGCGCTCACCAGCACCGAAAACGCGCCTCCCGCGAAGAACGCCAGACGCCGGCGTCCCCACAAGCGGTAAGGCAGGTAGCCTGCCAGGACCCCGGCGAACGCCATGTTCAGGAGGTTCGCACCCAGCGCCAGCACGCCGCCGTCCTGGAAGACGAACGCCTGGATCGACAGGATCGCCGTCATCACCACCACTCCGGCCGCGGGCCCCAGCGCAATCGCCAGCAGCGCGCCGCCGACCAGGTGTGCGCTGGTGCCGGCGCCCACCGGGAAGTTAATCATCTGCGCCGCGAAAACGAACGCGCCCATCACGCCGAGCAGGGGAACTCGGGTTTCTTCCAGTTCCCTCCGCGCGCGCCGGGCGGCGTATCCGATGGCTGGAACGCACGCCGCGTCCAGGCTGAGCCAAACGGGGGTGGAGAGGAGGCCGTCGGGGATGTGCATCGGAAACCCCACGGTAGCACGAACTGGAAAAGCGTGCCACCGCGGGGCAGACCATCGTCTGCCCCGCGGTGCGGCATAATGATGAGGTGTCCTCCGCTGCCCTGACTCCCCCGCCCGAACTCCTGGCCAGGTACGAACCGGTTATCGGCCTGGAGGTTCACGTGCAACTGGCGACCAACACCAAGATCTTCTGCGCGTGCCCGACCGGTTTCGGAGCGCCGCCGAACACCAACGTGTGCCCGGTCTGCCTGGGACTGCCCGGGGCTCTGCCGGTGCTGAACCGCGCCGCGGTCGAGATGGCGATGCAGGCCGCTCTGGCGCTGAACTGCCAGATCGGTCCGTTTTCGCGTTTCGCGCGCAAGAACTACTTCTACCCGGACCTGCCGAAAGGCTACCAGATCAGCCAGTACGATCAACCCCTGGCCGAACACGGCCACGTGGACATCTCGATCGAGGGTTTGAAGAAGCGCATCGGCGTGACCCGCGTGCACCTGGAGGACGACGCCGGCAAGAGCCTGCACGAGGGCTTCCGCGACTCCGACCGCCATACCTACGTCGATCTGAACCGCAGCGGAACGCCGCTGATCGAGATCGTGACCGACCCGGACATGCGCAGCTCGGATGAAGCCTACGCCTTCCTGACCGAGCTGAAGCAGGTGTTGCAGTACATCGAGGTTTCGAGTTGCGACATGGAGAAGGGCCATCTGCGCTGCGACGCGAACGTATCGGTGCGGCCGCGCGGGCAGAAGGAACTCGGGACCAAGGCCGAGGTGAAGAACCTGAACTCCTTCCACTTCCTGAAACTGGCGCTGGACTACGAAATCGGGCGGCAGATCGCGCTCATCGAGAGCGGCGGGAGAGTGGCCCAGGAGACCCGGTTGTACGATGCCGATACCGGCGAGACGGTGGGGATGCGCTCGAAGGAGCACGCCCACGACTACCGCTACTTCCCGGAACCCGATCTGCTGCCGCTCAGAATCGGCGACGACTGGCAGGCTCGCGTGCGGGCTCAGATGCCGGAGCTGCCTGCCTCCCGGCGCGCCCGCTTCGTCGAGAGCTACGGCCTGCGCGAATATGACGCAGAGGTGCTGACGCAGACTCGCGACATGAGCGAGTACTTCGAGAAGGCGGCTGACGCGTCGGGCGACCCGCGGGCGGCGGCCCACTGGGTGATGGGCGACCTTGCGGCCGCGCTCAATGCCGAGAGTAAGGAGATCGCCCAATCGCCGGTGACCGCCGAACGGCTGGGCGAGTTGGTGGCGCTGATCTCCAAAGGGGAGATCTCGGGCAAGATGGCCAAGGAGGTCTTCGCGAAGATGTTCTCGAGCGGGGAATCCGCCCGAACCATCGTGGAGCGCGAGGGTCTCCGGCAGATCAGCGACGCCGGCGCGCTGGCGGCCATCGTCGAACAGGTGCTGAAGGCGAATCCCAAGCAGGTCGAGCAGTACAGAGCCGGCAAGACCCAGGTCCTGGGCTTCCTGGTGGGACAGATCATGAAGGCCAGCCGGGGCCAGGCCAACCCCGCCGCGGCGAATCAACTCCTCAAGGACAGGCTCGGATAGCTCCGGCCCGCCCGTAATCCGTCCGCGAGAGCGTTGCGGCTAGGTCTGCGCCGTACGGACGGATCACGGTGCGCCGGCTCCCGCTTTTTTTTGTTGCGGCCCCCGCGCCGGATGCGGCATAGTGGGAGTGGATCGCAATCCCATGTAGAGCGCAGCGCAGCCGGCCGTCGATTGAACGCCTGTGGCGCGCTCGGGATGCCCGATGGACCGGGACGTTTCTCGATGCCGGACTTGCTGTATTTCACCGAAATCGTGGGTCTGAAGGTCTACGACCTGAAGGGCCGGCGCCTCGGCCGGGTCGAGGACGCCGCCCTGGTTCCGGTGATCGATCCGGTCCGCATCGACCGCTACCTGGTCGGCGGGGGTTGGAGGTGGCTCACGGTGCGCTGGGAGCAGATCCGCTCCATCTCGCTCGCGGGCATCCATCTTCGCGACGAGGTGCTTACCCCCTACCACGAAGACGAGTACATGCTGCGCATCGCGCGGGACCTGCTGGACCAGCAGATCATCGACGTGAACGGGCGCAAAGTGGTGCGGGTCAATGACGTCACCTTCGAAATCCGCAAAGACCAGGAGAGCGAAGTGCTGTGGGTGCTGGAGGTGGATGTGGGCGTCCGCAGCATGCTGCGCCGGCTGCTGCAGGGCTGGGCGCCGCGCCGCTGGATCCGCCGTATCCAGGCGCCGATCGCTCCCAACTCGATCCGCTGGGAGTTCTGCAACATCGTCGAGCCGGACCCGCAGCGCCGGCTGCGCCTGAACATCTCCCACCAGAGGCTGGAGACCCTGCATCCCGCCGACCTGGCCGACATCGTCGAGGAGTTGAGCCCGGAAGAGCGGGAAGCGATCTTCGCGGCCATCGACAGCGAGGTGGCGGCCGACGCTCTCTCGGAGGTCGAGCCGAAGATGCAGGCCAGCATTCTGGAGTCCCTCGAGACCGGCAAGGCGGCCGACATCGTCGAGGAGATGGCGCCGGACGAGGCCGCCGACGTCCTGGCCGAGCTCGAGGAGGAAACCTCGAAAGAAATCCTCGAGGAGATGGACGCCGAGCCCAAGATCGAGGTGCGGGAGTTGCTGGAGTACGAGGAAGACCGCGCCGGCGGCATGATGAACACCGAGTACGTCGCGCTGCTGGAGAACGCGACCGTGGCCGACGCGATGGTGGCGATCCAGGGCAACGAAGACCTGCTGGAGACCCTGAACACGATGTTCCTGATCGACACCCACGGCCGGCTGAAGGGGGCGGTTCCGATCGGGCGGCTGTTCGTGGCGGAACCCGGCCGGGCGCTCAAAGAGCTGGCCACCGGCAGACTCCTCGAGGTCTCCGTGGACGAAAAGCAGGACCGGGTCACCGAGTTCTTCGACAAGTACAACATTCTGACTCTGCCGGTGATCGACCAGGAAGGCAAGCTCGAGGGAGTGATCACCGCCGACGACGTCATCTCGGTGCTGAGGCAGAAATGAGCGGCGAGAGCGATGCTGAAGCGTTTCCGAATCCACATAGCGGTGTTCTTCGCCGTGATCGGGCCGGGGTTTGTCACCGCCATGGTGGACAACGACGCCGGCGGCATCTTCACTTACTCCCAAGCCGGAGCCAGGTTCGGCTATCTTCCCCTCTGGACGCTGCTGCCAATCACCCTCCTGCTGGTGGTGACCCAGGAGATGAACGCCCGCATGGGGGCGGTCACGGGCAAAGGGCTTTCCGACCTGATCCGCGAGGAGTTCGGGCTGCGGACGACCTTCCTGATGATGGCGCTGCTGGTGCTAACCAACCTCACCAACGTGATGGCGGAGTTCTCCGGCATCGCCACATCGCTGGGCCTGTTCGGCGTGAGCCGGTACATCTCCGTGCCGCTGGGCGCGGTGGCGGTGTGGTTCCTGGTGGTGAAGGGGACCTACCGTAGCGTCGAGAAGATCTTCCTGTTCGCCTGCATCGTCTATGGGGCCTATATCGTTTCGGCGCTGATGATCAAGCCGAACTGGAAAGAAGCCCTGATCAACAGCGTGCACCCGCAGTTGATGCTCGATCCCCCCTACCTCACCATGCTGATCGGCATGGTGGGCACCTCGATCGCGCCCTGGATGCAGTTCTATCTCCAGGCGGCGGTGGTGGAAAAGGGCGTGACGGAGAAGGAGTACACCGCGTCGCGGGTCGAGGTGATCGTGGGGTGCATCGCCATGGCGGTGATTGCGTTCTTCATCGTGGTGGCCTGCGCGCGAGCGATCTGGGCCAATGGGCCGCGGGACATCAACGACGCCGCCGTGGCCGCGCTGGCGCTCAAACCGTTCGGCTCTTACGCCTTTGTGCTGTTCAGCGCCGGCCTGTTCAACGCCTCGCTGTTCGCCGCCTCGATCCTGCCGCTCTCGACCGCCTATACGGTTTGCGAGGGACTGGGCTTCGAGGCTGGGGTCAACAAGCGCTTCCAGGAGGCGCCGGTGTTCTACTGGCTCTATACGCTTCTGATCGCGGTGGGCGCGGGGGTGGTGCTGATCCCAGGCTTCCCGCTGATCAAGATGATCCTGCTGTCTCAGGTGCTCAACGGCGTGCTCCTGCCGGTGGTTCTGATCTTCATGATCCTGCTCATCAACAAGACGGAGCTGATGGGCAAGTGGACCAACAACCGGTTCTACAACTGGGTCTCCTGGATCTCAGTGGCCATCCTGATCGGCCTCACCCTGGCACTGGTCGGCATCACCCTGCGCGGCATGGGCGAGTAACTCCATGCTAGAATGACGGGAGTATGGCAATTCCGAACGTAAAGCGATTCCGGCCTTTTTGCCCCGTGTGTAACGAGGCCTTTACGCTGATGGCCGTGGTCCCCAAGGAAGCTGACGTCAACGCCTACCTGTCGGACGCGGTCGCCCGGCACGACCACAAGGCCTACCAGGAGGCCAAGCAGTTGCACTTCAAGGTCCGCGTCGGCCAGCAAAAGCAGCGTAGGGCCAAGTAGATTCGTGGCAGAAACGGCGCTGACGCCTGGGGGCGTCCGGCGCCGTTGTTGTGTTCAAGGCAGCCGGGCTTTGAGCGTGCGCAAGGCGTTGATGCCCGCCGCGGCGACCTCGGTGTCGGGATCGTGGCTGAGAGCTTCCAGGCAAGCCAGCGTGTCGCGGCCCCCGCTCGCCCCCAGGATCTGCGCCAGCTCGATCTTCTCCGCTTTGGTCGCGCTCCCGGCGGCGTCCTGAATCGGGCGCCGGATCGCGGGATCGCGCGCCAGTTCGATGAGGAACGCGCGGGCGACTCCGCGCCAGGCCGCGCTGTTCAGGGAGTTGAGGAGATATCGCAGAGGGCTGAACTCGGAGGTCTCGCTTTTCCCCACCATCACCAGCGCAAACGCCAGCGACAGGCGCGGCGGCATCTTCCGCTCGTCGTTGAAGGCCTTCTCCAGCGCTGGCAGATCGGCGGGGTTCTTCAAGCGCGCCAGACCCTCGGCCGCGGCGGCGCGCATACCCTCGTCCTTGTCGGAGAGGTAGCGGATGTAGTCGGGCCGGCTGGTTTCGTCCGGGATCATGGCGATAGCGGTGAGGGCGGCCCGGCGGATCTTGTTGCTGGCGGGATTGGCGAGCACCCGGCGCAGATCCGGCAGCGCCTCGCGGTTTCGCAGCAGGCCCGTGGTTTCGAGGGCGGCCGCCTCCACCTTCTCGTCCAGATCGCGGAGCAGGAAGGCAATGTGCGGCGCGGCGCTCGGGTCGCCGATCTTCCGGATGGCGGTCAGGCTTTCGTAGATGATCTGGCTGTCCTTCGAGTGCAGCGCTTCATAGAGGTCGCCGAGCGCAGCCCGTCCGCGCAGGATGCCGCAGGCGCGGGCGGCGTTGGCCCGGGATTCCGCCGCCGCGCCGCTCGCGGCGAGTTTTCCCAGCGCGGCGACGACTTCCGGCCGCACCTCCACGTACGGATCGATCACCTGATCGGTGGTATCGGTGAACTTCGCCATCAAGGCGCTCCCGATCCGCCGCACTGAGGCGCTCAGCCCGGTTCGGACGTAGCCCGGGAGGTAGAAGTTCACCAGCCCGTCGCTGGCGCGGATCTGGATTTCGGGGTCGCCGTCCCGAGTGGCCTGGATGAGAGCCGCAAGGCTGGCTTGGGTTCCAATGTCGACGATCCCTTTGACCACCTCGATGCGCACGTCCACAACCGGGTCCGCCAGCATGGCCTGCAGCTTGGGAATTGCTTCGGAGCCCTGTTTGGCGAGATCCCGCGCGGTCCGGGAGCGCTGCTTGGGATCGGAATTCTCAGGGGCCTGCGCCGCGAGCGAAAGGCTGGAGCAGAGCAAGACCGCCACGGTAAGTGCACGCGATTGCCACATACCTATGATTATGGCGGAACCAACCGCTCAGGCGCTGTGAAAGAAACCTATGGCGGAACCAGCCAATCAGCGCACGAATTCGGCGGTCACCTGATGCGGGATCAGGCCGCAGGCGGAGCCCAGGTCGAACAAATGCTGCGCCGCTCGCGGGATGACGTCGCCGCAGTCCACGGTGTGGTGGTTCACGTACATGCCGATGAACTTCTCGGCCAGCCGGGGGTCCAGATCGCGCGCGAATTGCATGGCGTAGTTCAGCGCTTCCTCGTGGTTGTCGAGCGCGTACTGGATGCTCTCGCGCATCAGCCGGCAGCACTCGTCGCGCACTTCCTGGGAAAGCGACCGGAGCACCGCATTGGCGCCCAGAGGGAGGGGCAGGTTGAATTGGAGCTTCCACCAGGCGCCCAGATCGAGAACCTTGTGGAACCCGCCCCGGGAGAAGGTCAGCTGACTTTCGTGAATCACCAGCCCCAGATCCACGGAGTGCTCGGCCAGCGCGTCCAGGATCTTGTCGAACGGGACCACCACCATCTCGATATCCGGCTCCACGATCTGAAGGGCCAGGCAGGCCGTAGTGAGTCTGCCCGGCACGGCAATCTTCTTTCCCTTGATCTCCGCCAGGGCCATCGGCCGGGAGGAGACCAGTACCGGACCATAACCGTCCCCGACGCTGGAACCGCTAGCCATCAGGGCGTAGCGGTCGGAGACATACGCATAGGCGTGGTAGGAAATCGCGGTCAGCGCGTAGCAGCCTTCGCGCGCTTTGCTGTTCAGAGACTCGATTTCCTCCAGCACGTGGCGGAAGGAGACCAGGCGCGACCGGATCTTCCGGGTGGCCAGCGCGTAGAACATGTAGGCATCGTCGGAGTCCGGACTGTGAGCGCACTCGAGTTCGATGGGAAGGAGCGCCGTCATACGAGGAGAACTAATACTATACCAGACCGGGCGTGCCGGTCCGAGGGCGGCGACGGACGAGCCTTACGAGTGGCCGAGTTCCCGGGACAGCGTGCCGAGTTCCTGCGTGAAGCGCTGGATCTCCTGTTCCAGGGCCGAGTAGGCGTCCGGGGCAGGCGTCATGTCACCGGCGCGCCCCAGCGCCTCGAGCCGGAACGCCGCGTCGCGCGCGGCATCGGCCCCGAAGTTGGCCACCGACCCTTTCAGGGTGTGCGCGGCATATTCCAGCGATCGCGCATCGCCCCCGGAGACGGCCGCGCGAATTTGCGCCAGCAGCTTGGGACAGTCTTCCAGGAACAGATCGGCGATTTCCTGAAGGAACTCGATATCGCCTCCGACTCGGTCGAAGAGCGCGTCGCGGTCCAAGACTTGTGGCGTGTTCACGGGGTTTGCGTCCAAACACACTCATCGGCGCTGGACCGGCGAACTTTAGCCCGCCCTTCTCACGGCGCGGCAAAGCCGCCACCAGCCTGTCCACTTTGAGCCGTGGCGCACGAGTGCGTGCGCCACGAGTTGCAGGGTGGGCGGCGAAGCGCTCAGCGAACGACGACTTTGGCCAGGCCGGCGTTGTTCGCGGCATCGATGGCGCGCACCACCACCAGGTGCTCGCCCGGAGGCAGGTTCTCGAGGCGCAGCAGGAAGCGCTCGCGCGGGGAGTCCAAAATGCCATCCAAGGGCGCCATCGGGACCCACGGGGCGGCATCCAGCGAGTATTCCGCGCGGCGCACCGGCGATGTGGCGTCGGCAGCCTCCACCTCGATCTCGACACCCGAGCCCGAACGCTTCGGTGCGCCGAGAGCGACAACCGGCGGCGTGTGATCGATGCGGGTGGGCGAACTCACCAGCTCGGCCTCGCGTGCCGAAGCCAGCGGGTTGGCAGGGCTGTCGGAGGCGACCACCCGGAACCAGTAATTGCCGTCGGCCAGCGAGTCGGCGTCCAGCGTGTACGCATTGTCGGTCAGGTTGGACTTCAGGAGCTTCCACTCGCGCTCGGCCTCTCCGCGGAAGTAGACGGAATACACCAGGCGATCGCCATCCGGGTCTTCGGCCTGCCATGCAATCTGCAACTGCTCGGCTCCGGGGCGGCCAAGGTTCTGCGTCGGGGTGCCGGTGGAAGTGGCCGCAGCCGCATCGCTGGTATCGGTGACGGTGATGCTGTAACTGGAGGAGGGTTGCGCCTGTCCGGCGGGCCGGGCGGCGCCGGCGGCGACGAGTTGAGAAATGACGCTCACGCTCTTCACCACCGGTGGCGTGTTCTGCGGCAGGTAGGCCAGCGTCGCGCTGTCCAGGACCGCGCTCCCGCCGAACTCCGCTTTCCATTGGATGAAACGCGCGTTGGGACTGCGCACCGGGCTCCCGTTCGGGTCGGTGAGCGGCTCGCTCCAGTCGCTCCAGGTCTTGTCGGGCCGGCTGGAATTCCCGGACCGCGTGCGAAACGCCAGACTGCTGCCCGCGGGCCACTCGCCGCGCCAGGTCAATCGTCCCCACCGGGCCACGCTTGCGGCGTCGTGTACGGGCGATTCGTAATTACCGCTGGAGCCCTGCTGGCTGGCCAGCCGGAACAGTTTTCCCAGGTCGCCGGTGGCGGCCACCAAGCCGTTCGGAGTGGCCAGCAGGCGGATCGCCTCGCCCTCGTTGGTCTGCGCAACCAGCGTGGCCTGGCGATCGGGGGTGAGGCTGTAGATGCGGCCC
The DNA here is from genome assembly GCA_003137035.1 of Bryobacterales bacterium. Lineage (GTDB taxonomy): Bacteria > Acidobacteriota > Terriglobia > Bryobacterales > Bryobacteraceae > Fen-330. Next base: position 10,042 of record PLEM01000339.1, on the reverse strand, counting down.
TGGCCGTCGGTCGAGAATGTGAGCTGGCCGCCGGCCACCAGCAGATCGTAGACGTTCTCTTCCTTGGAACTCCACAGGCTCTCCACCGAGTTGTCCGTTCCGATGCGATAGATGGCCGACTTTTCGACGCCGCTGACGTCGAGAACCGGCGCAGCCGGCACGACCGGTGTCGCCGCCTGCGCGGTGGCCGGCTTGGCCGCGTCCGGTTTGGGCTTGATCTCGACTCCGGCCTGGGCTTCCACGGTGATGGTGGAGGAGGTGGTAGGAACGCTGGCGCTCGCCGGAACGCCCGCGCCCGGGATGACACCGCCGAGCCCGCGCCGCGACATCGCCCCGCCCAGCGCGGCGGCGTAGACCGTTCCGTCGGGCGCGGGAACGATGGCGCGGATTTCGGGAAGGCTGGAGTCGTACAGAACGAACGCCTGGTCCTTGGCGGCGATGCGATACAGGACTCCGTTCGGCTCGCTGCCGGCCAGCAGGCGGCCCTGGGCATCGATGGCCAGACAAGTAACGTGCGACTGGCCGGTGTCGTAGTAGATCTCGCCCTTCCCGGCCGAGGCGACGCGATAGACCCGGCCCTGGTCGCCGGTGCCCACGAACAAGGCTCCATCGCGGGAAAAGGCAAGCGCCCAAATGTACTTGGCGCCCGGGGCGAAGTACTCCGTGACCTTGCCGTTCTCAATGCGGTAGATCTTTCCATCGGGCGAGGTGGCGGCGTAGAGAGCGCCCTTCGAGTCCAGCGCCAGCGCGAACACCTCGGGCTGGTCCGCCGTCCACAGCAGCGAAGATTTCCCCGTAGGATCGATGCGGAATACGCGCCCCCGATGGCCGGTGGCGGCGTAAAGAGTGCCGTCCGGCGCCTGAACGACGCTCCAGATAATGGGCTGGTCGGAGGCGAACAGCGTCTCGGTTTTCGGCGCCGGCATCAGGCGGCCGTCGCGAGTGAGCGAAAGCCCATTGAGGCGGCCGGCCAGGAAATCCCGGTAGGAGTTCAGCTCCCATGCGGTGGGGCTGGAGGCGGGCGCCGAGGCAGCGGTCAACAGGAGGGTGCAAGCCCACGCCGCGAGCAGGCGACATCGTTGGGTCATTCTTTCACTTCCACTTGAATTGTTTTGGAACCGCTGACGACCATGTCGCCGGCGCCGATCTCGAACTCGGCCACCTTGGAATTTGCCAGCGCGGGCAGACTGGTGAGCGAGGCCTGCGAGCGCGCCAGGATCATGCCCAGGGAGGGCGGCGGGCCGGGCAGGTTCTCTCCCTGCACCTCGTAGGAAGGCTCGGCGCGCCAGACCCGGAGGTAGGCTTTCGTGTTGGTCCGCAAGGCGTTCATGAACGAGACCAACTGCGCGGCCGATTTCGGAGGCGTCGAAATCAACTGCCGGTATTCGGTGAGGTTGATGGTCATGGCGTCCGCCGCGGTGAACTGCAAAGGCCCAGGCAGCGCGCCGATGGGGACACGGTAGGTGACCTTGCTCGTCAGCTCCGCGCCGTTGTCGCCCGCCAGCACCACCGTAAAGTCCACGCTCTCCCCGGGACGCACTTCCCTCCGCGAACTCCAGAGTTGGTCGATCTGCAACTGCCGCTTCCGCGGGAACGATCCGATCTCCAGCGCCACGCGCTTGAGCTTAAGCGTCTCGAACCCGCTCTGCATCACGTAGGCCAGCGGCACGGCGGTCGAGAGCGAGACCATCGCGGCCAGGTTTAAGTCGCCCGCGTACATGTTGTTCAACTTGAGCGGAGGGGCGCCGCCGGCGAACTCCACCTCGCCGGTGACCGAGAAGCTGGCATCGCCGACCGTGCGCTCGGTGGCGTCGATAGCCGAGAAGACGGCCATTTGAAGGAGGAACGGTGAGAGGATGGTGTCGTTGACCATCCGAAAACGATACGTGGCCGGCGCCTCGGAGGCAGAGGCGGGCGCGCGGCGGCGCACCGAGATTTCGACCGGCATGGTGGCGGCGCGGCGGCCCAGTTGGCCCGCGATGGCAGTGTTGCGGTCCTCGGTGATCGTGCCCATCCACTCCCGGGCGGCGGAGATCTTGAACGAAGTGGAAAGGTTGGGAAGCAGGGTGAGCACCTCGGCGCGGGCAAAAGGCAGGTCGGTGCTGCCCGTCGCCAGGAACCGGTGGCCGAACGCGTATACCTGCCGGCCATCGATCGAAGTGATCGTCCCGTCGGCCCCGATGCTCATGTCGCCGGAGAGAAGCTGGACGCTGATCATCGATCCGGGCTGCAACGCGGAGGGATTCCCGAGTTCCGGGCCGAGACGGCTTCCGCCGCCCATGCCCTGACAAGGTTCCAGCCCCAGCGAGCGAAGTTGCGGCGCGAAGTGCTCGATGGCGTTGCGCGTGAAACCGCCGAAGGAAACCGGGGTGGCGATGTCCACCATTTTGGCACCCCCGGCGGCCAGCACATCCTGTTGCGGCGGAACCAAGCTGGCAAGCTGGCCGTCCCAAAGCGCGGCGTGAGTGGGCCGGGGCGAGGGCGCGGCGGGTTCTCCGGCGCGCAGCATCTCCTCGATCGGCCGGATGCCCCCGATCGGCTCCGTCGAGAACGGGAATGCCATGGCCAGCGCGCCCACCAGCCGGCCTTCGATATAGACCGGGCTGCCGCTCATCCCCTGGAGCACGCCGGTCTTTGCCAGCGGACCCCCCGAGAGCCGCGCCAGAATGAGCGACTGCTTCGGTCCGATGTTGTCCAGAACTCCCAGGATCTCCACCTGAAACTCCTCGATCCGGTCGCCGGAAAACACCGTCTTCCCGATACCCTTCATCCCGGCGCGGACATCCCGAAGAGGAAAAATCCGCGTTTGCGCAGACAGGGTTCCCGCCAGCAGAAGACAACAGAGCAGACGCACAACCCCATTCTATAGGAGTGGAGAAAGCGCCGACGCTCAACTCGGCGTGGCGAATCGGCTCGCGGCTTTGCGGCGGAACTGAAGCAGGTCCGAAAGCTCCAAGAAAGGCGGTGGGATGTACAATCGAGGTGGGCAGGAAGCCAACCCGGAAATCCTGGATTGATATGCGATCCAAGCACATCTACATTCTCACCATTGCATTGGGAGCGCTGCTAACTCTGGCCGGCGACGCGATCGCTCAGACGTCGCCGGCAGAGGGACGCAACTCGCTCCCGTTCGTCAGCCCGATATTTGGCGACAACATGGTTCTCCAGCGCGGGAAGCCGAACACCATTTGGGGATGGTCGGAACCCGGTGACGCGGTCCGCGTGGAGATAGCCGGTAACGCTGTCACCGCGGCTGCGGGACCCGACGGCCGTTGGCAGGCGAAGATACAGCCTCCGCCGCCAGGCGGACCCTACACCATCCGGATCACAGGGCGCCAGACTGTGGAATTGCATGAAGTACTGGTGGGTGAGGTTTGGCTGTGCGGCGGGCAGTCGAATATGCAACTTGGCCTCAAGTTCGCTCGCAATGGAGCGGAGGAAGTGAAGTCCGCGAACCATCCGGAAATCCGCTTCTACATCGTCCGGCAGAATGTTGCGTACGCGCACGCGGATGTCCCCCAAGGCGCCTGGAAGATCGCTTCGCCGCAGAGCGTGGCCGAAGGCGAATCGGGGGGGATCTCGGCCGTCGCCTACTTCTTCGCGCGGAAACTGCAGGACGCTCTCCACGTGCCCATCGGCCTGGTGGTGGATTGCGTGGGAGGCACGCCAGCGGAGACTTGGACCAGCGCCCAGGCGCTTCGCGAGTTGAAAGACTTCGATGCCCCTCTGGCGGAGATGCAACACCTGCGAACCAGGGGCGGACCGGAATACGGCAACTTCGTCATGCATTGGTACGACGAATACGACGTTGGGCTGAAGGGCAGCACGTGGGCCGATCCTGGACTGGACGATTCGAGTTGGAAGGCGGTGGAGATTCTTGGCGGCTTCAGCGAACTGGGTGTGGCCGACACGCCCTCCGTGTGCTGGTTCCGGAAGGAGATCATGCTCCCCGATCCCCTTCCTGCCGGGCGCGCAATGCTGTTTCTCGGTTCTGTTGAGAGAATGGACACGGCATACATCAATGGCCAGTGGGTCGGGGCCAGCGCATGGGTTGAGAATCCCCGAGTCTACGCGGTACCCGACGGCGTGCTTAGACCCGGCCGGAATGTGGTGGCCATTCGGGTCTTCAAGGTGAAATCGCAGGGAGGGTTCCTGGACAAACCCGATCGTCTGCGATTAGTGCTGGGGGACCGGGTCGCGGTTCCACTGGCGGGCAAATGGAAAGGGCGGGTCAGCGTGGATGCGCGGCCGCCACACCCCATGCCTCTGGGCTTCGAGAACTGGCCGACGATGCCCTCCGTCCTTTATGAGGGAATGCTGGCGCCCATCGCTCCGCTGGCGATGACGGGCGCCATCTGGTACCAGGGCGAAGGGAACGCCGAACGGGCGTTTCAATACCGGAAGCTCCTTCCCACAATGATTGCGGATTGGCGAAGATTGTTCGGCCAGGGTGACTTTCCGTTCTATATCGTGAGTCTGCCGGCCTTCGGCCATCGCCGCGACACACCCGGTGATGACGCATGGGCCGAATTACGCGAGGCGCAGGCGATGACGGCCCGCAGCGTCCCCAATTCCTGCCTGGCGGTCAGCACCGATACGGGTGATGCAGACAACATTCACCCGAAGGACAAGCGCGAGGTCGGCGAGCGTCTGGCCCTGTGCGCCCTGGCGAAGCATCACGGCGAAAGGACTCCCTACGCCGGCCCAACCTTCACTTCAGTCGAGCGTCTGCCGGGCTCGCTACGACTGCATTTCACGCATACGGACGGGGGCTTGATCGTCAAAGGCGGCAAGCTGGAGGAATTCTCCGTTGCTGGAGAGGACCACAAGTGGCACTGGGCCGACGCCAGGGTGGAGGGCGATACGGTGGTTGTCTCGTCCAGCGCAGTGCCCGATCCAAGGGAGGCCCGCTACGCATGGCAGTCCAATCCGGCGGCGACTCTGTTCAATGGGGCCGGGTTGCCGGCGGGGCCGTTCCGGACGGATCAATGGCCAGGCATAACGGAGACCCACCGACCTGACTAGCGCCTGCCTGGCTGGGCGGCTCAACTCACCGCTTTGCGGCGGAACTGGTGCATGCCGACGAAGAGCAGCAGCGCGTCGAAGGCCGCCAGGGCCGCGATGACGGCCGGAATCGGCAGGTGCGGGAACTGCGGAGCGAGCGTGCCGCGCAGGCCCTCGGAGGCGTGCACCATGGGGTTCAACAGCACCAGCTTTTGCAGGATCGGAAAGGTATGCAGCGCGGACCAGGGATAGTAGGTGCAGCCGAAGAAGATCATGGGCGCGAGCACCAGGCTGAACATCAGGCCGATGTTGGTCTGGCCGACGCTGCATCCCAGGGTGAGGCCGCCCGCGGCCGAGAGCAGCGCCACCAGCAGAGCGATCGCAATCAGCTCGACGGGATGGCCGAAGGTGAGATCGAGGTGTCCCAGGATCAGCCAGGCCGAGGGGATCACCACCAGCCCGGCGGTGAGCGCCTGCACCATTCCCGCTACCACCTTCTCGATGGCCACCCAGCCGATGTTCATGGGGGCGAGCAGGCGGTCCTCGATCTCGCGGGTGAACTGGAACTCGGCGATGAGCGGCATGGCCACGGCCTGGATGCCGGACATGGTCATGCTGATGGCGATGATGCCGGGCAGCAGCAGGCTCTTGTAGTCGCCGCGCACCAGGCCGCTGCGGGCCATCACCGCGCCGAAGACGAACACTGCCAGCATGGGTTGCAGAAGGTTCTGCAGGAGCAGCGGGATGAAGTTGCGCCGGGCGACGTGGGCGTCGCGCGCGAGCATGGCGGAGAAGGCTCTCCAGTTCATTCGCGCAGGCTCCTTCCAGTGTGGTGCAGAAAGAGGTTTTCCAGGCTGGGCTCGGCGATGTGGACGTCCACCAGGTCCACGCCGGCGGCGGAAACCAGGTTGACGACCTCCGGGATGAGCGAGCCGCCCCGGTCCGCGTACAGGTCGGCGGCGTCATTGCCCGAGGGGCGCACCTCGCGGACGCCGGGCAGCGCCCCAAGGCGGGGGAGCAACTCGGGGACCGCGCGGGCGAAGCGGAGTCGCAGCAGGTAGCCGCCGGGGATCGAAGCCTTAAGTTCGGCGGGCGTGCCGAGAGCGATGATGCGGCCGTGATCGATGATGGCGATGCGGTGGCAAAGCGTGTCGGCCTCGTCCATGTTGTGCGTGGTGAGCAGGATGGTCAGGCCTTCCTCGTGCGTCANNCGTGCATCATGGCGCGGGCGATCGAGAGGCGCTGCATCATGCCGCCGGAGAAGCCGCGGACGATGTGGTCGGCGCGGTCGGTCAGCTTGAACTGCTCCAGAAGGGCATCGGCGCGCCGGGCGCGCTCGCGCGCGGGAAGGCTGAAGTAGGCGCCGTGGAACAGCAAAATCTCGCGGGCGGTGAGGGCGAAATCGAGGTTGGGGCGCTGGGACACGACCCCGATGAGGCGCTTGGCGGCGACCTGTTCCTTCCAGACCTCGTGCGGGCCGATCCACGCCTGGCCGGACGTGGGGCGGACCCGCGTGGTGAGAATACCGACCGTGGTGGACTTGCCCGCGCCATTGGGGCCCAGCAGGCCGAAGATCTCGCCGGGGTGTACCTCGAGCGAGACGCCGTCCAGCGCAACCACGTCGGTCTTCGGCCCCCTGCGGCGCCCGGTCAGGAAGCCAAGGCCGGCGGCGTGCGCGGCTATGGGAGGAGGGGAATGGTACGTCTTGCGCAGTTCGACGGTGCGGACGCCGATCATCGCAGAGGTCCTTCCGCGTTGACGCGACTCGCGGTCGGCGGGACATTGCGTTCTTCCGGACGCATCCTGCCTGAATTGTAGCATCGCGGTCCAAGATGGGCGGCCGAGCTTGCCGGAGCGGTTGACCCAGAGCCGCGCCAGCGGTGTTACTCTATGCAGTGGCCGAGGAGCGCCGCCACACTACATGAGCCGCCCTCGTTGGGAAGGCAACCTGAAGGAGCTTTGCCGGCGTCTGGAGGATTACGCCGCGACCAATGGCATTGTGGTTTCCGGCCCGCCTGAAGCGGAGCGGGTAAGCCACTCACTGTTCCTGGCGCACTCTACCGCAAGCAACACGTTCTCCGCGATCTGCGGTAACGGACAGCTCCTTTCGGCGGAGCGGCTGGCCGCCGCCAGAGGAATCGCGCTGAAGCCCGATTCGGCTGAGGTCCAATTGGGATCGGCCGACTCTGTCTTCTTCTACCTTGCGCCCTTTCGTTATCCAAGCACCACCTGTGGCCTGTTGTTTGCCCGGAGCCTGGAAGAGTCTCACATGGATGACGGCGTGGCGACGCCGTTCGATAGCGGCGGGCTGGTGGGCTGGTTCACCCGGCCCGACCCGGCGGAGCCGCTGCGGGAATTCCTGTCGCGCCACGAACTCCCGGTCCCAGACCACCGCGAGTATCTGAAGCTCTCCCTCGGCATCCTGTTCTCCACGCCAATGGACTACGTTGACGGCTCGGATCCGCGCTCGCCGGACCCGATCGGCCTGACCGGAGGAGACCAGCGGCGGTGGACGCACGAGGTGCGCATTCCGGACCTGGTCTGGCTCCGGAGTGGCCACTTACAGGCGGTTTTCGTGGCCGCCAGTCGGGACGCGGACTCGGAGATCGATCAGTTCCTCGAATGGTGCTTGACGGAGGACGTAGACCTGATTACCTTCGATACCCCTCGCGGGGACGAATTTGAAGCGCTGCGAGGGGAGTGTATCGAGTACCTCCGCGGGAAGCTAGAATAGGTGTTTAACAATGGGAACGCCCTGTCACGTGGACGACCTCGAAATCGTGGGGTACGCGGAAGTCCTGAAGGACACTATGCTCCCTTCGGTTGTGCCGCCGGTGTTCCGCCTGCGGGCGGATCCCCGGCGAGCGCTGGTTCCTCCCTACTCCTTCAGCGGAGGCTTTTTGTGCAACGCCACCGAACTGCCGTGGCCAGAAGTCGAGGCATTGAGGGACGCCCGCGAGATCACGTTGTTCGACAGGCCTATTGCGGCGCGGCCCCGTTATGAACTCTGGCTGGACCAGTCGTTCGGGTGGCACTACCAACCGCGCGAACAGGCTCACAAAACCCTGGACCGGATCGCGACCGACAGCATCAACGGAGCCAAGGCCGCGCTGGCGGCACGGAACTTCGAGGAGGCGGAACGCCTCAGTGGTGTTGCCATTTCGGCCAATGACCGGCTGGTGGCTCCCTTCGCGATTAGGGCCGCCATCCGCCGGCTCCAAGATAATGTGACCGGAGAGGCCCTAATGGCGGAACTGGCGGCGCGGGTCCTGGATAAGGAAAGCTTCACCCTGCTCGTAACGGAGTGCTGCCGCTCTGCCCAAAGAGCGGGGCAGCACGTTTCCAGACCCGGTCCTCGGCGACCGATGCACCAAGTGGCTGCAGCCGCTTAGACCTCGATGCCCTTCCCTTACATCTTCACGTTCTACAGCTTCAAGGGCGGCGTGGGCCGGAGCCTTGCCTTGCTGAACGTCGCCTACACACTGGCCGGGCGCGGCCGGCATGTGCTCGTGGTGGACATGGACCTGGAGGCGCCAGGAATCAGCGGCTTCCTGGACCGGCAAAAGGAACTCTCCGCCGCGCCGACAGCGCACCCGAAGGACATCCTGAGCCTGCTCTGGGAGGCGATTGCGGCGCTGCGCGCCGATGGCGACATGACGGAGGTGGCGCGGAAGCTACCGCCATTGTCCAACTACGTTCGGGCGATCAGCGAAGACAAGCTGGCGGCTCTCCGGCCTCAGCTCGGGCAGTTGGGACGCCTGGATGTCCTGGGCACGGACCTCGAGCGCAACTACCTCGAGCGTCTGGCGGAATTGGGGCTGGAGGGCCTGCCGCAAGACCAGTTGATGGCCCTCAGCCGTCTGTTCCATCACTACTTCAAGGCGCAGCGGTTCCCCCACCGGCCGCTGGGACTCGAGGCCTTCGAGGCACCGCTTCCCACACCCTACGACTACGTTCTCGTGGACAGCCGCACCGGCATCACGGAGATCGGCGGGTTGTGCGTGGGACCTTTGGCGGACCGGCTGGTGGTACTGGCAAGCTTGAACGATCAGAACGTGCAGGGCACGCTGATGTTTCTGCAGGAAGCTGGAATCAAGCCCAAACCCAGGCCCGCGGACGACAAGCCTTGGGATGAAGCCGACGCGGTTTCCGTGGACGGAACAGACAACCTCAGCCTCGGCCCGAAGCCAACGATTGTGGTCGCCAGTCCCGTTCCGACCGGTGAGATCGAGTACAAGCGGGAGCGCCTGAAGAAGTTGGAGGAGCTTCTGGGCATCCGCCCGGCCTCGCTCTCGTATCACCCGCAGATGGGCCTCATCGAGAGTATTTTCGTGCGCGACTACCCGGAGGAGTACCTTGCAGGGGAATATAGGCGGTTGACGACTCGGATCATGGCGCAAGCCAGCGACGATTCGCCGAGTCTCTCGCGGAGGAGCTTTGCACTGCGGAGCGAGAAGAAGGATCTGGCCGGAGCGATCACCTGCGTGTTGCGGTTGGCGCCCCAGGACCCAGGGCCGGGAGCCGCGTTACTCCGCCAAATCGGGGACCTTGGCAAGCCATCCGACGACAACGACCGCTGGGCGATGAGGCAACTGCACGCCTTCCTGTCTCAGTATCCGGATACAAGGCAGGTCGCGCTCAACAAGTGGGGCAATGCCCTTTCCGACCAAGCCAAGACGAAGGCGGGAGAGGAAGCCGACCCGCTCTTCGAGGAGGCGGGCCGC
>PLEM01000339.1:0-261 GCA_003137035.1 Bryobacterales bacterium | reverse complement strand
TCGCCGAGGCCCTCAGGCTGAAACCCGACGACCACGAAGCGCTCTACAACTGGGGCACCGCGCTTTTCGACCAGGCCGGACCGAGGGTGGGGGAGGAAGCGGACCGACTCTTCGAGGAGGCGGGCCGCAAGTTCGCCGAGGCCCTCCGGCTTAAGCCCGATTTCTATGAGGCGCTCAACAACTGGGGCAATGCGCTCTCCGCTCAAGCGACCAAGCCGGGGGAAGACGCCGACCGGCTGTTCGAGGAGGCGGGCCGCAAGT
>PLEM01000171.1 GCA_003137035.1 Bryobacterales bacterium | reverse complement strand
CCCGAGAGTCTCCGCTGAGGGCATCGGGCCTCGGGCTCAATGCCGAATCCTGGGCAGTCCGCCTGGCGACAGCTCTGATCGATTTCTGGATGTAGTTCTGGCGACACACAACCGTCGGAACGTTGCCTGTCCCGGGGATGCTCACCGTGCTCCCCACCTGCCGGTTCTCCGCATCGTAGCCGAGCGTGTAGCTCCCCATGCCCGTCACGTTGCCCACGCTGTTCTGCGCGCCGCCATCGTACACCACCCCGCTCCAGCGGTTGCCCGGGAATTGCGCCGCCACCATGCCCAGACTCGAATTCTCGTCCGTCACTTGCGGCGTCACAGACCCTCCAGGTATATAGTACTGCGCTCCCGCGAGCAGTGCGCGGTTCCCAAAGCGGTCGTACACGTAATGCTGCTGCCAGCTCCCACTCTCCTGCGCCGTATGCAGCCGGTTCAGAGCGTCGTATCCATAGGTCTGAGTCAGAGAAAGCGCCGCCTCATAGCCCGGCTGGCCTACAGTGCCCGTTTGCGGGTAGCCGATGGTCTGGAACTTGAGGTTCCCATTGTTGCCGCTACACGACGTTTGAGACGCCGTGGGGCAATAGGAGAAACCGTAGCTGGCCCGCGCGACCCCGCCGGCGCTGGCGGCGATCGAGTTCACTTGCAGGCGCTCGTTGAAGGCGGCAGTCAAACTCAATCCGCTGCCCAGCGTCATGGACTGGATGCCCCCCGGAGGCGTGTACGATTGCACGGAGGCGTCGAGCGCGAGCTTAACCGCCGTGCCCCGCGCGTCCGCACCCATCGCTGCCCCGCGCACTTCGCCCGACCCGGCATCAACCGATCAACCCACCGGCGGCTTGGGGTCCGGAAAGGGTCCCACGCCGGTGGGTTTCGGAATGAACCCTTGTTCCCGACGTGTTATATTTAGATATAACTGTAGGGTCACTGCTATGCACACAACGAATCTGCGTAAGGTCGGCGGCTCGGTCATGCTGGCCGTCCCGCCCGCGCTGCTCGACATCCTGCGCCTGCGGCCGGGAGTTCAGGTCGGCATCGCGATTGAAAGCGGCCGGCTGGTCGTGGAACCGCGGCGACGGCCCCGCTATACCCTGGACGAACTCCTGGCCCAATGCAATCCCAAGGCAACGCGCACCAAGGAAGACCGTGAATGGCTCGGCAACGGGCCGGCGGGAGCCGAGATCCTCTGATGAAGCGGGGTGAGATCTGGCTGGTCGGACTCGATCCCTCCGAAGGCCATGAGCAAAAGGGCCGCCGCCCCGTCCTGATCGTTTCGCCGGAGGCGTTCAACCACGTGACCAAAGTGCCCGTAGTCCTCCCCGTCACCAGCGGCGGGAACTTTGCGCGGACGGCCGGGTTCGCCGTGCCCCTGACGGGCGCTGGGACCAAGACCACGGGCGTGGTCCGCTGCGATCAGCCCCGCGCGCTCGATCTCCGCGCACGCGGCGGCAAGAAACTGGAAAGCGTCCCCAGCGAGATCATGGATGAAGTGCTGGCGAAGCTCGCGCCGATCTTCGAGTGAGCAGCCGGTGACAGCGGCGCGGCGACCAACCGCCTGACGCCGACGTGGTCGAATGAAGAGGAAACGTCCCGTCCCCGGCTCCTCTGGCTCCCTTTCCCGGTTCCTCCCCCTCCAGACTACCCACAGCGAGCGGGCAGCGGCGGCCCCACCACCGCTGCGCGGCCCCGGCAAAACCGGGGCGCCGCTGCCACGCCTGTACCAAGTCGGAAGACGAGTTGCCTGCCGCAGGTTTGTCAACTACTGGTCCTTCTCAGGCTGACAATCGTCTACCTCAAAGAGCACTTCATTTGAATCGACGGTGCCGAGGAAGAGGCCTTCTTTCCTGGCCCCGCCATATCTGCCGGAGTAGCTGATCTGAATCCTATAGACACCTGGCGAGAAGAAGTCGGGATACAGTTCCAGCTTCAGCACCTGTCTGTAGGACTCTCCCGGGGCAAGCTGGTTTCAGTGCCGCGCCTCGGCGGTCTCCAACACCGATACACCTGGAAGACAGCGTCCTGACGGGCTTCCAGATTCTCCGGTTAGGGGATGGCGTCAATCGGCATCCGACGACGCAGTGTTCCCCGAAACGTGCGTAACCCGCAATTCGATGCCCTGCTTGACTGCGCCATCGCCCCCGAGAGTCTCCGCTGAGGGCATCGGGCCTCGGGCTCAATGCCGAATCCTGGGCAGTCCGCCTGGCGACAGCTCTGATCGATTTCTGGATGTAGTTCTGGCGACACACAGGCCGCCTGGCCGGCGCTGATTTGCAATGTGGCAATCGCATGCTCGCACTCCTCCTGTACCTGCGCACCTTCGTTCGGACGCGGCACGATCTTGGCCTCGAGATTCTGGCCCTGCGCCAGCAGCTCGCCGTTCTCAAACGCCAACGCCCTCGGCCGCGCCTCAACCGTGGCGACCGCCTGTTCTGGGTGGCGCTGCGGCGCTTCTGGTCGCGCTGGATGGATGCGCTCATCGTGGTCAAGCCGGAAACCGTGCTGAGCTGGCATCGCGCTGGGTTCCGTTTCTTCTGGCGCCTCCGTTCGCGCGGCGGCGGGCGCAAGACCGGCGGCGACGTGTTCGAGCTCGTCAGCCGTATGGCTCGCGAGAATCCTTCCTGGGGCGCGCCGAGGATTCACGGCGAGCTTCTGAAGCTGGGCTTTCAGATCTGCGAGCGCACGGTGTCGCGCTATCTGGCGCGCAGGCCGCCGCGATCTGGTGACGCCGCCAAGAACTGGCTCGCCTTTCTCGAGAATCACCGCGAAGTACTCGCGGCGCTGGACTTCTTTACCGTGCCGACCGTGACCTTCCGTCTGCTCTATGGTTTCTTCGTCATCGATCATAGCCGCCGCAAGATCCTGCACTTCAACGTGACTTCGCACCCAACCGCCGGGTGGGTCGTCCAGCAGCTTCGCGAGGCCTTCCCCGACTCGGTGCGCCATCGCTACGTCGTCCTGGACCGCGACGCCAAGTTCAGTCCGGAGGTACTCGACTTCTTGGACTCCTCCGGAATCAAGCCGATCCGAACGAACATTCGGAGTCCTTGGCAGAACGGCGTCGCCGAACGCTGGGTGGGCAGTTGCCGCCGGGAGTGCTTCGATCGCGTGATCGCGCTGAGCGAAGCGCACGTCCGGCGCTTGGCCCGCGAGTACATGGCCTACTACCACCAGGACCGCACTCACGACGCCCTGGCCAAAGACACGCCGGAGGGCCGCGCGATCGAACCAAGACCGGCCCAGACAGCCACACTGGATTCAGTGCCGCGGCTCGGCGGTCTCCATCACCGATACACTTGGAAGACCGCGGCCTGACGGGCTTCCAGATTCTCCGGTTAGGGGATGGCGTCAAGCGGCATCCGACGACGCAGTGTTCCCCGA
>PLEM01000302.1 GCA_003137035.1 Bryobacterales bacterium | reverse complement strand
AATATGTCATGGAACTGCTGGCGCGCACCGGCCGCTCCGACCTGGCATACGAACTGGCCACTCAGACCACTTACCCGAGCTGGGGTTACATGATCGAGCACGGCGCCACCACCCTGTGGGAGTTGTGGCAGGAGAAAACCGGGCCGTCGATGAACTCGCACAACCACCCCATGTTCGGCAGCGTGGGCGCGTGGTTCTATTCCGCGCTCGCTGGAATCAATCTCGACCCCGAGCGCCCCGGCTACGAGCGCATCCGCATCCAGCCTCAACCCGCCGGCGACTTGCGGTGGGCCTCCGGCTCGCTCGATACTCTGCGCGGTCCGGTCGTTTCCTCCTGGCGGCGCACCCCCGGTTCCTTCCGCCTGGAAGCCGCGATTCCGGTGGGCAGCGAGGCCGAAATTCATCTCCCCATCGGAAATCTCAGCCCGGTTGTGGTGAAAGAGTCCGGCCGCGTGGTCTGGAAGGACAACGCCTACCAGCCCGGCGCCCCCGGCCTCACCGGAGCGCGGCAAACTGCCGGCGCGGTGGTCTTCGAGGCCGGCTCGGGCGCCTACGTGTTCGAGATGACCGGCGCCAACTGAACCGTTTCCGGCTCGCTCCCGGGACTCCGAAGAAATGCCCGCACAGGCTGAACGCCTGTGCCACGGTGGATCGCAACCGCTTGCTGTGGCTAAGGCCTTCAGCCTCTGGTCGGCTTGGGGACGGCTTTCCAGTTCTTTTCGTCGAAGTAGAGCACGCGGCCCTGGCGGTAGCTGTCTACCGCCATCGAAATCAGCACCTGCGCGCGAGCGGCGGTCTCGACGTCCAGGGTCGGTTTCTCCCGCGTTCGCATGCAGCCCAGGAAATTCTTGACGTGCTTGTCCATCGAGTCTTCCTGGTCGATGGGGATCTGCGTCTCGTCCTTGCCGAACTTGGCGGCGTAGGCTTCGTCGACCACCTTCTTCTCCGGCTTCAGGGTGATGTGGTCGGTGGGAGCCTCGAACATTCCGTGGTCCACCATGATGATGGCGCCCAGGTGCCCGCGAATCAGGCCCGGGATGTGCTGCGAGTTGGCCATCGAGGATGTCAGCACCACCGTGTGCCCCTTCGAGTATTCCGCCACCAGGTGGAAAGTGTCCGGCACTTCGCGCGCGTCCTTGAACACGTAGATGCCGCCGCCGGCCATCACCTTGTGCGGGAACTGCGGCTGGGGCCAGCAGATGTTCAGCGGCGCCGCCACGTGGAAGAACAGGTCGGTCGCGATGCCGCCCGAGTAATCCCAGTACTTGCGGAAACGGAAGAACCGGTCGGCGTCCCAGGCGCGTTTCGTAGCCGGTCCCAGCCAGGTCGCCCAATCCACATGGTCGTCGCCCTGCTTGTCGGGCCCGGCCGCGGGATCGATCTCCCAGTTCCATTCGCCTCCGGTCGAGTTCCGGTGGTAGGAGCCCTGGCTCATGATCATGTCGCCGATGGCGCCGTCGGCGATGGCCTTCTTGGCTTTCCACCATTGCTGCGCGGAAGTGGTCTGCGACCCGACCTGCACCACCCGTCCGGTTGCCTTCACCGCGTCGACGATGCGCCGCGCCTCGTCGATGGTGTGGACCATCGGCTTCTCCAGGTAGACGTCCTTGCCCGCGTCCATCGCCGCCAGAGCGATCTTGGCGTGCCAGTGGTCGGGCGTGGCAACGATCACCGCATCCACGTCCTTGCGGCCGATGATCTCGCGGTAGTCGAGCGTGCCGTCGACCGCCGAGTAGTTCTTCGCGTAGTATTGCCGGTTCAGCGTGACGCGCTTCTGGTACACATCGCAGACCGCGACCACCTGGCAGGGGCTATCGTCCTTGCCGACTTTGGCGAAGACGTGACCGACGTAGGTTCCGCGCCCCCCCGTTCCGATCACGCCCACGTTGATGCGGTCGTTCGCGCCAATGATTCTGCCGCTGGCCGGCTTGGCCGCCTTGGCCAGCGCCCGGCCCGCGGCTCCGAGCGCCGACGCGCCCATGAAGAAGTCCCTGCGGTTGAAGCCGGTGGTTTTCGACATAAGTCTATGGTTCATTGTAGACCCTGCAACTGGAGGGCGGGTTTCAACCCGCGCGGGGATTGAGCCCCGCCGCGCGCTTACATGGTGGGTTCGCGCAGGTCGGTCGAGTAGCTGGGCCGCGACACCGAGATCCGCCGCCCGGGCCAGTCCAGACGCATGTCCTCGGTAACCTCTTCGAGCATCGCCAGGGTCGCCTGCCGGCTTTCCATGGCGAAGGCGGTGAGCAGCAGGTTGTCGCAGATCGCGTTGATCAATCGCGGAATGCCTTGCGAGCGCACGTGAATCTCCGCGATCAACTCCGGTGGGAAGACCGTCTGCTCGCTCATGCCGGCCTTGCCCAGCCGCGTCGAAATGTACTCGCCGGTCTCGGATTCCTGGAACGGTTTCAGCGTGCAGCGCAGCGCGATGCGCTGTTTCAACTGGCGCAGGCTGGGCGCGTCCAGCTTGCGATCGAACTCGGGTTGCCCGGCCAGCACGATTTGCAGCAGCTTGCCGCGCCGGCTCTCGAGGTTCCCCAGCAGACGCACCTCCTCGAGCACATCCCACTCCAGGTTGTGCGCCTCGTCCAGGATCAGCGCGGTTGTCCGGCCCTCGTTGGTGTTCCGGATGAGCAGTTGATTCAGGGCGATGAGCACCTCGGTTTTCGAGTTCCTGGCGCAGCGCAGGTCCAGGTCGTAGGCGATCATTTCGAAGAACTGCTCGACTGTGAGGCGGGAGTTGAACAGGTAGGCGTACTCGATGCGGCTGGCCGTCAGGAAGTCTTGAAGGCACTCCAGCATGGTCGTCTTACCGGTTCCGACTTCGCCGGTCAGCACCACGAACCCCTTCAGGCTCTGGACCCCATAAATCAGGTTCGCCAGCGCCTCTTCGTGCTGCTGACTGCGATAGAGAAAAGCCGGATCGGGAGTCAGATTAAAAGGACTCTCTTTAAAGCCGAAGAACGCATTGTACATTCAATTTAGGGTACTTATAGCATCTTACCATGCAGAAGTGGCCGGTCCCCCCGGCTCAGATCCGGTCCAGAACCGCGGCGGTGCGTTCCGTCCGGACGCTGCCCGTGTTGAGTGTGCTGGCAGGCTCAAACAGCAGCACGTGAACCTCTTCCTCCGCCACGGGCCGGTGCTCGACGCCGCGGGGAACGATGAGGAATTCGCCCTCCTCGACCCTGACCCGCCGGTCGCGGAACTCCATGTGGAACCACCCCTGGACGACCAGGAAAAGTTCGTCTTCCTGCTCGTGGTGGTGCCACTCGAAGGGGCCGCGGAACTTGACCAGCTTGACCTGCTGGCCATTGAGTTCCCCAACGATCTTGGGCTTCCAATGATCGCGGAAAAGAGCGAACTTTTCTTTCAGGTTGACCTTCTCCATACGCGCAGTTTGGCAGAGCGCCCTGCCCGGCCGCAAGAGCACTTGCAAACGCTCCCCAGTCCTCCGAGGATGGAGGGGTGACCACGCCACTGAGCCAGGGCCGGCCGATCGGGGTTTTCGATTCGGGCGTCGGCGGCCTTACCGTTTTGAGGGAGCTGCGGAGGCTGCTGCCCGCGCAGGACTTCCTGTACTTCAGCGACACCGCGCGCGTGCCCTACGGCCGCAAGCCGAAGGCGATGGTGTGCGAATTCGCCCGCGAGATCGTGTCGTTTCTCCTGCGCCTGGAGGTCGGCGGCATCGTCATCGCATGTAACACCGCGTCGGCGGCGGCGCTGCCCGAACTGGCCGCGAGCGCGCCGGTCCCGGTCTGGGGCGTCATCGATCCGGGAGTCGAGGCCGCCCGCCGCCAGACGCGCAGTGGGCGGGTAGGCGTCATCGGCACCACCGGGACCATCGCCAGCGGCGTCTATCAGGGCAAACTCGAAGCGCTGGGCCTGTCGGTGTGGGCGCAGGCTTGCCCCCTGTTCGTGCACGTGGTCGAGGAAGGCCTCTCGGAATCGCCCGACGCCGAGGTGCTGGCGCGCCACTACCTGGCTTCGCGCCCCGATATCGACACGCTCATCCTGGGCTGCACCCACTATCCGCTCCTGCGCCCGGTGATCGACCGGGTGCTGGGCGGCTCGATCGCCCTGGTCTCGAGCGCGGAAGTGACCGCGGAGGTGGTGAGCGCCGCGTGGGCCGGCCGGCCCGCCGGCTCGGGGAGCGTGACGCACTATGTGACCGGCGACCCGCTCGCCTACCGCCATACCGCTCATTTCATCGACGGGGTGGAGGGCGAGATGGTCTCCCTGGACGTCACGCGGCTTGCCTCGTTGCCTTGAGAAGGTTCAGTCTACCTTCGTCACCGTGGCCTCGACATCGAACTTGCGCATGGTGACCGGATCGTTGATCGAGGCGACCAGCGCGGGCTTTCCGAGGCCCAGGATGGTGGCCACACTGAGGCGAATGGTGGCAACCGTGGGGTTGGGAGGATTGGTGGCAGCCCCCTTCTCGTGTTCCACGATGCCGCCGAGTTCGATGTCGGCGTTGAGATCGACCTTTTCGTTTGACTCGCGGAGGCGGCAATCTATGTTCACATAGACATCGAAGTACTGATACTGCCCCGGCTGCATCCCCACAGTGGCATAAGGGACGCGGTTTCCAGTGCGAAACGTGCCTTTGCCGTTCGACTCGATCAGCATGGCATAGCGCCGCCCGGCTTTCGCCGCGGCCTCGCTGCCGTCACGGATGTTGAACTCCACCCGGTAAACCGCGGGGGTGACGGACTCCTTCTTCTCCTGAGCGCGAACAGATACCATGGACGCCAGCAGGCTGGCGAAGATCAAGGGAACGGCAATGCGCATTACGTTCGGACCTCCTGCTCACCAAGACGTACGCACGCCGAAAAGCGTTTACAGGTATTCGATGATAAAATCCCTAACGTGCTCCGGCTGCGCGGTCTCCTCTTCACCCTGCTCGTGCCGGGCGTGGTGGGCGTCTGGGTTCCCCTGACATTGGGTGCGGGGGCATCCGCGCGAGCGGGCTTCTGGCGGGCCGGCTGGATCGTCATCGCCGTGGGCGCGGCGCTGTACCTCTGGTGCCTGCTCCGATTTCTCGCCGCCGGTGGCACTCCCGCGATTTTCTTCACGCGCCACCTGCGTTTTCTGATCGGCGAGGAGCCGGACAGCCTGGTGCACGGCGGGCCATATCGATTCTCCCGGAACCCCATGTACCTGGGCGTCCTGCTGGTAGTGTTCGGTCAGGCCGCAATTCTGGCCTCACTGCCCGTGGCGCTCTACGGGGCGTGCTTGTGGCTGGCCTTTCACATCGTCGTCGTGGGTCTCGAGGAACCCCATCTGCGCGCCACGCAGGGCACGGCGTATGCGGACTACTGCCGCGGGGTTCCGCGCTGGTTCGGCTGGCCAATTCGCTGATCGAAGCTCCAGCGGCCCGCGCCCTCAATTGCCAGGAACACCAGCCCGAGGAACATGCAGAAGTCGACGCGCGCTTCGTGCGCCATTGGCCAGAACCCCTGGTGCAGAAGCATCGGGACCTTCGTCGTCGCGATCGCGACCGAGATGTTGATGAGCAGTGGAATCGCCGCCACACGCGTGAGCAGTCCGGCGACGATCATCGCCCCGCAGACGATTTCCACCACGCCGACGAAGGGCGCCGTGAACCCAGGGTGCGGGATGCCGATCTTCACGAACCGCCCCACGCCCAGGCTGGCGGAGAACAGGAACTTCTGGATGCCCTCCGAAAGGAACACCGCGCCCACCAGCACCCGGATCAACATCATGGAAGCGCCACCGCGCGACATGACCAACCTTTCGAGCAGATTCATCCCCATCCTCCGGTACGACGTATATCACACTCGCACGGGCCGGCGGCGCGCTCCCCGCGTCACGGGAACGCGACCGGAGAGCGGAACGCTCGGAAATCCCAGGGCGCGACACGCAAGCGGTCAGGCCTCCTGGCTCACCCAACCGGCACCTCAACCTGGGTCACGAAAACCTCGTCGTGAAAGCGTCGCGCGACTTCGGACGGGGCGGCCGTTTCGAAGAACAGCGTGAGCGCCTCAATGAGGTTGGCTCGCGCTTCTTCAATCGAGGAACCCTGGCTCGCTATGTCGAGCTCCGGGCACAACGCAACAATACCGTCGTCCTCACGTTCGATGATCGCGGTGAAGCGCCGCGCTGCCTTCATGATCTGAGTCTACGCCTGTTCAGGTGGCTGAAATGTTGCCTCATCGACCGTTGCACATCGTTGGTGGCTCCGCTCAGTCCGAGATCTGAAACTTGCTTGCCAGTGCGGATTTGTAGTCTTCCGCACTCCACTCCCGCGGAACTCGATCGAATCCCAGTAGCGCAGCTGCAGCTTCAGCCGCTCGAACCCCGAAGTTGGGTTCGTCGAGCATGGCCCGGAGCCTGGGGATGACTCGTCGATCTTGACGTTTTCCCAGGCCCGCGGCAGCCTCCATGCGAACGTCTTCACTCGCATCGTCGAGACACCGAAGTAGAGCTGCGCGAATCTCAGGCGAGTCGGCATCCCCCTGCACTCCGAGACCGAAGACGGCCCAATCGCGGACCTCCGCGTCTGTATCAGACGTGAGTTTCAGCAAACCACAAACCGACTGCGGGTCGTTCGGATAACACCCGAGTGCGAAGCTCACGGCAAACCGGACATTCTCGTCGGGATGATCTTGATAGCGGAGGATCAGAGAAACGGCGCTGGCGTTATGCAGATGACCGAGAGCGTGGATAGCCGAGTAAAGAACTGCGGGATCGCGCTCGTCTTCCAGCATCTTCGTGACGAGCGAGTATGACTCACCGCGGAACAACCATTCCGGTTTGTCCCATTTTGGTTGCTCCCCTGGCGCGCTCGTCACGGGCGCGCGTCGAAGCTGGCACAAGATATCTGCCGCTCGGGCTCTCTTTAGCGGATCGTCCGACAGGCACCACGCCGCCGCAAATTCGAAGATCTCCCGGCTTCCATCTCCGCGCAGTGCGTGGACCGCCGTCCACGCCTCTTCCGCTTCGTAGTCACCGACGAGTGTCTGCGCGAACAGCGCCTCAACTTCTGACGTATCCATAGAAACCTCACCTGAAGTATTATCCCGCACGATTTACAGGACAAGGTCCACGAAGGCCGTGGCCCGCCTTCGCCCCTCTACTCCACTTCCAGCACCGCTCAGCCGGGCAGGGTGGCGGGCTGGTTGTTGAGGAACACGATGCGGCGGGTTTTGGGGAACGGCAGGCCGGTCGAGAGCGCACCGCTATACAGCGGCACCTGCTGCATGGCTTCGCGGGAGGCTTCGTCCGTGGCCATGTGCCCGCGATAAGCGAGATCAGACCTCATCGACCGTGAGGCAACGTTGATGGCTCCGTTCAATCACCATGTGGGTTCCCCGCGGTCCTGATTTGCGCTAGGATAACTGGCTGACATGCGCCAATGGCTGCTGGCTAGCGGTGGGGTTGCCGTGCTTCTCGGGATGGTCACGGGCTGCCGGGTCTTCGGACCTCCGGACTTGTCTCCGAGAGAGGCGGCAGACATCATCTCGCGAGCTCCGGAATTCAACCGCTACTCTCGACTTGTCAAGGTCAGGAGTATCGATCACCTGAAGGATTCGATGGACTCCGTGTCATATGGCGACTTCACCTTTCAGTATTTGAATTCGCCGGCTGATGCACCCCCAATCGAGGCGAACGCCGATTTCCGGTATTTGGACAGGAAGTGGTATTTGAACGGATTTGACTGGGGATGCCCTTCTGACTGTCACATCGTATGGGTCCATGACGGTCCTCGGAAGCGCGACTGAGACGATGAAGTCCTCCGCCAGCGAGTGAGAGTTGAGCGCAGCTCTTGATCGGACAGACGATAGGTCCCTGTGGTTTGCGGCCGCTTATCGGGTACCACACGGAGCTAACGCCGTCTGGGAGAACTGCCCTGCCCGCTTGAACCGCTAGCGCTCGCTCCCCGCCCTACTCCACTTCCAGCACGGCCCACCCAGGCAGGGTGGCGGGCTGGTTGTTGAGGAAGACGATGCGGCGGGTCTTGGGAAACGGCAGGCCGGTCGCGAGCGCGCGGCCATAGAGCGGCACCTGCTGCATAGCCTTGCGGTAAGCTTCGTTGTCGGTTTCGAGCCAGCCGGTTTTCGAGAGCAGGCCGCTGCCCCACCCCATCGAGAGGAGGCAGGCTCGACCCTCCGCCTGAACGTGGGTGAGCCACGTCTCGAGGTGCTCGACGCTCTCCTTGAGCAGCGGCAGCCCCGCCGATACGGCGTACTGCTTCTGGATGGCGAGCAGCTTCTCGGCGTAGCGGTTGGCAGCGCCGAGGATGCGCTCGCCGGTCACCGGCTCTCTCCAGCGCAGCGCGCGCACGATCTCCGGCTGGGCCAGGAACGCGTTCTCGCGCCACACGCCCTCGAAAATCGTGCCGGGCGCAGCCATCTCGGCGAACAGCGGCGTACTCTCGCCCGCCTGGTTGCCGGGAACCGTTCCGCGCGGCGTTTGCTTCCAACCCAGCTCGAAGCGGCCGGCGCGCGCCACCAGCGTCGAGACCCGCAGCAGGTACAGCTTCAGCGTCGAGACGGCCACCGGCTGCGAATCCGACACCGCGACGGCGCGCATGAAGTTCACCGGTCCAGGCCCCAGCGCATCTTCTTCGGCGGCTTCGCCCGGCCGCATCCACGGACGGTCGTCCATCTGCGGTGGCGTTTCGTTCCCCCAGCAGGCGGAAAGCACGCCGGTGCGCAGCGCGCCTTTGATGGCGCTGCCAGGCAGATACGGCCCATCCAGCCCGGAGAAAAACGTGGGGATGGACAGGCTCTCGCTGCGCGCCTTCTCCCAATATGCGGCCGAGGAAGGGTGCTCGAACGGAATGCGGCGGTCGGCGAAGTTCTGCGCGAACCCGCCCCAGGACGCGAAATCCAACTTGTCGGCCCGCTTCAATTGCGTGAGGTAGCCCTCCAGGCGCGGCCCTTTGGACAGCAGGCGGAAGATTCGCCGCTGGTCCAGAACGTTCACCTGGTCTTTCCAAACCATGTAGTCGATGGGAGACAGCTTGCGGCCGTCACCGACCAGCAGCGGGGTCAGGCAGGTCAACCGGTATTTCATGCCGCACCTGCCGAGCGCTCTTGCTGGCGCAGTGGAACCGGAATGGCCACCGCGAATCCGGCGCGAAACACCGGGTGCGGGAAACCGTCGGGAGCGACGTTTGGGGCGGCGCCGATGGGCGGCGCCGCAGCCGCCAGCACCGATCCCTCTTCCACCATGCGCACCAGTTTCTTCTCCTCGCCCGAGCGCGCCGGGCTTTCGATCCGGCCGCCGCGGCTCACGATGGAATAGAACCCGCGCTGCCAGTCCACCGCGTCCCCGATGGCCGGGCTGAACATCGAGAGCAGCCAGTAGCCAGTCTCCGCCGGCGGCTTCGGCGCAACCTCGACGCCTTCCACCGCTTCCACCGGCGGCGCGGGCGGCTTGGGGGGCAGGATCATGTCCGGCAGCACGCCCTCCCTGAACTCCGGATCCGCCGACCGGCCCCAGCCGATCGACCGCTCTCCGCCCATCCCGCTATCGGCCAGCAGACGCAGCGCCGCGCGGACATCTTCCTTCCAGCGCGACTCCGCGTCCTGGTCCGCGAAGGCCACCACCGCCCACAGCCCGCCGCCTTGCGCGAACTCCAGGCACGCCGTATCGTGCACCGCCACCGCCGCGCCCGTCGTCCGATCCACACCCGCGTGCGAGCGCATCGCCGGACGGAACGGCCCGCCGCGGAACGGCGCATTCCCCGGCACCAGGCACTCGCTCGGCCCGTCCAGGCGCCAGTTGCTGTCCTTCAGCGGGTGCTCGCCCGCCAGAGCCGCCACCACCGACAGCGGCACAAACCGCGCATTGCTCCAGCGCACCTTCGCCGATGGCGGAGGCGGCCAGAGGTTGCGCGGCGGAACCACGAACAGCACGTCTTCGAAGTACGGGAAACACGAACTGAAGCGCACTTCCGCGCCTTGCGGGTTCGCCACCGTCGCCATCAGCCACTCTTCGAGCCGCCCCAGCCGCGCCATGGCGTGCGTCACCGCGGAAAACAGCGAGTCGCTGTGATACACGCGGTCCACGCGATTGCGCGCGCCAGAGTCCGGTCCGATGCGCCACGGTCCGGCCGGCCGAAAGCGAACCATCAAGGCGGGGTTCATTGACGCTACTCGGAAAGCTTGCCGCCAAACCCTTCGCCGCTCACCAGGGATTGAAGCGCGTCCAGGTCCGCCCCGGCCAGCAGTTTCTCCTCGGGGGCTCCGCCCGCGTAGAACCTGCGGCCGCGCCAGCTCAGCTTCACGTTGGCGAATCGCACCCGCCCGCTGCCGCGCGAGCCGCCGCCGCCCAGCGCGTCGTCCTCCAGCAGCCGCAGCGACTCGACGAAGCGCGCCACCAGCCCCTTGTCCTCCTCGCACAACACGTCCAGCACGAAGCGCACGTGGAATCGCGCGCCGGCCGGAACCCGCTCGAGCGTCCGAGGGTTGGCCTGCGAGGTGATGCGGTCGATGGCGTTCTCGCTCTTCACTTCGGTCAGCTCGTCGTCCAGGTTCTCACGCATCTGCGGCGTGATGCTGTCCGGATCCAGCGGCGCGTCGTAGACGGTCAGCCGGGCCGGGCTGGACGTTGTGGTCTCCAGCGCGTCGCCCGTCACCCGCTCCATGCGCCCCGGGTTCCGCCCGAACAGCAGGCAAATTTCGTCGCCGGGCCGGTCGCTCTGGTGAATGCGAACCTCCTGCCCTTTGCGCTTGGACAGGTACACCAGCTCGCTCGGAACCGCCAGGCCCGCGGACTGCTCGAGCAGCGAGCGCAGCTTCCCGCGCATCGAGCTGCCGGGGACGTAGGGGCGGCCGAAAGCGTCCTTTACCACGGGATTGTCCGCGCCTCCGATCTCCAGCGATCCCTTGCCCGCCCCAATGTGCAGGCCGGTCTCGCAGCGCAGGTCTCCTTCCAGAATCAGCTTGCCAATCAGTTTCAATTCCGTCTCGGCTGTGTGGGCGCTCATGCTTCCTCGCTATTCGTTGTAGGCTACGATGGCTTCGAAAAGATCCCGGAACCGCTCGTAGCCGCGCGCGTCGTTCTTGCGGGTCACTTGCAGCAGCAGCTTCTCGATCATGTCCAGGCTGCGCAGCGAATGGCGGGCGATGGTATAGGCCAGCCGTGCGCGCAGCATCACGAATTGTTGTTGCCGCTCGTTTTCCGGGGCGCGACAGGCCCGCCGCACCGCGTTGTACAGCCGCCGCAACTGGCTCTTGGTTCCCGAATCCATGTCGCGCATCC
>PLEM01000057.1 GCA_003137035.1 Bryobacterales bacterium | reverse complement strand
GGCTAGCATCGATTGTACATCCATCGGCTTGTAGATCCGAGGGCGGACCGGGCTCAGATTCTCTCGGGCACCACGAACGGTTTGCGGTAGTTGTATGTGAACATCCGCGTGGCCTGCTTGTCGCCGGGACAGGTGTAAGTGGCAGCGTCGAAGTTGATGCTGCGGCCGAGGCGGTAGGAGATATTGGCCAGGTGGATCAGCGCGCACGAGATGGCGCCTTCTTCGGCGGGGGCGTTCGCCTCCGCGTACTTCCGGCTCCGGACCGCTGCGATGAAATTGGCGAAGTGGTTGCCCGGCTGCGTCATGCTAGGTCCGGGTTCCCGCTTTGGACCGAGGAACGTGCGGAACTTCCCGTATCCCTCGACAACCAGGTAGCCCTTCGATCCGTAGAAGACGTTGCCGATGGTGTCGCGGCTGTCTCTGGCTTCAATCCCCGGGGCCGATTCGCCGATGCCCGCCTCGTGGTTGGTCATCCAGTGCCGAACCGCGAATTCCATCATTTTCTTCTTGCCGCCGGCGCCGGGGAACTCATAGAGCGCCGTGAGCGTGTTGGGGGTCTCCTGATCGTCGTCGAACATGTAGTGACCGCCCAACGCGGTGATCTTGGTGGGGTAGGTGACACCCAGCCCCCACCGCGCCACGTCCAGCTCGTGGATTCCCTGGTTGCCGAGGTCGCCGTCGCCATAGTCCCAGAACCAGTGCCAGTTGTAATGGAACCGGTTCTCGGTGAACTCGCGCACCGGCGCGGGGCCCAGCCACAAATCGTAGTTCACGCCCGCGGGCGCCGGGGCCACCGGCTTGCGGCCGATGGTGTCCCGCCACTTGAAGCATAGGCCGCGCGCCATGTAGACCTCGCCGATGAGGCCCTCGCTCATCTGCTTCACGGCCTCTTGGACCGCCGGGCTCGAGCGGCTCTGCGTCCCGTGCTGCAGGATGCGGCCATACCGCTTCTGTGCCGCGACGAGCTGCTTGCATTCGAACAGGTTGTGGCAGCACGGCTTCTCGACGTAAACGTCCTTGCCCGCCTGCATCGCCCAGATGGCCTGCAAGCTGTGGCCGTGGTTCGGAGTGGCGATCGAAACCGCATCGATGGAGCGATCCTCGAGCAGCTTGCGGATGTCGGAGAACGCCGCCGGGCGCCGCTTGGACGCTTTCTCGGCCACCTCCAGCCGATCCTTGAGGATTCTCTCGTCGACATCGCACAAGGCCGCCACCTCGACGTTGGGCAGCTTCGAGTAGGCCGTCATATGACCCCGGCCCTGGCCCCGCACGCCCACGCAGGCCACCCGGACGGTGTCGTTCGGGCTTTCGAGCGAGCTGGCGCGCAAGGTTCCGGCCGCGGCCGCCGCACCCATCAGGAAGTGTCTTCGGTTCATCCGTTGGACCTCCACAGTCAAGGGCGTCGCCCCCACCACCATAGGTTACGCCGTAGTTCTATCCTATAAGATGGAACTGACATGAACACTACGGAATTCCCCATCAACGCGGAATCTTGCGTCCTGCGCAAGACCGACAGCAAGAAGGGCCGTTCGCGCTGGCTGGCGCCCGGGCTCGGGCCGGTACGCCAAATGCACTACGGCCGGATTATTCTGGACGCGGGCGACGCGCCGCTGCGCTTCGAGACGGCGGGACATGAAACCGGCTTGATTTGCCTGAAGGGTGCGGCGCAGGTGAAGGTTGCGGAACAGTCGTTCCAGCTTGCGCCCTACGACGCAATGTACGTTCCCCGCGATGCGGCCATCGAGGTCGTGCCCGGTCCCGCGGGATGCGACTTCGCGGAGCTCTCGGCTCCCGTGGAAAATCGATACCCGCTGCGGTTCATCTCCTTCGCGGAGATCCAGAAGGATCCCGGTTTGCACTTCATCGCCGGCGGCGCGACCACGGAACGGAACCTGAACATCCTGATCGGTAAGAACGTCGAAGCCGGGAAGATCGTGGCGGGCGTGACTTTCAGCGCGCCGGGGAACTGGACCTCCTGGCCGCCGCACGAACACGCCGCGATGCTCGAGGAAGCTTACGTCTACATCGCCATGCCGGCGCCCGCCTGGGGGGTGCAGTTCGTCTACACCAACCCGGCCGAGCCGGAACTGGCTGCCGTGGTGCGCGAGGGCGATTGCGTGGTCATGCCGAAAGGGTATCATCCCAACGTGGCCGCGCCCGGAGGCTCCATCGGCTTCCTGTGGATGATGGCGGCGCATCGTGAGGTGGTGGATCGCCAGTTCGGCGTGGTCAACGTCCAGCCCGAGTACGCCGCCGGTGGATCGGGACTAGAAGCCGGCCGGGCCAAGAAGTAACAGGTACTCTCGCGCTCAAGTCGCCCCGAGACGCGGCGCCTCTTGCGCTGCTTGCGGCCTATGGTGTAAGGTGGGGCGCCACGCCCCCGGCAATTGCCGAGGTTGGCATCCTGAAGTTCGAAAGGATCGGCGCGCCATGAACCCGCTCTTGAGCAGGATCTCGGTCGACCCCAATGTCTGCTTCGGTAAACCGTGCGTTCGCGGCACGCGAATCTGGGTCTCCTTGCTCCAGGACTTCCTGGCTTCGGGAATGACCATGGAACAGATCCTGGAGGAGTATCCGCACCTGACCCGCGATGACATCCTGGCGGCCATCGCATACGGCGCCGAGATGAGTCGCGGCCGGTTCGTCGATCTGCCCGGGCAAAGCGCGGCATGAAGTTCAAACTTGATGAGAACCTCGGTTCCCGGACCGAGTCGAGATTTGCATCGCGGAAGGCCGCTGCCTGATTTCGTTGGACCTCGATTTCGCCGACGTGCTTCGATTCCCACCACGCAATACGCCCGGCATCGCGAGGAGGCGGGATCGCTCGAAGGCGAGCAGTGAGGTCCCGCAGAAGCGATAAACTCGCCGAGACTCCGATCCGGATGGATCGGTAGGTTGCGCCGCATCCCGCTTTGTGGTGCTCTGGAGGTATGCAGAGGGCTACGTTTGCCGCGGGATGTTTCTGGGGCGTCGAAGAGACGTTCCGACAACTGAAGGGCGTTCACTCCACCCGGGTGGGCTACACCGGGGGAACGCTTCCGGATCCGGCCTACCAGGACGTTTGCACCGACCGCACCGGACACGCCGAGGCAATTGAGGTCGAATTCGACCCGGCGGAGGTCTCGTACCGGGACCTGTTGAACGTGTTCTGGGAGATGCACGACCCGACCACGCTCAACCGTCAGGGACCGGATCACGGCACTCAGTACCGGTCGGCGATCTTCTTCCACACACCCGAGCAGGAGGCCGGCGCGCGGGCTTCGAAGGAGGATCTGGAACGCTCCGGGCGGCATCGCCGGCCCATCGTGACCGAGATCCTGCCGGCCGCCGGGTTCTGGCCCGCCGAAGAATACCACCAGCGCTACCTGGCCAAGCGCGGCCAGTCGCACTGCGCCACGTAGATCACTTCTTGTGGAAGCGATAGTCGGGGATATCCGGCATCTTCACCAGCTCGCACATCTCGAAGAGCCGGGAGCGCGCCCGCTCCCCGATTTTCTGCGACAGCGGAATGCGGTAGTCGACGTAGGCCGAGCCGGGCGTGCGTTCCACGATGGCGTCGCCCGCCGCCGGGTCGGGGAGATTGGTAGTGACAATCAGCGGCTTCTTGTTGTTGCAGCGATAGGTCACGATGGCCGTCAGCGTGTCTTCCACCCACTCGGCCATGCGCTGGGACCCCATATCGTCCAGCAACAGGACGTCGGCGTCCATGCAGGATTGGTACGCGGCGCGTTCGCTGGCCCCGGCTTCGGCGTTCCACCCCGACCGGATCTGCTCCAGCAGGTTGCTGTAGTCGAAGAACAGCCCCTGAAACCCCTTCGCGATCAGCGCGCGCAGCACGGCTACCCCCAGGTGGGTTTTGCCCGTGCCGGTCGGGCCGATCAGCAGCAGGCCGGGCTTGGGCACGAACGGAAAATCCTTGACGTAGCCTTGCAGCCTCACGAAGACCTGGCTGAGCGCGCGGTAGGCGATCGGATGGTCCGTCCGGACGCTGAAGTTCTCGAACGACGAACTGCGATACAGCGGCGGGATGTTGGCTTCGGCCTCGCGGTCCTGCGGACTCTCCTGCGCGGCGCAATCGCAGCGCTCGGCGCCCGAGATGCCGTCGCGCTCCAGAATCACCCAGCCGCTCCCACCGCACTTCTCGCACGCCATGAGCTTCATTATGCACTAAGGTAAGATAGGGCTCCAGCCCGGTCCACGGCGTCTTATCCTACTCGGCCTTTAGCGTGGTATCGTGGCAGCAGCGGCGCTATGGCTGGCCAAGACATCCAGGGATCGCTGAAGAAGCAGGGCATCCGCCTGACGCGGCAGCGGCAGATCCTGCTGGAACTGATCGAGCAATCCGGCCAGCATCTGGACGCCGAACAACTCTACGAACGCGCCAAGCTCAGGGATCCTAAGATCAATCGGGTGACGGTCTACCGAACGCTCAAGATGCTCAAGCAGGGGCAAATGGTGGATGAGCTGGACCTGATGCACTATGAGGGCGACCAGCACTACTACGAAACGCGCATGAAGCAGGAGCACGCGCACGTGGTCTGCCTGCGCTGCGGAAAGGTCGAGGAGTTCTACGGCGAGCCCCTCCATCGTCTGCGGCGGCAGATTGAGGTGCATTTCGGCTTCCAGATTCTGGTGGCGCGAACCGAGGTGGGCGGCTACTGCTCGCATTGCCAGGCGCTGCGCGCTCGAGAGATGGCGGATGCCGCGGCTGCGGCGCCTCCGCCCATTCCCATGAAAGACCGGCGCCAATGAAGGGACGAAATGGCTACTGAACCTGCCCGGGGCGGCGCGCCTCCGGCTTACCTGATCGTGAAGAGCCCATCCGGGGCCGAGACCCGCGTGGCCTTGGAACAGTTGCCTTTCCGAATCGGCCGGCACGCCGACAACGAACTGGTGCTGCGCGATAGCCGCAGTTCGCGCCACCACGCGCAGATCGTGGTCGACAACGGGCAGTACGTCCTCGAGGACCTGGGCAGCAGCCACGGAGTGACGGTCAACGGGGAACGCGTCGAGCGTAAGAAGCTGCGCAACTCCGACCGGATCGACTTCGGGTTTCCCGACTCCTACGCGATCGTCTTTTCCCTGGGAGTGCTTCCCGTCCGTCCCCAGCGGCCGAAAGCGCCCACGCCGGTCGCGATTGAGGTTGGCACGAACCTCTCAAAGCTTCGCGCCATGCTGGAGGTGGCCAGGGCGCTGCAAGCTTCGCTCTCCACCGACGACGTGCTCGCGACGGTAGTGGAAGCGGCGCTGGCGGTGACCGGCTGCGAACGAGGGTTCCTGCTACTGCGCCAGGGCGACGACCTGGCCATCCGCGTCGCCCGCGCGAAAACCGGGCCGCTGGCCGAAACCGACCTGCGCGTGCCTACCAGCCTCCTAATGCGCTCGCTGGCCCAGCGCAAGGATTTCCTCTCCATGAACTTCGACCCGTCGGTCGAGGGGCCCGAGCGCACGGTCGCCGCCCTGGAGTTGCGCAGCGTGGTTTGCGTGCCGCTGGTGCGGGTGCGAACCGGAGCGATGCAGGAAACCGCCGCGTTCAATCCCATGGACGACACCGTGGGGGTGCTCTACATGGATTCGCGGCTCAAGGCCGCGGACCTCTCCTCCGGGGGACGCGAGATTCTGACGACCCTGGCCCTGGAGGCCTCCACCGTGCTCGAAAACGCGCGCCTGCTCGAGGAGCAGTGGGTGCGCCAGCGCATGCAGCAGGAACTCGGGATCGCGCGGCAGATCCAGCAAAGCCTGCTGCCACGAATACTCCCGGCTACCGGGTGGTTCCGCGCCGCGGCTTCCAGCACTCCCTGTCTCGAGGTCGGCGGCGACTATTTGGACGTGCGGCAGATCCACCCCAAGTGCTGGGCCGCCATCTCCGCCGACGTTTCCGGCAAAGGCGTGGGCGCGGCCATCCTGGCTTCCCTGTTGCAAGGCATGTTCCTCGCCGCCCCCTTCACGCGGCTGGCGATGGAAGAGATGATGTCCCGCACCAACCACTTCCTCAACGAGCGGACGGGAGGCGAACAGTACGCCACAATTTTCTACTGCACCATCGAGGAGAGCGGCCTGATGCGCTGGGTCAATGCCGGCCACCCGCCGCCGCTACTGGCCAACGCCAGTGGGAGACTGGATGCCCTGGCCGCCAGCGGTGTTCCCGTGGGCATGCTCCCGGAGACCACCTACCCGGCCGAGGAAAGCCAGCTCCAGCCGGGCGACAAGCTGGTGATGTACAGCGACGGCCTCACGGAAGCGCGCAACCTCAAGGGCGAGTTCTATGGCCTGAAGCGGCTGTGCGAGGTGGTGAGCCGCAGCGCCGGTGCGAACTGTCAGGATCTGCACGCCGCGATTCTCACCGCCGTCGGCGAGTTCACGCAGGGCGCTCCACAGAACGACGACATCAGCCTGGTGGCGCTGGAGTACCAGCCGCAATAGTCGCGCCCTGGCCCGCACTGCTCACGCAGGATCGTGACGAGGCGCGCGAGGAGCCCGTGGATACGAGACGCGAGAGAGGTGACGCCCGGAGGCGTACTGGACAGTACGTCGAGGACGTCGCCCGCGCGCAACGAAGTAGACATCGGCTCATCGCGCGCCGCAGTAGATCTTGGGTGAAAAGTGCGGGCTAGCGCTAACGGTTTGCCCGGAGTTCCGTCTAACGACAGAGGTGGCCCTCTACGGCTGCCATGGGAGAGACCATGTTCGCTCGCTCGAGAGTGTTCGCCCTGAATGTCCTCGCGGCCCAACTGCTTGTCCTGCCCCTCGCAGCGGAAACCGACTTGGACCGGAAGATACGAAGCGTGGAGACCGGCCTGCTTCCCGCGGTAGTGATTCAAGGCCGGCCAGTCCAGAAGATGAACATCGCCGAGCGCGTCAAGCATCACCGGACCCCCGGCGTCAGCGTCGCCGTCATTGCGGGCGGCGAGATCGAGTGGGCGCGCGGCTACGGGCTGATGTCGTCCGAGGGCCAGCGGCCCGTGACGGCCGACACGCTTTTTCAGGCGGCCTCGATCAGCAAGCCTGTGACGGCCATGGTGGCGTTGCGGCTGGTGGAACTCGGCAAGCTCTCACTCGACGAAAACGTCAATGCCAGGCTGCGCTCCTGGGAAGCGGTTGAGAACGATTTCTGCAAGACGGAGAAGGTGACGCTGCGGCGTCTGTTGAGCCACACCGCCGGTCTTACGGTGCATGGCTTTCCCGGGTACGCGGATGGAGAGCCGGTTCCGTCGTTGCTCCAAATACTGGACGGAATCAAGCCCGCCAATTCGCCGCCCATCCGCGTGGAAGCGGTCCCCGGCAGCCGATGGAGCTACTCGGGCGGCGGATTCGAGGTTGTGCAACTGCTCATCGAGGACGTGACCGGCAGACCGTTCCAGGAGGTGGCTCGCGAACTCGTGCTCGACCCGCTCGGGATGCGGCACAGCACCTTCGAGCAGCCCTTGCCGGCCGGCCGGAGCGCGGAGGCGGCGACCGGGCACCGGGCCGACGGACGCCCCCTTCAGGGAAAGTGGCACACCTACCCGGAACGGGCTGCAGCCGGCTTGTGGACCACACCCTCCGATCTGGCTCGCGTGGTCCTCGAGATTCAGAGACCGGGCCGGGTATTGAAACCGGCGACCGTGAAAGAGATGCTTACCGGGGTAATCGGGGACTATGGGCTTGGCGTGGGCTTGGGCGACACGGCAGGCTTGAAATCCATCTCGCACAACGGTGGAAACGAGGGGTTCCGCTGCACGCTGTTCGGATACCGCGATTCCGGACGTGGCGCCGTGGTGATGACCAACGGCGACCGCGGAGACCCCCTCTCGCGCGAGATTCTCTCCGCCATTTCGGCCGAGTACGGTTGGACGGACTACCAGCCGCGGCGGAAAACAGTCGCTTCGGTTCCAGCCCAGGTGTTGCAGTCATACGCCGGAATATACCAGGCTCCGGTCGGGAGGTTCGCCGGCGTGGCCTTCGAAAATGGGCGGCTCTACGTCAAGTTTCCCTCTAGTGTTCGAGTCGAGGTACTTCCCGAATCCGAAGACGCCTTCTTCGATCCCGAAGGAGCCCTCCCCGATCTGCGCTTCGTAAAGAAAGCAGATCAGCCGATGGAGATGGTCGGCGGCGGGATGACCTCCAGGCGGATCGAAAGCAAGCGCTGAGGATCCATCGGGTTCTTTCTGCCCGCGACTGCCGCTGTGTCTGTTAGAATGGATCGCGTCCCGGAGGACACAATGAGGACCTTAATACCTTTTGCTGTGCTACTTGTCTTTTGTGCCGCGCTCGCGGTGGCGCAACCAGTCGTGTTCCAGGGTGGGGTGCTCAACGCCGCCAGCTACGGGCTCGATTCGCTGCCGAATGCCGGCATCGCCCAAGGCTCGATCTTCACGGTATTCGGGGCCGGGCTGGGGCCTGCCACGTCGCAGACGGCCGGGACGTTCCCGCTGCCCACTACGCTGGGTGGGACGTCCATCAAGGTCACGGTCGGCGGCACTACCGTGGATGCCATCATGCTCTATACCTCGGCCGGCCAGGTGTCCGCCATCCTGCCTTCGCGGACGCCGGCCGGTGCAGGCACTCTCACGCTCACCTACAACACCAGACCCAGTGTCCCGGTGACCATCCGCGTCGTGCGGACGAATTTCGGCATCTTCTCCCGCAACATGGCCGGCAACGGTCCCGGCGTGCTCCAGAACTGGGCTCTGGCGGAGTCGCCCTTCAACCTACCCATCCAGGTGGCCCGCCCGGGCCAGGTCATGGTCCTCTGGGGCACGGGCCTCGGTCCGGTGAGCGTCGACGAAACGAATCCGCCCGGCGCGGCGGATCCAGGCACGGACGTTGAAGTGTGGGTAGGCAACAAACGCGTGACCGCTCAGTACAAGGGCCGGGCGCCGAACTACGCGGGAGAAGATCAGATCAATTTCCAACTCCCCCAGGACGTGCCCCAGGGCTGCTATGTGCCTGTGGCGATCAAGGCTGGCGGTGTGGTGAGTAACTTCACCTCCATCGCCGTCGCCGCGCAAGGTAGTATCTGTTCCGACCCGCACGGCCCACCGGCCGGCGATCTCCAGCGCATCGCCAATGGCGAGACCCTCAAGCTCGCCTGGGTCCAACTGCTCCGCGCGAACCTCACGATCGGCGCGCCTGGCATGGTAATCGGCCAGGGCAAAGCGGACCTCGCCTGGGGCGATTTCTTCCGTTGGGACGCAGGCACGGTGGGCCAGTCCGCGGGGGTGACTTCACTGGGCGGAGTGGCGCTGGGAACCTGCACCGTGGTTACCGGTGGTTTTAGCTCTCTTGTGCTGCGCGGCGGGCCGCGCCTGAACATTGGGACAGCATTGAATCTGAGTGGTCCCAATGGTTTCAGACGGCTACCCCCGAACAAGACGGGTTTGTACGAGAAGAACGCCCTGGGGGTTGCGATCACGCCGGCGATTTTCGGCACGCCGAAAAACCTACCCTTCCTCGACCCAGGAGCGTACATCCTAGCCAACGGCGCCGGGGGTCCCGATGCCAGCGCATTTCAGGCCACGCTATCGATTCCCGCAACGCCGGCGCCGCTGAACTGGACCAACCTGGATAGCATCCAGACCATCGACCGAACCCAAGACTTGACCGTCACGTGGACCGGTGGGGACCCCACGCGTGAGTACGTACTGATCGGCGGCAGCGTCCAATCTCCGGGCCAGACGATCTTCGCTTGCGCGGAGCGGGTGGAAGCGGGGCGATTGGTCATCCCTTCCGTGGTTCTCTCCACTCTGCCGCTCAATCTCTCCGACGCCACCGCGTCTTCATTTGGAGTGGGCCGAGCTCCTCTGCTGGGAGGCGTCAAATTCTCGGGCGGCGGCATCGACGCAGGTTACTTTTCCTACGGCGAGCTGACCATGAAGAACGTGACCTACCGGTAGGATTGGGCTCCAGCCCTGTCCACCGGAGTACCTGGAGTGGGGCAGGCCCGAAGGCCTGACCCCACTACCCCTACTTCCGCCGCAGCCAGCCGCCGGGGTTGAAGGTCATCACCATCTTTTCCCGGCTGAAGTCCGGCTCGAACTCCTTGTCGCCGCCGTCCTTGAGGAACTCGAGTGTCGCTGCGAGCGGGCCGGGGCCTTCCTCGGGGTGCGTGGGAACGCCATCCATGTGCGTATCTTCCACCACCAGGTAGCTGCCTCGGCTGATCATCGGCGAGTACATGCGCAGCTCCCGGAGAACGTGCTGCATGGCATGATCGGAATCCAGGGTGACGATGGTCTTGTGGCCCTTCACGCGGCTGGCCATCGCCGAGACGATCTCGGGATCGGTCGAGCTGCCGAGGTAGAAGTCGACGTACTTCTTCCACAGCTGGTCGCGGGAAGCCTGCTGCGTGGAGTCTTGAATATCCACGGTCAGAACCCGCGACTTCTCCAGGCCCATGCTCTCGAGCACGCTCGCCCAGTAGAGGGCGGAGCCGCCGCGCCAGGTGCCGGTCTCGATGATGAAGTCCGGCTGCACCTCGTAGATGACCTGCTGCATCATCCACAGGTCCAGCGGGTTCTTGATCAGCCGGACATTGTGGAACCACAGGTTCTCCCAGACGGGCAGTTGGTGGAACAGCTTCATCAGCTCCAGTTCGTCGGCCGGCGGGAGTCGCAGGTTGCGCTGCTGGACGATCTTGCCGTAGCCCTCCCGGGCGAAGCGGCTCTTCAACTCTTTGTACGCGGTGGTGCCTTCCAGCTCCATGAGCGCGACGTTCAGGGCAATCATCCCTATGTCCCGGTTCTTGTTCGGGTCCGGCGTGTCCTTGTCCAGCTCGAATTCCACTTCGGCGGGCCTGCGATTGAGGGCCGTGTCGGGCACTCTGCGCGCGAAGATGCGCCGGCCGTCCTTTTCATAGGTCTCGCGGCCGACCTCCACGCCATTCACCCGGGCGGTGAGCGTGACGATTCGCGCCGTGTCCATCAACTCATGCGGCAAATCGAAGTCCAGCTCCAGGTAGGTGTCTTTGCCGGGTGGCGGCGGATCCAGCGAGACGGCCCAGACCCGCTGCGTCCACCTCCACGCCCCCGTACTCTCATAAAACCCCCGCAGCAGCCTGCGCTCCAGGCTCCGGTCTCCGATCGAAATCTCGGAAACCTTCGGGCCCGGCGGCGGATGGCCGCAGCCGCAGCACAGAGCGGCCAGCCCGCACAGGAAGATCGCGCCTCGGTTCATTTTCTTCTCAGCCAGCCGCCCGGGTTGAAGGTCAGCACCAGCATTTCGCGGCTGAGGTCTTTCTCGAAGTCCTTGCCGCCGCTTTCCGCGAGGAACCGCCGCACCGCCTCGTAAGGACCGGGGCCGGAACCCGGCTGCGCCGGCACGCCGTCCAGGTTCGTGGCCTGCACCACCAGGTAGCTGCCGCGGCTCACCATGGGCGAATACATCCGCAGCTCCTGGAGCACGTGCTCCATGGCGTGATCGGAATCCAGCGTGACCACCGTCTTCCGCCCTTTCACCCGCTCCGCGATCCGGGAGACGATCTCGAGGCCGGTCGAGTCGCCCTGGAAGGACTCGACGTATTTCTTCCAGAGAAAATGCTTGGAAGCGTCCGCGGCGTTGTTCCGCGTATCCACCGTAAGGACCCGCGAGCGCTCCAGCCCCATGCTATTCAGCGCGCTGGCCCAGTACAGCGCCGAGCCGCCCTGCCCGGTGCCCGTCTCGACCACGAAGTCCGGCTGCACCTCGTAGAGAATCTGCTGCATCATCCACATGTCCAGCGGGTTCTTGGCGACCTTGATGTTCTGGAACCGCAGATCCTGCCAGACCGGC
Source organism: Bryobacterales bacterium (assembly GCA_003137035.1). Classification (GTDB taxonomy): domain Bacteria; phylum Acidobacteriota; class Terriglobia; order Bryobacterales; family Bryobacteraceae; genus Fen-330. The sequence continues at coordinate 20,020 of PLEM01000057.1, read as the reverse complement.
AGTTTGAGGAACAGCTTCATCAGTTCCTGTTCTTTGGCCGGCGGGATCTGGAGCCGCCGCTCTCCCTCCGCCTTCTTGAAGCCCTCGCGGGCCAGCCACATCTGGGTCTCGCGGAATTCGGCCGTCTGTTCGTACTCCTTCAAGCCGATCGAGACGGCAGCCACTCCCAGCACCCGGCTGGTCTGCGGGTCCGTCATGGACCTATCGAGCTCGAACTCCACCTCGGCGGGCGTGCGCTTGAGAGCCTGGATGGGCACATAGCGCGTGAACATGGTGTGGCCGGGCTGGTAGAACGTCTGCCGGCCCACCTCCACCCCGTTCACCTTGGCGATGAGGGTGGCGGTCTGGAAGTCCTCCACCAGTTGGCCGGGGACGTAGCAGTCCAGCTCCAGATACGTGGCGCGGTCGGTCTTGGGAATATCCAGGGAAACGGCGAAGACCCGCGATGTCCATCTCGAGCCCTCTTTGATCTCGTAGAAGCCGCGCAGCAGCCTGCCCTGACGGCTGGTATCGACCATGGGGATCTCGGAGATGGGTCGCGGGCGCAGGGTGCGGCACCCGCACAACACCGCCGCGAGGCAACAGAGGGGGATTGCGATTCGCTTCATAATATGGTTCCTACCAGGATACCCGAGCCGCCCTCACCAAATGTAGTCTTTGGCGTCCCGGCGGCGTTCGTAGCTGTCGAGCACGTGCACCGCGCGGATCTTTTTCAGTTTCTGGGGCGAAAGCTGGCCCATGGGAACGTAGAGGATGTTGCGCCCGAAGCGCGCGGCGATGGAGCGGAACACCGAGCGCGGCGGCTTGGCCGCGACATACACTACGTGCCGGTGAATCGAGTAATCCATCCCCGCCATCAGCAGGCGCTCGGGCTTGTTCTCCGCGTAATCGTAATCCGGATCGCCCCACACGTCGATCATGCGCCGCGGTGGCAGGCTCATCAGGAACCCGCCGTATTCGGCCCGCCCAATGCCCGGCCCCACGATGTGCTCGAACGGGTTGGTGGAGTAGAACGCCATGTCGGATTCGTTCTGATGCTCGCCCAGCCACGTCGTGAGATACGTGTAGCGCCCATCGGCGTCGGGGTCGAAGATCACGATCACCGAGCCGACCTCGCCGGCGATCTTGTCGAGCTGCCGGACGTAGATTTTGCCCTCGTGCCAGTTGCGGATGGTCTCCCGCAGATCGATGCCGTCGAGCAGCGAGGTGGCGAAGGGTTCGGTCCTGCTGCGCTCCTCCGACAGGATGCTCTTGGCTTTCTTCTTGACCAGGCGGCCGTAATTCTCGATGACCAGGTCCTCGGGCGGGTAAGAGCAGATGGCCTGGCCCTGGAACTCCCGGGCCCACTCGCCCTCGAACTTCTCTTTCTTGCGCGGTTTGAGTCCCAGCGGCCGCAGGCGCTGCTTGGGGCGGGGCAGCCGGCGGTGCAGGCGGATCTTCCTGGTGTTGCGCCACATCTCTTCGCCCGAGAGGTTGACGGTCTCCAGTTCGGATTCCGCTTTCTGCGCCGGGTAGCGGTTGGCGGCCTGCCACACCTCCCAGCCGTAGTTGTCGTCGACCAGGGCGCGCGCGGCGACGGTGAGGTCGAACACGCCCGCCGTAAGGTCGCCATTGGTGAACGCCAGATTGCGTGTGTAGCGCGCCATCAGGCGCCGCTGCCAGTGCGTCACGGCTTCCCCGGCGTTGGCCTCGTACGATTTCTCCGCCTCGCGCAGCACCTCGAGTTGCACGCGCCGCCGTTCGGGACACTCCGCGGCCACGCGCGCGCGTTCGTAGCAGTCCTGCAAGTAGGGATACTCGGCCGTGATCTCCGACAGGCAGTCCGGATGGGGATTCAGCAGCTCGACGTCGCGCCTGCGGCGGCGCCCGCGCGGCTCCGGCTGCGGCTCCTGCATCGCGTCCAGCACCGGATCGAGCAGGTTCAGCGAAATCACCACCAGCACCTCGGCGAGCGGGTCCGCGCCCTGAAGCTTCCAGGCGATCCCGGCGGCGTGCTCCGCAATGGCATCCGACCGCGGCTGCGGGTACACGCGATACGCTTCGATGTACTTCGACAAGCCGATATGCCCGAGCGAGTACGGATCGGGGTAAACGTCTGGAAGGTGGGGACGCTCGCCCAGGTCGGGATCGCAGAACATGTCTTCGGCTCCGGTCTCGAGCGCCGTACGGATAGCTTCCGTGAACGGATCGGCGGGCTCGACCGGAACGTAGACGCCGCGGTCCGCTTCCTTCTCGTCGGGGTAGACCAGCACCGTGATCTGTGGCAGGCGTTCGAGCGCCCGCAGATAGGCCTCTTCAAGCGTCACCGGCAATTCGACGGCCACCACCTGCGGCTTATCCCGCAGGATGGCCCGCCGCACTTCCACAGCGAACTCCAGCCGTCCCGGCGCCACCGGAAGGTAGTGGAACCGCCCGCGCTGCAGGCTGCCGGGATCGGGAAAGCTGGCGTCCGCGCCGCCCATGCGTCAACCCCTCGGGAAGTAGCGCAGCGCTTCTTCGCCCAGCGTCTCGAGGATAGAGAGGTGCAGCGCCCGCGCCTCCTCGACCGCATCGGTGGCCAGGCTTTTCAGCTTCATCGCGAAGCGCGCGATGTTGATGCCGTCGCGGACCGTGTAGCGCTCGTCGGCGGCGTGCGCGTGCTGCAGGAAATCCGTCACGTATTGCAGGATGCGCTCCTCGCCGAAGGGCAGGTTCTCCTTGAGTATCTGGTATTCTTCGTCGCGCTCGGGGAAGTCGATCAGGATCTGCGGCTGGAGCCGGGAGTGTATGTACTCGGGCAAATCGAAGGTCGAGGCGTCGTCGTTCATCGTCGTGACCAGGCGGAACTGCGGGTGGGCCTTGATCTTGATGCCGGCGACCACGCTCTCGACGTAGCGCCGCGTGTCCAGCATGGGAGCCAGGCTGGCCCAGCTTTTCTCGCTCATGCGGTTGCCTTCGTCGAGGATGGCGACGCCCCCGCGAATCATGGCCGTGAGCAGCGGCGAGGCGACGTAGCGCAGCCTGGCCGCGCCCTCGATCACCGGCTGCACGATCAGGTCCTCCGGCCGCGTGTCCACGGTGGCCTGCATGATGTAGGCCTCGCGTCCGATGCGCTTGGCCGCCGCGTAGGCGAGAGTGGTTTTGCCGACGCCCGGCTTGCCGATCAGCCGCGGATTCATCGGCAAGTCCTGCGCATCGATCACCAGCCACGCCGCCAGGAGCTGCCGCATCACCTCCTCCTGACCGACCCAGTTCACCGGAATCTCGTCGGGATGCGCCAGGTGCAGCGGAACGCCATCAATCTCTACGATCACAGAGCCATTGTACTGATTGCCGTGGCCCCGTGGCGCGCGCACTCCTGCGCGCCGCGTCGCCACTCCTGGCGACGCCCGGTCTCGTCTATACTGCATTTGTGACCCACTCCCGCAGAGGTTTCGCCCTTCTTCTTCCGTCCTTGGCCGCATCTGCCACACCGCCCAACCCGCCCCTGGCATCCCAAGCCTACCGATTCGAGCTCCAGCCGGTTCGCCCCAGCGGCCCGGCCCGCCAGCGCCGCATCCTCGAGGGCGAAACGCACACGGGCCTCCCCATCGAGTTGCATCAGACCGAACTCCCCGCCGCCAGCGGCTCGCATCCCCCGCACCGCCACGCCCACGACGAACTACTCATGATTCGAGAGGGAACCCTCGAAGTCACGATCGCGGGAAAAGCCACGGTGCTGGGCCCCGGCTCCGTAGCGTACTTCGCCTCCAACGACGAACACGGCCTCCGCAACGTCGGTGCCACCCCCGCCCAGTACTTCGCCCTGGCCCTGGGCCGCGACAAGTAACGCTTGGATCTCATCTGGCCGGACATTCCGTGCGATTGCGCCGCACGACCTACCTTGAAAAGAGACCCGCACACCTGAAACAATCGGCCTATGCGCACCGAGGAACAGAGACTCCTGGACGGGTTGCAGCGGGAACGCGAGCGTAGTCCTAAGTCTGAGTTGGGCGATCAAGTTACGCGACGCCAGCAGAACGGCCTCACGTTGAAGGAAGCGCTCTATGACATCGTCAAGACGCCAGGCGCCGGACATGACGTTCGTGGCGGCGCGGCAGCGGCATTGCTGCGGGCGGGATGTCTCGATTGCGTCGATATGCTGCTGAACGATTTCTTCAGCGCGACTGACGATGAGTTCATCTGGGAAGCGGCACAGAGCCTGGAGGAGGCTGGCGCCAACAGGGCCGTCGAACCCTTCTGCCGCGCGCTCTATGACACTGATCCAAAGCGCCGCTATGCGGCCGCGCATATTCTGGGATGGCTCGAGGATTCGCGGGCGGTTCCTCCACTTGTCCGTTCCCTCGAAGACCCAAGTCAAATCGAAGCGGTTCGCGGTGAATGCGCCGAATCGCTTGCCTATTTGAGGTCGCGGCAAGCGATTCCGGCACTGATCCGATCACTCAAGGACGCCAGCGTTCATGTCCGCTTCTGGAGCGTCTTTGCTCTGGGACAAGCGAGGGGGCCTTCGTGGGGAAGGATCAAGGGTCGCGGCGTCGAGGCCGCGCTGAAATCAATGCTCGATGATCCCGCTGTACTTCCGTCCTATTGGTCGGTTGGCCGGGAGGCACTGGCGATGCTCGCTGAAGGCCTGCCACGGGGTAACCGGTATGAAAAGCGGATGCGAACTCAAATTGCGGCGATTCTTGGAACCGCCGACGCGCCTCCCGAGGATCGGAGCTGGGCGGAGTGCTATGGACGATAGCCGGAACACGCACCGCACTCGCGCGGAGCAGTAGCTTTACGCCCGCTTCGCCCGCCGCGCGTATACGAGCGAGCCCCAGCGCCGCAGCCCGTCCGGCACGACGGCGAGGAGGCGGACCAGGAACTTGTAGCGCCAGCCGGGGACCACGAACAGGTTGCCGCGGTCCAGCCCGCGCAGCGAGGCCGCGACGACGTCCTCGGCCCGCATCCACAGGCTCTTGGCGATCAGGTTGCGGTCCATGCCCGCCACGTCGTGGAACTCGGAGTAAGTGAAGCCGGGGCAGAGCGCCTGCACCTTCACTGGCGAGCCGATGCTCTTCAGTTCCAGATACAGGCCCTCCGTAAATGCGTTCATCCAGCGCTTGGTCGCCCCGTAACTGGTGCTGCCCGGGGCTTGTACAAAACCGGCCACCGAGGAGACGTTGATCACACCGCCGCTCTTGCGCGCCATCATTCCCCTCAGCGCCGCGTGGGTCAGGCGCATGGTGGCCAGCACGTGCAGGCGGTGCATGTTGTCCTGCCCCTCGACAGCCGCCTCCCAGAAGCGGCCCATCACGCCGAAACCGGCGTTGTTGACCAGCAGTTCCACGTTCTCCGCCGCCCCGATGCGGTCCTCGACCAGCTTGAGTTCCGCATCCTTGGTGAGATTGGCGACCAGCACCTCGGCGCCGAGCTCGCCCGCCAGCGCCTCGAGGCGCTCCTTGCGGCGGGCCACCAGAATCAAGCCGTAGCCGCGCGCCGCGAGCGCCCGCGCGAAGCACGCGCCAATGCCGCTCGACGCCCCCGTGACCAGCGCGAGAGGGCGTCCCACCTATTGCCCCACGATTTCGATGAACCGCGCCACGGCTTCGATGCCGCGATAGAAGTTCGGCAGGTGGAACTTCTCATTGGGCGCGTGGAGATTGTCGTCGGGCAATCCAAAGCCCATCATCACGCTCGGGATTCCGAGGCTGCGCTCGAAAGAGCCAACGATGGGGATCGAGCCGCCCGAGCGGATATAGACCGTCTTGCTGCCGAAGACTTGTTCCATGGCGGCGGCGGCCGCGTCGATGAACCGGTTGTCGGGATTGACCAGCGAGGCTCCGGCCAGGTGAATCAGTTTCACTTCGGCGGTGACGCCGCGCGGGCAGGCCTTCGCCACCGCGGATTTGAACTGCGCCAACGCTTCGTCGGGCCGCTGGTCGGCCACCAGCCGCAGGCTGATCTTGGCCACCGCGCGGGCGGGGATCACGGTCTTCGCGCCCTCGCCGACAAAGCCTCCGCGGATGCCGTGCACTTCGAGGGTGGGCCGCGCCCAGGTGCGGTCGAACACGCTGAAACCAGGCTCGCCGGTGAGCGCGGTCGAGCCGATTTCCCTCTTCCGGTACTCGTCCTCGTCGAACGGCAGGCGCGCCCAGGCCTCTTTCTCTTTGTCGCTCGGCGGCTGCACGCGGTCGTAGAAACCGGGGATCAGAATGTGGCCGTCCCGATCCTTGAGCGCGGTCACGATCTCGGCGATCGCCTGGATGGGGTTCGGCGCGGCGCCGCCATAGACGCCCGAGTGCAGGTCGTGGTCCGCGCCCTGGACGTGCAGTTCGGCGTAGACGATTCCGCGCAGCCCCACGCAGATGGTGGGCATTTCCGGCGCGAACATCTCGGTGTCGCAGATGATGGCGGCGTCGGATTTCAGGCGCGGCGGCTTCTTCGCAACGTATCCCTCGATGTGTTCGCCGCCCATCTCCTCCTCGCCCTCGATGAGGAACTTCACGTTGCACGGCAGCTTGCCGGTGGTTTTCAGCAGACCTTCGACCGCCTTCACTAGGATGTACACCTGCCCCTTGTCGTCGCAGGCGCCGCGGGCGTAGATGTTGTCGTTGCGGACCTCGGGCTCGAACGGCGGCGACTTCCACTCCTCCAGCGGCTCCACCGGCTGCACGTCGTAGTGGCCGTAAAACAGCAGCGTTGGTTTGCCGGGAGCGCCAAGCCACTCGGCGTAGACCAGCGGATTCCCCTCGCCCTCGATCAGCTCCGCCTTGTCGAGCCCCGCCGCGGCCAGTTCGCCCCGCACGAACTCGGCGGCGCGTCGGATATCCGGTTTGTGCTCGGGCAGCGTGCTGATGCTGGGGATGCGCAGGAAGCTTTTCAACCCCTCGAGAAAAACCTCGCGATTCTGTTGGTAGTAGCTCATAGTCCCTCGTCCGCCATGGTAGCCGATTTCCGGGCGCCAGAGAGAATCGGGGGGCGGGTTTCAACCCGCGCGGGGCTTGAGCCCCGCCGCGCGGCGGGTCTGAAGCCCCGCGCGGATTCAAAGTCCGCCCTCCATCCGGCCACGGAGCGTGGAGATACAATGAGAAGCACTATGCCCGAGACGCAACTCAAGGGGATCATCCCAGCCGTCGTCACGCCGTTTGGCGAAGACGAGTCGATCGACTATGCGGTCTGGCAGACCCTGATCGATTCTCTGATCGCGAGCGGAGTGCATGCCCTGCTGGTGGTTGGAGGGCAGGGCGAGTTCTTCGCGCTGACCGAAGAGGAGCGCGAGGTCGCGGTGCGATTCTGTGTGCAGGCCGTCGCCGGACGCGTGCCGGTCTGTGCCAACGTCGGCGCGGTCAGCACGCGGCAGACGGTGCGCCTGGCGCAGAAAGCCGAGGAGGATGGCGTCGACTATCTGGTCGCGATCTCGCCTTACTACCTGAAGCCCAGCGCGGACGAGTTGGTCGCGCACTACGTCGAAGTGTGCCGCAGCGTGCACGCTCCGGTGCTCGCCTACAACATTCCGGAGCGCACGGGTGTGGAGCTTACTCCTCCCATCCTGAAGCGCATCAAAGGGCAGTGCGAGAACTTCGTCGGGCTGAAGGATTCCAGCGGCAAGATCGAGGAGATCCCCGAATACACCGCCGCCGGTCTCGCCGTGTTCATCGGGCGCGACCACATGATCCTGGATGGATTGAAGGCGGGCTGTGCCGGCGCAGTCTCCGCTTGTTCCAACGTCTGCCCGCGGGCCTTCGTGGACCTCTACGACGCCTTTCAGGCCGGCGACCTCGAGAAAGCGGCGCGCTTGCAGGCGTTGGTCGAGCCCTTGCGCCGGACGTTTTCCATGGCCACGTTTCCCTCGGTAGTCAAGGAAGCCATGAACATGTCCGGCGTCGCGGCCGGGGCCTGCCGCAGGCCGGTGGGCCCATTCCCGGTCGAAGCCCGCGGGAAGCTGGCGGAGGCGATCCAAAGCCTGCGCGCCGAGGGTTACCTGCCGGCGGCCGGCGGCTGAAACACGCCCTCCATCACTTCCAGCGCGAACCGCGCCGACACCGTGGTGCGGCCGGCGGCCATCTCGATAGCGACCTCCATCGCCTCCAGCACTTCGCGCTCCGATGCGCCCGCCTTGGCGGCCTGCTCGATGTGCCACTGCATGCAGGACTCGCAATCGCTCGTCACCGAGATGCCCAGGGCGATCAACTCCTTGGTCTTCTTGGGCAGTGCGCCGTCGGAGTAGGCAGCCTGTTCCATGTCCAGAAAGGCCCGGTAGATCTTCGAATCCAAGGCCAGCAGCTTGGCGTGTGCGGCTTTTCGGCGTTTCGCAATCCCTTCCAGTTTGTCCATAGGTTGTCTCTCGATCAGTGTACGATGGAAGCAAGGGGCGGGATCGCACGATGCACACCAACGCACTGATTGGCGAGAAGAGTCCGTATCTCCTCCAGCACGCGCACAACCCGGTGGACTGGCAAGCCTGGGGTGATGCGGCCTTCCGCAAGGCGCGCGACGAGCGAAAGCCGATATTCCTGTCGATCGGCTACTCCACTTGTCACTGGTGCCACGTGATGGAGCNNATGGAGCGCGAGTCGTTCGAGAGCCAGGAGATCGCCGCCCTGCTCAACCGCTGGTTCGTTCCCATCAAGGTGGATCGAGAGGAGCGGCCCGACGTCGACCGCATCTACATGACTTTTGTGCAGGCGTCCACGGGCTCGGGCGGATGGCCCATGTCGGTGTTCCTCACTCCCGAACTGAAGCCGTTCTTCGGCGGCACATACTTCCCACCGGACGGCTTTCGGCAGGTGCTGGAGCGCGTTGCCGAGGTTTGGCGGCGAGACCGCGAAGGCGTGCTGGCGTCGAGCCGCCACGTGATGCAGCAACTCTCCGAAGCGGCAGAGGTGTCTTCCGGCGCGGCCGCTCCGGACCTCGCCGCGCTCGACGCCGGGTTCTACGCCTTCCGCCGCGAATTCGACGCCCGGCATGGGGGCTTTGGCGGCGCGCCGAAGTTCCCGCGTCCCGCCGCGCTCAACTTCCTGCTGCGCTACTGGGAGCGCGCGGGGAACGCCGAAGCGCGCGACATGGCGCTGGAGACGCTGAACGCCATGGCTCGCGGTGGAATCCACGACCACCTCGGCGGCGGTTTCCACCGCTACTCGGTCGATGAGCGCTGGCACGTGCCGCACTTCGAGAAGATGCTCTACGACCAAGCGCAGCTTGCCGTCGCGTACCTGGAAGGCTACCAGGTCTCCGGCGACCAGCACCACGCCTCGGTTGCGCGCGACATCCTCGATTACGTCCTGCGCGACATGACGGATTCCGAGGGCGGCTTCTACTCCGCCGAGGACGCCGACAGCGAAGGACGCGAAGGTGCGTTCTATCTGTGGAGCCGCGAGGAGACCGAACGCGAGCTCGGCCCCTCCGACGCCGAGCGGTTCTGCCGGCACTACGGCGTCGAGCAATCCGGCAACGTGCGCCACGACCCGCACGGCGAATTCGCGGGGCTCAACATTCTGTACGAGGCCGTCGCCGGGGAGGATCTCGAAGCATTGAGGAACCGGCTCCTCGAAGTGCGCTCGCGCCGGGTGCGTCCGCACCGCGACGACAAGATTCTGACCGCCTGGAACGGGCTCATGCTCTCGGCCTTCGCCAAAGCCGCGCAAATCCTGGAAGACGCCCGGTACCTCGAGGCCGCCCGCCGCGCCGCCGAATTCCTGTTGGGCCGCCTATACAACGCGGATGACGCAACGCTGCTGCGGCGCTACCGCGACGGCGAGGCCGCCATTCCAGGCTTCCTCGACGACTACGCGTTCTTCGTGCAGGGCCTGTTGGACCTTTACGAAGCCGCCTTCGACACGCGCTATCTGGACGTGGCCGTGAAGCTCACGGAAACCCAACGGGCGCGCTTCGAGGACCGCGACCGCGGTGGGTTCTACTCCACGCTCGCCGGCGACACCAGCCTGGCGCTGCGTATGAAAGACGACTACGACGGCGCCGAACCGTCGGGGAACTCCATCGCGATCCAGAATCTGCTGCGCCTGGCTGGGATGACCGGCCGCTCATCGTATCGCGAAACGGCGGAGAAAGCGTTGCGCGCCTTTTCGGAGTTCCTCGCGGCCGCTCCCTCCGCGGCGCCGCAAATGCTCGCCAGCCTGTCGGCGAGCGCCGCCCCGCCGCGGCAAATCGTGCTGGCCGGCGCGCGGGACGCCGAAGACACGCGCCAGCTCCTGCGGGTCCTGCGCAGGCTCTTCTCGCCGAACCAGACGGTGTTGCTGGTGGACGGTGAGGCCGCCCGCGGTTTTCTTTCAGCACACTCGTCCGCCATCGCCGCCATGCAACCGGTGGACGGGGCCGCCGCGGCCTACGTTTGCGAGGGCAACACTTGCCGATTGCGCGCCACCGATCCCCAAGAGCTGGTTCGATTGTTGGGATAATGGCAATGGCCAACTTCTTCTTGGAGGGACCCATGGAACGGAAAGCTGCGGTGACTCTGCGGGGCAATCCGCTGACCTTGATCGGTCCGGAACTGAAAGTAGGCGACCCAGCGCCGGATTTCGAGTGCGTGGACCTTACAATGAAACCCGTGACCCTGGCGGGAACTGGGAACAACGTGCGGATCTTCAGCGTGGTGCCGTCGCTCGATACGCCGGTGTGCGACGCCCAGACCAAGCGCTTCAACGATGCGGCCGGCAAGCTGACGGCCGCGGACATTTACACCATAAGCGTCGATCTACCCTTCGGGCAGAAGCGGTACTGCAACACCTTCGGCATCGACAACTTGAAAATGCTCTCGGATCATCGCAATGTTTCCTTCGGCTCCAATTACGGCACGCTGATCAAGGAATTGCGCATTGAGACCCGGGCGATTTTCGTGCTCGATCGGAACAACGTCATCCGGTACGTCGAATACCTGAAGGAAGTTGGAGAGCATCCGAACTACGAGCGTGCCCTGGAGGCGGTCAAGGCGCTGACCGGGGCGGCTTGACAACGGATTAAGCCTAATCCTATCATGTGGTTTGCCGCTCGACGGGGAACCTGACCCGGGCCGTGAGGCTCACAACCAAGGAGGCTGGCTTGATCAAGCTGGATATCATCAACGAAGTGGTTAATCGAACCGGAATCACCAAGACCAAGGCCGAGATGGCGGTCGAGACCGTTTTCGAGAGCATGAAGAAGGCTTTGGGGCAGGGTGAGCGGATCGAACTGAGGGGATTCGGCATCTTCAACGTGCGGCCCCGCAAGACCGGGATCGGCCGCAATCCTCGCACCGGCGCCGAGGTTTCCATCCCCCCGGGCAAGGCTGTGCGCTTCAAACCCGGCAAGGAACTACAGTCGTTGCAGTAGTCTGAATCTGTGTCTTCACAGGGTTTCACAACCGGCCCGGACCTTCCTGCGCCGACCAACGGAACCGGGGTCGGCGTTCTGCCCTTCTGGCGGCGCCGCTCGGGCCGCCCGCGTTATTGGCTGCACCTGCTGTTGCTCGGAGTCACCCTTCTCTCGACCAGCGCGGTCGGCGCCCGGATGATCGAGAACTTCCGGTGGAATCGCCCGGCCTTCAGTGTCGAGGACTTCTTCGGGGTGTTACGGACCTGGTCGCACCCGGCCTCCTGGCTGGTCGGCTTGCCGTTTTCCCTCACCCTGCTGACGATCCTGCTGGCGCACGAGCTCGGCCACTACCTGACCTGCCGCCACTACCGCGTGAATGCCAGCCTGCCCTACTTCATTCCGGGCCCGCCGCTGATCGGCACGTTCGGCGCTTTCATCCGCATCCGCTCGCCCATTTACTCCAAGCAGGTGCTCTTCGATGTCGGCATCGCCGGGCCGCTCGCCGGCTTTGTCTTTCTGCTGCCGGCGCTCGCGGTCGGGCTGGCGTATTCCAAGGTGCTGCCGGGCATCGCGCACGGCGGCGATTTCGTTTTCGGCGTGCCTCCGCTGCTGTGGTTGATGGAGAAGGCCATCTTCCCGGGCGTTTCCAGCTCGGATATTTACCTGCACCCGGTGGCGCGCGCCGCCTGGGTGGGAATCTTCGCCACCGCGCTGAACCTCTTGCCCATCGGCCAGCTCGACGGCGGCCACATCCTGTATTCGATCGCCGGCGACTGGCACAAGTGGCTCTCCAGGATCTTCGTGATCGCGCTGGTGCCGGTCGCCATCTTCTACCGCGACCCGGCCTGGCTGCTGTGGGCGGTGCTGCTGCTGTTTATCGGACTGCGGCACCCGGCGATTTTCGATTCCACGGTACTGGATTCCGGCCGCAAGCGGCTGGGCTGGCTGGCCCTGATCATCTTCGTTCTGTGCTTCATGCCGGCGCCGATCAGTTCCTAACCCCATGAAGATCTCCGCCACCATCATCACTTGCGACGAGGAGCGCAACATCGCGCGCGCCATCGAAAGCTTGCGCTGCTGCGACGAGATCCTGGTGCTGGATAGCGGCTCGGTGGACCGCACCGTCGAGATCGCCACCAAACTCGGCGCCCGCATCATCGACACTCCCTGGCAGGGTTACGCCAAACAGAAGAACCTGGCCGCGGAAAAGGCCTCCCACGATTGGATCCTTTCGCTGGATGCCGACGAGGCGCTGAGCGAGGCGCTCGAGGCCGAGATCTGGCAGTTGAAGAAAAACGGCCCGCAGTTCGATGCCTACACCATGCCGCGCATGGCGCAGTACCTGGGCCGCTGGATTCTGCACTCGGGCTGGTANNACCGCTACACCACGCTGGCGGCGCAGGAAATCGTTTCCCACAAGCAGAAGGTCGCCTGGCCGAACCTGATCTTCGAGCCGACCTGGACCTTCTTCCGCACCTACGTCATTCAGCTAGGATTTCTGGATGGCCTGGAAGGGCTCACCATCGCCTATATGGCCGCCACTTATACGTTCCTGAAATACGCGAAGGCGAGAAATATGACTTCGTAGTCGCGAGCCGCGCATTCCGGTGTACGGTCGGTTATCGTCATGCTAGAAGCACTCCTGGCGTTCGCGTTCGGCCTGCTGATCGGCAGCTTCCTCAACGTCTGCATTTACCGGCTGCCGCGGGACTTGTCGGTGGTTTCGCCCCGCTCGTTCTGCCCCGTCAGCGAGCGCCCCATTGCCTGGTACGACAATGTCCCCCTGCTCAGCTACCTGGTGCTGCGGGGCCGCTGCCGGCACTGCGCCAAACCGATTTCGCTGCGCTACCCGCTGGTCGAAGCGCTCACCGCGACGCTGTTCTTCGCCATCGTGCTCTCGCACGGGCTCTCTGCGGTTTCGCTCAAGTTGTGCGTCTTCGCCGCGCTCATCGTCGGGCTGGTGTTCTCGGACCTCGAGGAACGCATCCTGCCGGACGAGTTCACTCTGGGCGGTACGGCTTTGGGCATCGTGTTTGCGGCCGTGGCGCCCACCGGGTATGGGCTGTTTGCGCTGCTTCTCCCGCAGAGCTGGGGGCGGGTTGGGCTTTCGGTGATCGACGCCGTGCTGAGCGCGGCTGTGGTGAGTGGGATTCTGTGGCTCGTCGGAAGGGCGTACCACGCGTGGCGCGACCGCGAGGGGCTCGGATTCGGCGACGTCAAGATGGCCGCCATGATCGGCGCCTTTCTGGGTCTGCAAGGGGCGCTGCTGGCGCTGGTGCTGGGCTCGTTGATCGGTTCCGTTCTGGGGCTGATCTACATCTTCGCGGCCCGCAAAGACGCTTCCACCTACGAACTTCCCTTCGGAACCTTTCTGGGGGCGGCCGCGCTCGCCTTCGCCCTCTTCCAGGAGCAGTTCTTCACCTGGCTGCTGAAGCTCGCTCTGTAGGCTGGCGCAGGCTGCGCCGGATTTCCTCCGATTGTTTGGCCGCGAGCCGCCGCCTTCCCTCCAACAGATCGCTGGGCGTGAGCGTCGCCTTGGCGATGCCCGCGCGGGCATGCGCCCCGACCCGGTCGCAATCCACCTCGGAGAACGGAAGAACCTCTCCACCCGCCAGGTGAGTGAGCCCCAGCGATTTCTGGCCCCTGCGCGGCGAACGCGGTACGTTGGCGCGGCACTTGCCCCGGAATCGCGCCACCACCAGATCGCTAAAGCTCTCTTTGCTGGCGGAGCCGTCCATCGCGCGCCACTCTATATTCAGGTTGCACGCGCTCATGATCGACTCCAACTCCTGCTGCATGGCGCCCAGCGACACCGCGGAGTACTGCTCGTCGAACTGCATGAACACGGCGATCGCGATGCCCGAGCCGCGAGCCGATCCATCTTCCGCGCGCGCCGGAAGGAGGACTAACGCGGCAAAGGGCACAATCGGGGAAGCCCGCATGCCTGCTTCACGGAGGACAGGTCAGTCTATCGGAGATTTGCGCCGCGAGAGATTATATGTTGTTCATGATCTTTCGTTCATGTGGGCGCGGGGTGCAGTCGTGTACCATGTGAAAGTAGCCACTTCATGAACGCCCTACTGGAGATACTCGACCCGGACGATCCGGATCGGGCGCTTGCGCAGTCCCTGGATTCCAGCCGACTGCCCAGACACGTTGCCATCATCATGGACGGGAACGGCCGCTGGGCGCGGCAGCGCAATCTGCCCCGGGTGGCCGGGCACAAGGCGGGAGTCGAGCCCGTGCGTGTGACGGTGGAGACTTGCGCGCGGTTGGGCGTTCAGCACCTCACGCTCTATGCTTTCTCGGTCGAGAACTGGAAGCGCCCGCGCAGCGAAGTGGATATGTTGTGGCGGCTGCTGCGGGTCTATTTGCGGCGGGAACTGGCCGACCTCATGCGCAACGGTGTGCGCCTCATCGCCATCGGACGGCTGGACGCGCTGCCCGCGCCCGCGCGGCGGGAACTCCTCGATGCGGTCGATGCCACCGCCGCCAACCGCGGCTTGCAGGTCAACCTGGCCATCAACTACAGCGGGCGCGCCGAACTGGCCGACGCCTTCAACGCCATGCTGGCACAGGCCCGCGCCAACGGCGGCCTGGACCGCCTGAGCGTCACCGAGGACGATATCACCTCCCACCTGTACACCGCCGGCCTCCCCGACCCCGACCTGCTGATTCGAACCTCCGGCGAAATGCGGATCAGCAACTTCCTGCTCTGGCAGATCGCCTATTCGGAGCTTTACGTTACTCCGACGCTCTGGCCCGACTTTACGCGCGGCGATCTGCTGCGCGCCTTCCTGGAATATCAGAGGCGTGACCGGCGCTTTGGAGGCTTGAACGCGCCACAGTCTGCGCCACACCGCTCCGACCGGTCCGCCGTCGCCGAGCTCGGTCCTTCGACGCGATGAAGCGCGCTCTGACCGCCGTTGTTCTGGCCCCCTTCTTCGTCTACATCGTGCTCTGGGCGCATCCCCTGCTATTCCTGGCGGTGCTCGCGGCGGTGGCGCTGCTCTGCTTCCACGAGTATTCGGGCATGCTCTCCGGCTACGGCATCGACCGCCCCGGACCGGTGGGTTACGCCGCGGGCCTGGTGCTGTTGCTGATCCCGCAGGACGGGGCCTTGGCGCTGGCCCTGATCACGCTAGCGGCGCTGGCGCTCGGCCTCGCGCGGGACGACCTCAGAAAGGGCCTGCCACGCGCCGCCGCGCTGCTGCTCGGCGTGCTGTACATCTTCGGCCTGTGGCGCTGCGCCATTCCTCTCCGGGCGCTCAATCCCCACTGGTTGCTTTTCGCGCTGGTGCTGAACTGGATCGGCGACGTCGCCGCGCTGTATGTGGGCAAAGCCTTCGGCCGGCACAAACTGGCGCCGCGAATCAGCCCGGCCAAGACCTGGGAGGGCTCCGTCGCTTCGTTCGCAGCCTCGCTTCTCTTTGGTTTCTTCTACCTCACGCGGCTGGTTCCGTCGGTCACCCCGCTCCAGAGCATCGCGCTCGCGGCCGTGGGCAATGTAGCCGGGCAGATCGGCGATCTCGCCGAGTCCGCCATGAAGCGTGGTGCGGGTGTCAAGGATAGCGGCACCATGCTGCCGGGCCACGGCGGCTGGCTGGACCGCGTGGATAGCAGCATGTTCGCGCTGCCCGTGGTCTACTGGCTGGTAACGCTAATCCGCGGCTAGGGCAGGGAAGCCCCATCCCACGCGTGGTCCGGGTCCGGATAGAAGGCGACCGAACTGTAGACCGTCACCAGCCACCCGCCCGGCACCTTGGCGCGCAACGCCGCGGGGTTGGACCTGAGTGCTTCCCACTTGAGCCCGGGCGCCTGCGGGGCGCTGGGAGCCGGTTCCGCCGCCGCCGGAACCGCGGGAGCCACTGCTGCAGCCGGCGCGGGTGTAGCAATCGCCACCGGCTGCTTCTCCATCGCCGCTTGAAGCACATCGCTCGCGCAGCGGTAGAGCTGCCCCTGGAACGTGAACTTCCCGTAATCCCAGGCCAGCTCCGGATCGTCGATGATGGCGCCGAACGGGATGGTGGTCGCGAGTTCGCCCGTCGGCATTCCCGTTCGTTTGTTCATCTTCGTGACTTCAATCGACTTCTTCAACTCGAACCTTGGCATCTTTCGCCTCCATCACTCCGGGAAGCTGCAAGTATACCCCAGCCGGCAGTGCGCTGCTCTGTTTCTTCGTGGTGTTGGCCCCGGCTGGCCCGCGCCTGCCAGTTTGCTGCTAGCCTTGTTGCTATGGCGAAGTTCAGGGCGGCCGCGTCGAGAAAGAAGAGCAAGGCTTCCAACGCGCGCGGGGCCATCCCATGCATCGTGTTCATGGTTTCCGCCATGGCGCTGTTGATGCTGCTGTTCTATGCGATCTTGAAACCGAAATAAGCCTATGCGAGCTGATGGAAGATTGGCCGACCAGATGCGTTCGGTCCGCATCCAAACCGGGTACCTGCTGACGGCCGAGGGGTCGGCGCTGATCGACGTGGGCAACACGCGGGTGCTCTGCGCGGCCAGCATCGAACCGTCGGTTCCGCAGTTCCTGCGCGGCAGCGGCAAGGGCTGGATCACCGCCGAGTACTCCATGCTGCCTCGCGCCACCGTCAGCCGGACGCCGCGCGAGGTTACGCGCGGGCACGCCTCCGGCCGCACCCAAGAGATCCAGCGGCTGATCGGCCGCTCGTTGCGATCCGTGGTCGACCTGGCGGGCCTCGGCGAACGCACCATCATTCTCGACTGCGACGTCCTGCAAGCCGATGGGGGAACCCGCACAGCCGCCATCACCGGAGCCTTCGTCGCCCTCTCCATGGCCATCCGACAACTGCTCGAGTTCGGCACGCTCCGCGGGACTCCGATCAAGGATTGCGTGGCTGCCGTGAGCGTCGGGATCGTGGATGGCCTGCCCATCATCGACCTGGCCTACGAGGAAGATTCCAGGGCCGAGGTGGATATGAACGTGGTCCTGACCGGCGGCGGAAAGTTTGTCGAGGTGCAGGCCACCGCCGAGCACGTTCCGTTCGACGACGCCCAGTTGGGCCGCTTGCTGGCGCTGGCCCGCGAGGGCGTCCGCGGGTTGGTCGATATTCAGCGCCAGGCCTTGAAATCGTGACGCTCTACTGCGCCACCACCAACCCGGGCAAGCTGCGCGAGTTTCGCCTGGCCGCCGAGCGGCTGGGGCGCAACGTCGAGATCGCGACGCTCCCGAATCTCTCCTCCATCGATCCGGCCGAGGAGACCGGGGACACCTTCGAGGAGAACGCCGTCCTCAAGGCCGTCTACTACAGCGCGCACGCCCCAGGGCCGCTGTTTGCCGACGACTCGGGGCTGGAGGTGGCTGCCCTCGGCGGCGAGCCGGGCGTCCGGAGCGCGCGATTTGCCGGGGCCGCCGCCACCGACCAGGCCAACAACCTGCTCCTGCTCGAGAAACTGCGCGGCCTGGAACACTGCGTGGCGCGTTTTGTGTGCGTCATCGCGCTGGCGGAACGCGGCGCCTTGCTCGCGACCTTCCGCGGAGTGGTGGAGGGGGAGATCCTCCACGAGCCCCGCGGTCCGAACGGATTCGGCTACGACCCCTTGTTCTTCTACCCGCCCTTCGGCTGCTCCTTCGGCGAGGTCAGTGGCGACCGCAAGCTCCTGGTCAGCCACCGCGGCCAGGCGCTCCGCCAACTGCTTGCGGCGTACGGTGGCTGAGGCGTTAGGGTATACTTTTCCGGAAGGAGGAACGCATAGGTGAAGATCCGCTGCGATGCTTGTGGCCGGGTGATCAAAGTCAAGGGCGAGCTCGGGTGTCCCCTGTGCGGGCAGACCCTCCCCGCCGTGTTTTTCGGCCCTAGTGGCGCCGCCTCCGCCCCCGGTCCGGGACTCTGGGGCGATTTGCCCACCCGGCGCGGCGCGGTCGCGCTAGTCACTGTGATCCTGATCGAGTGCCTGTTGCTCGGCTCGTTCCTCTTTCTGGCATCCTCGACCAGCGGGGATAGTGGCGCCTATTGGGTGGGCGCCATCCTGGCATTCATCGCTCTGATTCCGGTGGGCATCTGGCTGGAGCGCAGAACCATCCGAGGGGAGAGAGGCAAATGAGTCCGGCGGAATTCCCCATCTTGTTCGTCCCGAAAGCCCTCGTGAAACTGGCCGACAACGAGAAGCCCTCGCTTTGGGAGCCCAGTGCGATCCGCCAACGGCGCGGCACGCTCAAGCTCGAGGAGAAAGTCATCTCCTTGAGCGGCTCTTGGAAGGTTTCCTTCATCGGCAACCTGTTCGGTGGCGGCATGCTGGGCGAATTGCTCATCAAGCCGCTGTTCCTGCGGGAACGCTCCGAGGTGGTGCCCATCGAGGCCATTCGCGGCCTGCTCGTCCACACCAAGAAGGACCGCCGCACCTACCACCTGCTCCAGCAGCGCAACCACAACCTGGTTGAGGTTCACGCCTTCATCTTGAACCCGAAGGAGTCCCGGAGTCTCATCGGACCCAGCCTCGACGACGCGCTGAAGGCCTTCATCCCGCCGCGCCTGTGGCGGGAAGAGCCCGCCAACTGAATGCCTGTGCCACGCGGATCGCAACCCCACGACCGCAGGAGGGCGTCCTTCACGCCGCGCCGGGCTTGAGCCCGGCTGGCGTGGCACAGGCCTTCAGCCTGTGCGGGCATTTTCTCGCCAGGCCATGGGTAGGATAGGGCTCCAGCCCTGTCCCTGAGGTTGCCCCTCAGAACCCGCTGGGCTTAATCCAGAAGCTCTCTTGCCATCTTCCGCGCGCGGGGACCGATTGCAGTTCCTGATAGAGGCCCGCGTGCGCCAGGTTGAACGCGTTGGTGATCGCCGACATCGGCTCGAAGCAAATGAACTCGCGGCCGGCGGGCGCATACGCCACCGCCACCGTGTACTTCGGTCCGTAAATCACCGAAATCTTCTCGCGCCGGCCCTGAACCCAGAACTCCGCGCGGCCGTCCGCATCCCGCACCAGGTTCGAGAACACGTCGTCAAGCTGGGTCCCGGCCAGCGGCATCGGATCGGGGAAACTCACCGGCATGCGCTCGCCGGTCGGAATCAACTCCTTCGAGAGCGCCAGATGGTCCCGGGCTGACAGGTGCACCGTCCACTGATCGCGCGGAGCATCGTGCAGGCGGAAATAGGGGTGGTAGCCCACCGCCACCGGCATCGGCTCCACCGAGTGGTTTTCGATGCGCGTGGCCACCTCCAGCGCGCCATCCTGCAAACGGTAGGTCATCTCGATGGTGTGCGCGAACGGAAACTGCGCCATCCAGTCGGGATGTCTCCAGAACTCCAGCCGGCTGGTTACTTGCGCGTGCCGGTCGTCGGATTCGAGGCCGATTACCTCCCAGGCCGCGGTGAAGGTCACCAGCCCGTGAATGGGCTTCCGATTCTGGTCGCGCCCGAAATTGCCCAGGTCCGCGTTCAGCAGGTATTTCTTCCCGTTGGCCCAGAACGCATCCTGGTCCAGGCGGTTGGCCCAGGGCGCCAGGAACGGGTTCCCCGCGTGCGTGGGCTTGGCGTGAAGCTCGGCCAGCGTGGCGTAGGGCAGCCAGAACAGGTTCTTGCCGTTCACCTTCATCTCATAGGCGATGTTCCCGATCGACGGCACAATCGAGACCTCGGTCTTGCGGGCCGAATCCGTGAGCCGGATCACCTCGATCGAATCGACGGTTGTTTTCCGGGCGGTATAGGTCTGTGCGTTGGACATGGCGGTTGTGATCAGCAAGGCGCAGGCCAGCTTCCTCAATGGACTTCGGCGCGTGTCAAGCACTTTG
>PLEM01000167.1 GCA_003137035.1 Bryobacterales bacterium | reverse complement strand
GCGCGGAGTTCTTGAGGCATTTCCGTGTAGTGATCCCTCAGTTTGTCCAGCAGCCGCGCGCATGCGGTGTCGGCCAGCCTGTACGTGCCCGGCTTCTCGGGACCGCCCGTGTCCAGGTTCTCATTGGGCAGTTCCAGCCGGCCCGCCTTCACTTCGGAAAGCTTCTCGCGATAACGGTCGATCGCTGCGTTGAAGCTCGCCATGAACATCTTCTCGGTCTCGGGCGTCAGCCTCTGGAATCGCAACGCTTTGAATGGGCCTACCCTGGGCACCACCCGGAACACACCCGCCAGGATCTTGGAGCCCGTCCCGGGCCGCGTATAGGTGGAGCCCCAGTTCTTCTCGTAGCTGGAACGAGACAAGTTGTAGAGGAACTTTCTCCGGGTAACTCCCGGAGCATCCTTCCGGATCTCCTGTTTCTTGAGTTGCCAGGCCACTTTGGTCAGGGCCGGGAATACCGAGCCGATCGCCCGGCGGTAGGTGCCGATGGCCAGATCGAGGTTCAGGAACACCTTCTCGATTCTCAGTCCATAGGTGTCTTGAAACGCCCGTTCCAGCAGGGGTTTCGACACTTCGAAGCCGATGAAATCCTTGTATGCCTGGGAGGCGAAGCGGAATTTGGCGGCCTGGAACACGTCGAAACCGAAGTCGACCTTCATATGAGAAACCGAGTCGTCGGCGTACGTCACCAGTTTGCCGAACCTCACACCGAGCTTCGGGTAGAGCAGAGGGACCGCCAGGTTCGTGCCCAAACGATGGCCATCGTTGTCCGAGGCGTAATGCGATAAGGCTCCCAGGGAGAACGCGTACTCGTTGATGTCCTGCGAATCGCGAATCATGTTGAGGATGAAGTCGCCGCTCCGGACGTAATGCGTCAGGTCGCTGAACAGCTTGCTGCCGAAGGGGTAGTACCCCAGGTCCTGGATGATGCTCCCGCCGTAAGCGTAAGCGTGCGCCTGCCGTAGTTCGTCCGCGGTGGCGGCCGGGAAGCGTTCCAGCAGCAGTGGCCTGATCGCGCTATCCCATACCGAATCGATGATCGCCTCGTGGCTCAGAACGGAATAGGAGTATGCCGTTGTAACCGAAGACACCACCAGCAGCCCGATCGCTGCGTACGGCCGAATCTTCCAACTTCCCATAATTCCACCTCTCTCGCCCCCCCGGCTATTGCCTGCACTTTCCTGGCCGCCCTCCAACTTCAGTTGAAATCGCGTGGCCCATGAGCGATGCGAAGCAAATTCCGCACCCGGTGCAGCTTCTGCACCTTGGCTTTGGACCCATTCTTGCCTATAACCCGACTGAGGCCCCATGACACCAGAACCAACACAACACCACGAGAACCGGCCCGCTCTGAACAAATTCATTGTCGCGGCCGTCCTGCTCGCCGGCGCGTTCCTGGCGGGCTTTCTTCCCCAGTACGTAAAGGTGAAGCGCCTGGACAACGAGCTGCTCCGGGCGAGGCAGGAGAACACGCTAGCCCAGCTTCGAGACCTGGCCGGCCTGGCCTTCTTCCAGGCGAGCCAGAAGAACTATGGACTGGCGGCCGCCACCAGCGCGCGCTTCTTCACCCGTACCCGGGAGGCCATCGATCAGACTCCCGATTCGACCGCCCGCAAGCCCTTGGAAAACCTCCTGACCTACCGCGACAAGATCACCGCCGAGTTGGCGCAGGGCGATCCCGGTGCGCTCAACGATATCCAGGCGTTGTTTGTGGAAACCCACCAGGCCACCGCTCCCCCCGCCGCTGCGCCTTAGGAGCCTGTGGTGAAACTCGGTGGCAGGCGAAACCGCCTGCCCCACACTGGCCAAGTGGTTGATTCTCCTTGTGGCGCAGGCGGTTCCGCCTGCGTCCGCGTCTCAAACGGGAGTTTCACCACAGGCTGCTAGTGAAGTGCGGCAAGCAGAGGGACGATTCTGTAGGGCGGCCCCTCGGGACCGCGCCGGTTCCCCTGACCCGGCCAAACTCGGCCTGGGGGTCGGGTTGCGGCTCGGGAAAGCCGCCCTGCACTTAGTATCTCAGCCCGTAACCTACCTTAAACAGAGTAGCGTGCTTACTCTCGATCTCAGCCATCGAGCGCGGCCATGAGAACGATAGCCTCCCGGTGGGCTTGTAATCCCCAAACAGCACGTCCGCCACGCCTTGGCCCTCGGTTCCCGGCAGCCAGGCGGCGAGGAACGCATCCGCCTGATCGAGCACCTGGTTGACGATCATCGGCCGGCCGGAAATCAGAATCACCACCACCGGGATGCCGGCCTGCTTCATGTTGGCGACCGCCTCGACGTCCTCTTTCGCGAGCGCTAGGTCGGCGCGGTCGCCCCGTCCTTCGGCGTAGGACGTCTCGCCAATCACCACGATGCCAATCGTGGCGCCAGCCGCGTCCGTGCCATCCTTCGAGTAAGTCACCTGGGTGTTCTTCGAGACCGCCTTCTTGATGGCGGAGAGAATTGTAGTGCCGCCGGTGGTCACCTCGCCGCTGCGCCCATGCCAGTCGATGGTCCAGCCGCCGCACTGGTTGCCGATGTCGTCGGCGCTCTTCCCGGCGACGTGAATGCGGGCGACGCGCTTGGAGATGGGCAGCGTTCTGCCCTCGTTCTTGAGCAGCACCAGGGACTGGCGAACCGCCTCGCGCGCCACCTGGCGGTGCTGGGCGGAACCGAAGCTCCTGTGCAGGCTGCGGTCGGCCAACTGAGAGCGGCCCTTCTCCATCAACCGCATGGCGAATTTGACGCGCAGGATGCGGGTGACCGCATCGTCGATGCGCGACATGGGCACCTTGCCCTCCTCCACCAGCGCCTTCAGCGAAGTGAAGAACTCGCGGTACCTCCGGGAGGTCATCCCCATATCCATGCCGGCGTTGATGGACATTTCGACGGCGGCTTTGTAGTCCCGGGAGAGCATGTCGATGGCGTTGAAGTCGGAGACCAGGAAGCCCTCGAAGCCCAGCTCCTGCTTGAGAATCTCGGTGAGCAGGCGCTTGCTGGCCGAGCACTTCACGCCGTTCCAACTGCTGTAAGACGGCATGATGGACCCAACGCCCGCGCGGATGGCGGTGACGTAACCCGGCAGGTGGATTCGCCGCAGGGTTTCTTCGTCAACGCGCGTGTCGCCCTGGTCCAGCCCGACGCCTCTGCGCGTGGAGCCCCAGGTGGTGCCCCCGTCCCCGGCGTAGTGCTTGGCGCAGGCCAGCACCGCCAGCGGATTGCGCAGATCGGAGCCCTGCAAGCCGCGCACCTGCGCTTCGCCCAGCACTTTGACGATCTCCGGATCCTCCGAGAAGCCCTCGTACGTCCGGCCCCAGCGGATGTCCTGGGGAACCGTCACGCAGGGCGCAAAGGCCCACTGGATTCCGGTGGCGCGCATTTCCTCGGCGGTGATGCGCGCGGTCTTTTCGGCAAGCGCTCGGCTGCGGGCGCAACCGAGGCCTATGTTGTGAGGGAAGATCACGGCGCCGAGCACGTTGTTGTGGCCGTGCACGGCATCGATGCCGTAGAGAATCGGGATGCCCAAGCGGGTCTTTCGGGTGCGCTGCTGGAAGCGGTCATACAGGTCGGTCCAGGCTTGCAGGCTGTTGCCTTCCTGGGGATCCGAGCCGCCCGCGCTCAGCATGGCGCCGAGAAAGTAGTTCTCGACGTCGGCCAGATCCTTCACAGCCGTGTGATCGACTTGCGTCATCTGGCCGATCTTCTCCTCCAGGGTCATCCGGGAGAGCAGCTCCTTGACTTGTGGATCGTAAGAGGAAAGCGGTTTGCGTTTGGGTGCGGCGTCGGCGGCCTGAACGGCGCCCAGGGCGACAGCAACGACCGCGAACGCGACGCGGAATGCGCCGGGAATCTTCATGAATGGCTCCTCGATGAAACTCCAGTTTACATGGGGCGGGCTGCGTCCCGGTGCTGCTCCCGCAGCACGTTGGGATCGTCCATCTTCGGCGAGGGCTCGGGATCGAGCGGCTCGCGCACCGTCGCCGGGTCGAACAAGCGCGAGTCGATGGGCAGCACGTGGTAGGGCGCGAAGTCGGGCTCGGCGGTGAAGCAGTCGGCGAGGTCGGAGGCGGCCGCATCGAACAGATTCAAAGGCGGCGCGCCGAGCAGCCGGAAGATGGTCTTCAACAACCCGGGGAAACTGGAATTCACGTGCGAGGCGTAGTTCTTGCGCGCGTACGGACTGGCCACCAGCAGCACGGTGCGGTGCGAATCGACGTGATCGACCCAGCCCTGCGCGTCGTCCTCGGTGATGAAGACGGCCATCTCGCGCCACCACGGGGTTTGCGAAAGGTAGGCGACAATGCGTCCCAGCGCGTAGTCGTTGTCGGCCATGTAGGAAGCGGTGTAGGGATACCCGTCTTCTGGGCGCGGCTTAGTCAGGTGGTCTTGCGGCAGGTGCAAAATGATGAAGCGCGGAAACGGCTCGCCGTCTTTCACGTACTTGCGCTCGACCTCGGCGATGAACTGCGAGGCGCGGTACTGGTCGGGGATATTCATGTTGAATTGCGGATAATCCCGCGACGCGTTGCGGTACAGCGGATCGGGCGCCGGCACGTTGGTGAGGTAGCGCGCGCCGGTCGGCTTGAGGCCCTCGCCC
The DNA here is from genome assembly GCA_003137035.1 of Bryobacterales bacterium. GTDB lineage: Bacteria > Acidobacteriota > Terriglobia > Bryobacterales > Bryobacteraceae > Fen-330. The sequence continues at coordinate 11,692 of PLEM01000167.1, read as the reverse complement.
TCGTCGACGCCCGCCAACTCGAAACCCTCCCCGTAACTTCGAAACGAGATTCCGTGACGCTCCAGGTGGTGCCAGATCGCGCCCGCCTCGAGTTGTTCTTCGGGGTGGACGGCGGAGTTGCTCTGGGGGAAACTCAGCCGGCCGGGCGCGGTGGTGGGCAACCGGAAATCCTTCTGCCCGCCGTACGCGGCCATCAACGAGCTTTCGGTCCAGGCGTTGGGATAGGAGCCGGCGATCCAGTGGTGGCCGTCCACGCTGACTTCGGAATCGGCGTAGAAATTGTCGCTGAAGGCCCAGCGCCCTGCCATTTCATGGTGGTTGGGACTGACGTTGGCGCCCAGCAAAACCGGGCGCTGGCGGAGTCCGTGGCGCTCGCTGGTCACGTTGCCGTGCCGTCCCAGCCGCGCTAGCGTCGGGTCGCCGGCCACCGGGCCGTTCGAGGCGCTGGCAATATCGCCGAACACTTCGTCGAAGGTGCGGTTCTCCTTCACGATCAGCACCACGTAGCGAATCTCTTTCGGCAGCGCCGCCGGAGCGTTTGCGGCCGGCGTGAAGCCGTTGTTCTCCATCACCTGCGCGGTCAGCTTGGCCAGATCGTCGGCCGCGTGCAGCGGAAAAATCGAGATGCTGCCCCGGCGGAACGCGCCTTGAAAGCTGTCGCCGGAGGAACGATCGTGGTTGGGTCCGGTGCCGTTACCCTTGGCGTTGGCGACGAAAACCATGTCGCGATCCACCAGCACGCGCGTCGGAAACCACCCCGCCGGCAGGTGCCCCAGCACCCGCATTCTCACCACATCGACGACCGCCACCGCGTTGATTCCCGCCTCGGCCACCAGCAGCCAGTCCGAGTGGGGCACGCGGGCCAGGCCGATCGGCAGCACGCCGCGCAGACTCTCCAGCCCGGGAATGCGAATGGGAATGGTGGTCCGGATCTGGCCGCTAGCCGCGTCGATGACGGTGATGGAATCGTTGTGGCCGTTAGAGACGTAGACCGCCTCCGAACTCGCGGCCACGCCCGACGGACTGCTGCCGCCCAGGCTCTCGCCTCCGAACGGCAGCCCGGTGCGCACCAGCCCCTGAAGCCGCGGAGCCAGCGGATTCTCCAGGTCCACGATAGCCAGCGAGTTCGACTCCGGCGCGTTGGGATCGCCCAGCCCGGGCACCTCCACCGGGCCTCGCGCCGTCTCGCGGCGCACGCCGTCCCGCGATTCGGGCGAGGGGAAACCGAAGGCCGGGAAGGGCAACCCGGTTTCCCGAGCCTGCTTGGGGTCCGCGCCCGGCAGCGCCTGGTACTGGAACATGCCGAGGTTGGTGACGTACGCCTTGCGACCATCCGGCGAAAGCGCGATGGCGAACGGCAGCCGTCCCAGCTTCAGCGAAGCGGTGACCTGCCGCTTCCGCACGTCGATCACGGCCAGGCGGAAGTTGGCCTGATCCAGCACATAGAGGAAGCCGCGCTCGCGATCCAGCGCCAGGTCTCCGCTGTAACTGTCGTGGAAGCTCTCGCCGTTGAGCTCGTACACGCGCTTCTTCTCGCCGGTGGCCGGGTCGATCAGCCGCACGCGGCCGGAATTGCCTTCCGAGGCGTAGAGCGAGTGCTCGCCGTCGAAGGCCAGGCCCATGAACACGCTGCGCCAGTCGTCCTCTTCCTTGCCCGCTTCCGGGGCCGCCATCTGCCGCACAAACCAATACATCTTGTCGCGCCGCAGCAAGGTGAGCGAAAACTGATCCGGCCCCCCGTTGGCGGTGGCGACCTGGTTGCCGCTGGCGCTGATGGCGAGGCCGAAGGGGCCCGGTCCGGTAGCGTAGGAGCGTCCCAGCGGCGTGATGATGCGCCCGCCGGGAAGGATGCTCTGCGCCCCGGGCCGCCGTACGGCCGGACGAACGCCCGCCGGCGCGGCATAGTCGGCCGCCATCGCGACCGACGACAGGATCACCAGCAACAGAGGAAGCAACTTTCGAGTGTATTCCATTCCAGCGGCGCGGAAACGATCGGCGCCCGGCTGTAATCCGTCCGTAACAGCGTGGCGCCCAGGTCCGCTCCCTTGCGGTCGCGGCTCGGATGCGGCTCCAACTGAGCCGCGACCGCGAGGGAGCGGTTGCACCCGGCCGGTGCGCGTCTGCAACTGACCGGCGCCTTGCGGGCCGGCAGTTTGCCTTGGCCCTGAGCCACTGCGGACGGATCACGGCCCGGCTGTACGCCGGACCCTCGGTCAGCCTACGGATGGCGGCCCCTCATGCGACGCCGGAGAGCGTCATCTGGTTGCGATTTCCACCAACTCGACCCGCCGGTTCTTGGCGCGGCCATCCTCGGTTTTGTTGGACGCCACGGGTGCATAGGGGCCAGCGCCATAAGGGATCAGCCGCGCGCCGGCAATTCCGTGCTGGGTAATCAGCGCGTTCACCACCGATTGGGCCCTGGCTTGCGATAGTTTCACATTCGTGGCGAGATCGGCCGTCATATCGGTGTGCCCGACGACGTACACCTTCAGCGTGGGGCTTTCCTTGAGCAGCTTGGCGATTTCGATAAGCGCGGGACCGGATTCGGCTTTCAGTTCCGACTTGCCCGTGTCGAAGAGGATTCCGTAGATGGCAACCCGGCCGGTCTCACCAAGATCGCGGGCCATGGCCTGCGCGTCTATGGTCACCTCCTGCTGCATGGCTTGCTTTTCGACAACCACCATCGTGATGAACATTCCGCTCGGTTCGTTGGACGTGTGAACGTCGAACCACACCTCCTTGCCATCCTTGGTGAGCCGAATGGTGGTGACCTCTTTCGTGTCGAGCAGCACTCGCCCTCCCACGGCCCGCGCGGCATTCTGATAGTTGCGCACGATCTGCAGGGCGCTGGGCATCGGCGTGTTTTCCATCAGGTTGTACCTGAAATCGTACTTGCGCCCCTCGACGGCCTGTTCCTTTTCCTTGCCACCTACGGTAACCGTGAAGTTATAGGAATCGAATGGCGTCTCATGGTAATCGGCGATGTAGTAGCCCGGCATGCGAGAGATCCCGGGATAGTCCTTGGACCCGTCAACGTCCGTCTGGCCGAACGCACATGGAACCGCCAAAAGCGCCACGAGAACCACCAACACAGCGCTGAAAGATCGCATCATGAAAGAATCCTCCTCAAAGGCTCGCTCAGGACTGATACGTTCACATCCTGAACACTCCTAGTCTATGCCAAGCCGACCCGCGAATTGGCTCGACGGGTTCTGCGTCCTACCGCGCTCCTAAGTACCTCGCCGGTTTCAAGCGAACCAGCAGAGGCCGGGCGTCCGCTGAGAGTTCCACATACAGGTGAACGGTCTTTGCGCCATGCAACGATACCCGGACGCAATGGACCAGATCATCCGATACGTGCGGCAGCGTGAAGCGTCCGTTCTCATCTGTCGTCACCTGGGAAAGCTGCTGCTTCCAGTCGTCGGAGCATTCCTCTACGCGCATCGCCGAAAAACGAAGGGAGTCGTACTCCACCACGCCCGCCAATTCAGGAGCCTGGACGCGGGTTACCTTGAGCAGCAAGTGGGGAGGCATCGGCCGCGAACGCGAATGGCGCCAAGTGAGCCAAATGGCGAAGATAAGGACCGCGGCCATCGTACAGCCGATCGAAAAGAGCAGGGCCGCCTCGAACCACCTCATAGGGATTGCCGAAAGGGTGGCCGAAGAGGCAAACAACGGCACGAACTCGGTCCAAAAGGCCCGCCCCTCCGGCGGGTACAGCAGGATCAGCGTGGTCCCTGTGATCAGCACCAGAATGCCGATCATTGGAATCGGTTGCGAACGGAGCCAATAGCTCGCCCCGATACAGGAAAGTGCCCCGAGGACCACCACGAGCAGACGCCGCGACCGGCAGGAGTCCATCATGCGCAACCAGCCAATTGTACCGGAGTGGGTGGTCGGATGCCGGCGCCCAGCGAGCTTTCGCGGTTTCCAGCGTGCGCGGGCATGCAACCGTGGGGTACCATGGGCGGCGAGCGTGTGCGGGCAGCCCTGCATTGCACTGGAGTTGGGCTATGTATGCCGAGCGAATCCGCCAGATCGTCATCAAGCTCGCTGCGGCCCGGTCCGATCCGGGCTTGGAAACCAGATTCGGCGTCGAGAAACATCAGTTCCGCTTGCGTCCGCCCATGCCCGAATCCCAACTCCTGGCCTTTGAGCGGGAGCATAACGTAGTCTTGCCCGATGACTATCGCCGGTTTCTTCTCCTCGCCGGCGACGGCGGCGCTGGCCCTTTCTATGGGATCGAGCCGCTTTCGGATTGGGACCGTTGGTTCGAGGAAGAAGCGGAGTCGCCCGGCTTTCTGGCATCGCCGTGTCCGCTGATCGATAGCGTGGCCGTCAGACAGGCTTGGAAGGCTGCCCAGATGCGCGATGCACGGCGCGCCAAGGGGGTGGTCCACGTCGGTGCGTCTCCAAGCCAGGCCTGGGAGGCGCTCCTGCCGAGCGAATGGCCGGAGTGGGGGAAAGGGTCCATCAACCTCTGCGATCAGGGGTGTACGTACTCGGCGCGCCTGATTGTGTCTGGCGAAGCGCGCGGCAGGATCGTCTATCTGGATTCTCAAGGCTGGTATCCGCCCTACTTCGTCAGGGATCCGAACTTCATCGAGTGGTACCAGCGCCGGCTGGAGACTTCCGTCAGCGGCGGGCCGGATGGTTGGTTCGGTTTCGACAACCCGGAGTATCCGTCGTATTTGGACCTGGTTTCCGAGTGATGCAGCGTCCGGCCCCCACTCCTGGCCGCGATACACCGGGGCGGTGGTTTTCAACCATCCCCGCCTCCCGAACGCCGCGGCAAGTGATTGCCGATCAATAGTTTGCGTTTGGCTTGTGGCGTGCATATAGGGAAAGCGTAACGTGGCGCGCAATGGAGGTGCACCATGAAAACGATCAACGTTCAGCCGATGATTCGCCAGGCGCTTCGTCTGGTCTGCATTCCGTTTCTGGCTGGAGGCCTTATGGTTGCGCAACAGCCGGCGCCTCCCCAGCCAGCTCCCGCACAACTCCTTGCACCGGAGCAGTTGGACACGCTCGTCGCGCCCATTGCGCTCTACCCGGATGCCTTGCTCAGCCAGGTGCTGGTGGCGTCCACCTATCCCGAGGAACTCGCCGAGGCGGGGCAGTGGCTGCAGCAGAATCGTAATCTACGTGGCCCCCAACTCGTGGATGCAGCGCGACAGCAGAGTTGGGATCCCAGTATCCAGGCGCTCGTGGTGTTCCCCGATGTGATTGGCCGCTTGAACGCCGACATGAGCTGGACCACCGATATCGGCAACGCTTTCCTCGCACAGCAGGCCGATGTAATGGGTGCCGTGCAGCGGATGCGGGCCCAGGCCATGGCGGCCGGCAAACTGCGTTCCACCCCGCAGGAAACCGTTACGACCCAGATGGAAGGGGACCAATCGGCGATTGCCATTCAACCCGCCAACCCCGAGATCGTCTACGTGCCGTCCTACAATCCCGAGTATATCTGGGGACCTCCCGGTTACGGTTACTATCCCGCGTGGGATTACCCGTATTACGGCTATGGATTCGGATACGGCCCGGGCATCTACATCGGGGGCTTCTTCGGAGGCCTGGGGTGGGGTGGCTGGGGCTGGGGACCGAACTGGTTCCATCACTCGATCTATCAGAATGGTTACTTCTTCAGTCACTACGGCTACGGCGGGCGCGGATTTCGGGGCGGCGGCAACTGGGCGCACGATGCCGGCCATCGGCGCGGAGTCCCCTATTCAAATAGCGCGCTCATGAACCGTTACGGCGGAGCTTCCGCGGGGCGCGGCGCATCCAGGGCCGGGCAATTTGGCCGGCAATCCTATGCGGCGGGGCAGCGCAGTTCGGCGCAAGCCGGCGGTTGGAATCGTTTCGGCCAGGGCGGGCGCTCCACGCCAGCCTACAGCGGAAACAGCGGATACCGCGCGAGTCCGTCCTATCGGCGGCGGCAACGGCGGAAGCCGCAGCGCGCCCAGCTATCGCTCCAGCCCGTCAAACGGAGGGGGCGGCGGCTCCCACGGCGGCCGTTCTTCTAGCGGCGGTGGCTCGAGCCATTCGAGCGGCAACTCCGGCGGCGGCCACGGCCGTCGCTAACGATCCAAGTCAACCTGCTCTCTGGGGGCCGCAGCGCCGAGCGGCCCCCAGTGCCGAATTTGCGGTGCTTGCGGAAGCTACCGGACCGGGTCTCCCGAATCGCCGCCAGCCTCCGAGTGGTATCTCCCTTGCCGAGTATAGGTCCCAGCGGCGCTAAACGAGGATGTCCCGAATTGGCCGCCGCAAATCGGGCATAGACTCACCAGTCGGCGATTTCCGAGCCGTCAACGTCACGGAAGTGACGGTCACGTGTGGCCAGAGCGAATACCTACCGCTTGCCATCCACCCGCTCGCATTCTTGCTCGATCGCCTGAGTCATCTCGCGGGCGGAGGCGCGGTCGATTGAGCCCGCAAAACGGCGCAACGCCGTCCCGCTCTCGCCCTTGGGCGCCGAAGGGGCCAGGGACGCCACGAACCGCAGCACCTGCTCTTGCATCTCAGGGCTCAGATTGTCGACGTGCGCGACGATTTCGCTCCTGACGTCCATTTCGATAGGCTCTCGCTCTCAGGATACGTCCGCTGGCCGCCGAACTCCCAAACCCCGCTACCAAGCGTTCGAACGTCCCTTAAAGAACTATTCTGACAGTACTTGACACTGACATCTTTCTGCCGTATGCTGAGGGAACATGAACGAATACTTGACCCTGGCGGAGGTGGCGGAGGCGGCGGGGGTGCCGGCGCGGACCATCCGGTTCTATATCGCGCGCGGGTTGCTTGACGGTCCCATCAAGGCCGGGCGCGGCGCGGCTTACACGGCGAATCATCTGGCGCGGCTGGAGCGAATCAAGAGCCTCCAGTCCGAAGGCCGGACGCTTTCCGAGATTGGCCGCATTCTGGGTGGCGTGGAGGCGGAACAGGCCGCCGCAGCGCCAACGGCTTGGTGGCAACATGCGGTCGCGGACGACGTCGTGGTGTGGACTCGCGCGGACATGAGCCCGTGGCGGACGCGGCAGGTCCGCGCGGCGATTGGCGAATTGGCGCGGTTTCTTGGCAAAGAAAGGAAGGAGTAGAACATGAGCGATACAGCAGCGAGTTTTGCGCCGGTTGCGGCGCCGACGGGGGAACCCATACGCCTGGCGATGCAGCGGCTGTGGCTGACCGGACGCGTTTTGCCCGCGGGCGCGCGCCTCACGGTGCAGCACGTGTTTCGATCGGGAGAAGACAAGCCGCTCGAAGTGATCTACTCGTTTCCTCTGCCTCGCGACGCCGCGCTGCGCGCATTTCGGATCACCGGCGAGGCCTTCGAAGCGCACTCGGAGCTGCGGCGGACCGAGGAGGCGGTGAAGACGTACGAGCAGGGAATCGCGGACGGCTCGCTCTCGACGCTGGCCCGCCAGTACGGCGACGGCGTGGTGAATCTCACGGTCGGCAACATCCGTCCGAACGAGACGGTTACCGTCTATCTCGAGGTGCTGGCCGGAGTCGAGCTGCGCGACGACGGGTTCCGCTTCCGCTTCCCATTCACACTCGCGCCCGCGTATCACCCGCGCATGAAAGCCGCGGTCGTGGCCGAGGGCGAAGGTGAAATGGAGCTGCCGCCCAGTGAATTCGGCGACATGATCCTGCCGCGCTTTCGCGAGGACGCCGCTTCGCTGCACGAGGTGGGTTTCGACCTCTCCATACTCCACCAGCTCCCCATCGAGGAGATTGGATCGCCGTCGCACGCAATTCGTGTAAGACAGGACCGCGTGGCGCTGGCGACGGAAAAGGACGTCCCGAATCGCGACCTGGTGCTCGACGTCCGCTTCAAAGAAACCGCCGTCCAAGTGTTTGCCGGGGCGTCCGGGGAAGGGAAGCGAGCATTCGCCGCGGTGGTGCCCTCCACGCGGTTCGGAGTAAACACGGAGGCGGCGCGCCGCACGGTGATTGTCCTGGACCGCTCGGGATCGATGGAGGGCGCCCCGATCGCGCAAGCGCGCAAAGCCATCGAGGCTTGCCTGGCCGCGCTCTCGGAGAGCGACTCGTTCGGTCTGGTGGCCTTCGACAACCAGGTGGAAAGCATGTCCGCCGGATTGCTTCCCGGCTCGCGCGAGAACCGTGAAAAAGCGCGGGCGTTCCTGAGCCAGGTGGACGCACGTGGCGGAACCGAGCTGGCCCGCGGGTTCCTGGAGGCCGCGCGAATGTTGGCCGGCGGCGGCGACGTGCTGATCCTCACGGATGGGGAGGTCTCGGGCACGGAACAGATTCTGGCGCAGGCGCGCAACGCGAAAATCCGCATTTCCTGCCTGGGCATCGGCAGTGCCAGCCAGGACCGTTTTCTGGCCTTGCTCGCTCGCGAGACCGCGGGGGTCAGCCGTTTTGTCACGGCCCGCGAGCGGGTGGACCTGGCGGCAGTGGATCTGTTTGCGAGCATCGGGCGGCCCGTTGCCTCCGGGCTGAAGGCCTCGGCCAATGTGCAGCCCGAGCCGCAATCGGTGGTGTTCGCCGGCACTCCCGTCCTGCTGTTCGGCGAGACGGAAGCGGACCCCGGCGCAGTGGAGTTGACGTGGGACGGCGGCCGGCTGAACTTGCCGCTGCCTTCAGGCGATGGCGAAACCGGCCATACGCTCCGATTGCTGCAAGGCTCGCGGCTGATCACGGATTGGGAAAGCCGGTACCCGAGCGAGGAGGCCCTGGCCCCGCTCGAAAAACGCAAGCAGAGCAGGGTGGGCGCAAAGCTGCTGGCGTTGAGTCAGGCGTATGGACTGGCCAGCCGCGAGATGTCTCTAGTGGCGGTAGTGAAGCGCGCGGGCGATCGCGCCGGCGAACTGCCGGAGACGCGTGTGGTGCCGGTTGGCATGCCGCAGGATGTCAAGTTCGGCGCCTACTTCGGTGCGCCGGCTGGCGGCGCTCCGATGGCGGCGTGCATGATGCCGGCCATGGCGCCGCCGACCTCCGCTCCTATGGCCCGTAAGGCCTTCGGGATGTTGAGCAGAGTGCGCGCTTCCGAAGATAAGGATGCGGCGTTGAGCGTCGATCCTCTCATGGACCTCGCTTCGGAACTGGAGCCCGACGGCGGGATGCCCGGTGACAGCGATTCGGTGCGTGCGGCGCGCTCGGTCGCGGCGGTGCTGGCACTCGTGGCGGCAGGCCACACCCTCACCGGCGGCGCCTTCCGGTCGCACGTGGCCCGGCTCGTCAAATTCCTCAAGTTGGCGGGAGGAGTCTCCGCAGGGGAGAGAGCGCTGATCGGCCGTGCGATCGAAGCGGCCTCGAGCGGCGCCGCGCCGCGCGGCGATTGGCTTGCCCTCGCCCGCGCGCCCGGCGCGACATGGCCGCGGATCGAGTCAACTTGGAGGGCGGGTTTCAACCCGCGCGGGGCTTGAGCCCCGCCGCGGTCAGCCGCTCAAGGTCCGCAATCAGCTCCGGTTCCGGAGCAGCCTTGAAGTGGAAGCACGACTTGCCCTGCATGCGCTTCTTCAATGCCGGCGGGATGCCCTTGGTGAGCGACGGGCACATGTTAATCGGCATCAGGTGAAAGCTCACATACGCCTTGCCCAGACGCACCGAGCCAAAGTACAAGGGTTGCCCTTTGTGCTGCGGGAACGGCGACGGCGATCTCGTGACCAGCGTGTGCTTCGAGAGAACCGGCTTCAGCAACGCGAATACGGCGGCAAAATCGACCGCCATAGAGGGCGCTTCACCCCAGAAGGCGGTCCAGAACCCGCTTGCCCGCCGCGATGCCCTCGAACTCGGTCATCCGCTCGCCTTCATACTCGACTCCGACCCAGTTGTGGTACCCGGAGTCCAGGACCACCTTCATCATCTTGTCCATGTCGATGATGGTTTCGCGGCCGTCCGGGCCGAAATCCCAGCACTTGAAGCTGACGCCCTTGGCATAGGGCATCAGTTTGCCCACCGCCTCGTAGCGGTCGACGGTCTTGGGGAAGTTGCCGAAATCCGGCAACGTGCCGAAATTGGGCAGGTTCACCGCCTTCATCAGGCGCACCACCACGTCGGGGTCCGAAGAGACTCCGCCGTGGTTCTCGATGATCACGTTCAGCTCGCGGGGCTTGGCGTACTCGCACAGGCGGGTGAAGCTGTCGGCGCAGTAGCCGATGTAGGCGTCGATCTCAGCCGGCGTCGTGGGCTGCTTGTCGGGATGCATGTTGCAGCGGATCGAATGGCACCCCAGCTCGGCGGCGTAGTCCGCCCACTTGTAGTGGTTCTCGGCCGCTTTCCGGCGCAGGGCGGGGTCGGAGTGGCCCATCATCCCCTCGCCGTCGCACATGATCAGCACGCCCTTGCACCCGTGGCGGGCGATGTTCTGCTTCAGGCGCGCGAGATACTCCTGCGTGGGCGCTTCCCAGAGCTGGTTGACGAACTCCAGCCCCTCGATTCCGAAACGTTCCCGCGCCACCTGCGGGAAATCCAGGTTCGACAACGTGTGCGCGCGAATCGCCTTGTGGATCGACCACTCGGCCAGCGAAATGCGGAACTTCGCGCCTTGCGCGTTTGCGGCGGCAAACGGAACGGCGAGCGCTCCCGCGCTCTTGAGGAAATTGCGGCGGTTCATGAAAGCTATGGTACCAGCTTGTGGCTGGTGGCTTAAAGACAGGCCACAAGCTCTCTGAGGTCTTCCACCCAATAATCCGGCTGCCACCGCGCCAGCTCGTCCGGATCGCCGTAGCCATAACGCACCGCGCAGGTTTTGACTCCGGCGCGCCGGCCGGCTTCCATGTCGGCTGGCGAGTCGCCCACGAACAGGCAGTCTTCCGGGCGCGCTCCGAGGGCTCCCAGAGCGGCTTGGACCACGTCGGGCGCCGGCTTGTACGGGAAGCCATCCGTCCCTTGCACGTGGTCGAAGTATTGGATCAGCCCGAATTGCTCCAGGACCGCCCGGGTGGTGGTAGACGCCTTCGTGGTCGCCGTGGACTTGCGCCCGCCCAGCTTCTCCAGCGCTTCTTTCACCCCGGGAAACACCCGCGTCGCGCCATGCCGCCGCCCGAGATAGATGCTGCGGTAATTGGGGATCAGCGCCTCGAGCTGTGCTTCGGTGTAGCCCGGCAGCAGGTCGCGGAACATGTCCAGCAGGTGCACGCCCACGTAGCGCTTGAGATCGGCCATCTCGAGAGGCCGGCAGGGAGTCTGGGCGAGCACTTGCAGAATGGCCCCGCAGATATCCTCCGCGGAGTCCAGAAGCGTTCCGTCGACGTCGAAGAGATAAACCGGGAAGGGCGGCATCAGGCCGGCTGAGGTCGCTCTCCTTCGACCAGACCCGGAAGGCGCCGGCCGCCCTCGGGCCGGACCACCTGCTGTGTCCCGTGATCTTTGGGTGGCACGGGAGGCATCGCGGCAAGCGTCTCGCCCGCGATCAGCGCGCGGACTTCTTCTCCGTCCAGCACCTCTCGTTCCAGCAGCGCCTCGGCCACCCGCACCAGGGCGTCGGAGCGCTCTTCGATGATCTGGCGGGCGCGGGTGTAAGCCTCGCCGATGATCCGCCGCACCTCTTCATCGATCCGGACGGCGGTGGCCTCGCTGTAGTCGCGATGCTGCGCGATCTCCCGGCCCAGGAAGATCTGCTCTTCCTTCTTGCCGAAGCTCAGCGGCCCCAGATCGCTCATGCCCCACTCGCACACCATCTTCCGCGCCAGTTCGGTGGCCCGCTCGATGTCGTTGCCCGCGCCGG
>PLEM01000260.1 GCA_003137035.1 Bryobacterales bacterium | reverse complement strand
CCCCCGGCCCGAAGAACGCCGGCCAGACGGCCGGCGGCAAGCCGAAAGGCTTGGCCCCACGGGTGGGGCAGGCGTGCCCACAGGGCGCCCGCCTGCCGCGCCCGAGCTTCGCTCGGGTTGACAGGCGGAACCGCCTGTCCCACCGGACTGTTGGATACTGATGGTATGCCCTTTGTGTCGGTTCCCGAGGCCATCGAAGAAATTCGCGCCGGCCGCATTCTCGTAGTGGTGGACGACGAGGATCGGGAGAACGAAGGGGACCTCACGGTAGCGGCGGAGAAGATCACGCCGGAAATTGTCAACTTCATGGCAAAGTACGGACGGGGTCTGGTGTGCCTGGCGCTGACGGCGGAGCGCTGCGAGGAACTGCACCTGCATCCGCTCTCGCCGCACAACACCTCGCGGCTGGGTACGGCGTTCTACGAGACCATTGACGCGCGCGAGGGAGTGACGACGGGCATCTCGACGGCCGATCGCGCACGCACCATCCGCGTGGCTGTCGCTCCGGCGACCCGCCCCACCGACCTGGCTCGGCCGGGCCACATTTTCCCGCTGCGCGCGCGGGACGGCGGCGTGCTGGTACGGGCCGGTCAGACCGAGGCCGCCGTGGATCTGGCGCGGTTGGCGGGCCTCGCCCCCGCCGGAGTGATCTGCGAAATCATGAACGACGACGGCACTATGGCCCGGGTGCCGCAGCTCCAGGAGTTCTGCCGCCAGCACGAGTTGAAGATGATTTCGGTTGCGGAGCTGATCCGCTTCCGGCTGGGGCACGAGCGGCAGATCCGGCGCCTCGCCGAGGGCTGCCTGTCGACGAAGTTCGGCGAATTCCGCACTATCTCCTACGCCACATCGACGCCTCCGGAGCTGCACCTGGCGCTGGTGCGGGGAGAAGTGGGCAAAGGGGAGGGCGTGCTTGTGCGCATGCACTCGCACTGCGTTTACGGCGACGTCTTCGGCGCCACCACCTGCGAATGCCAAAGGACTCTGCGCGAGGCGCTCGAGCGCATCGCCACGGAGGGCGGAGTGCTGGTCTACCTCCACCAGACCGGGCCGGGCATTCGGGTCGCCGAGGAAGGCGGCGTCAAACGCCTCTTGCCGCACTCCCCGGATCTGGTGCACTACGCCGGCCCGGATGGGCAGCGGCTGTTGCAGCACGAGAGCGGCATCGGCGCGCAGATCCTCTCGGATCTCGGCCTGCGCACCATCCGTCTGCTGACCAATCACCCGCGGCGCGTGGTCGGGCTGGAGGCATTTGGGATTACGATTGTCGAACAGGTTCCCATCGCGGTTTGAGAGATGCGGCGGCTCCTGGTCTGCTACGGAATCCTGAACAGTGTTCTGTACGTCTCCCTGCTGCCCTTGTGGGACGGTTTCGACGAGCCGTTTCACTACGCCTACGTGCAGGCGCTTTCCCATGGATGCGGCCTTCCGGTGCTCGGGCGGACTACCATCTTCGAGGAGATCTGGCAGTCGCTGGCCATCGCGCCGGCGAGTTACGCGGTGAAACAAAACCTGCCGGTAGTGACGACCTACGAGGAGTGGTTCGGCCTGGAGGCGGCGGATCGCGCCCGGCTGCGCGGACAACTGGAGCGCCTGCGCCCCGGAACGGGTTGCGCGAGCGTTGGGCCTTCGAACTACGAAGCGCAGCAGGCCCCGCTGGCTTACGCTCTGCTGGCAGTTCCGGACTATGTGTTGATGCGGTTGCCGCTCATCGAGCGCATCTGGTGGCTGCGCCTGCTGTGCGCCATCGCAGCCAGCATTTCGACCGCGCTGGCGGCATTCCGCCTGGCGCGCCAGTTGAAACTGCGCGAAGAGTTCGCGGCCGCGGCCGTTTTCGTGGTGCTTTCCTGGCAGATGTTTTACGCAGCGACGGCCCACATCACCAACGACTGGCTGGCAATCCCGCTGGCCGTGCTGCTGGTGAGCGCCGCCATTGATGTTTGGGAACGGCCCGGGTTCCGATCGGCCGCGGCGCTCGCACTGACGCTCAGTGCGGGTCTGCTCACCAAGGCGTACTTCCTGAGCTTCGTGCCGCTGACGGTGGGGCTGGTCGCATGGCTGCTCTGGAAGCGCAGACTGCGGTGGACCGGCGCGGCTGGGTTTGCCGGGCTGCTGCTGGCAACCGCAGCCCCTTGGTATGCGCGGAATGCGGCGCTCTACGGCAATCTGAGCGGGATGCAGCTCACCGTGCGGCACGGCTCGTTGGGAGAGTTGGCGTCCGCGGCGCTGCGGCTGCCGTGGGGCAGCCTGGTCCTGCCGACCGCCCGGGGAAGCCTCTGGACCGGCAACAACTCGTTCACCGCATTCTCGGCGATGACTATCGGACTGATGCTGGCGGCGATCGCGGCGGCTGCGGTGCTGTACGTCGTGGGCGCGCGGCGGAACCCGCCCTCCGTGGCGGAGCGTATCGCGCTGGCCGCCATGGCTTGTTTCGCGGCCGGGCTGGCCTATTCGGCGGTGGCGAGCTTCGCCTACGGTACGGGCGGCTCCGTCATCATCTACCCTTGGCACACCCAGCCGCTGGTCCCCATCCTGCTGTGCGTCCTGTTCCTGGGCCTGGGGCGCGGGCGGCTGCCGGGGAGGATCGTGGGAATCGCGTTCGTGTGCCTGTGGGCCTATGTGATCTCGGCGACCTACGTGGCGAAGCTCCTGCCGCTCTATTCGGGCTACGCCGGGCGGGCGCAGGTCGCGAGCATCCTGCGGTGGTACCTGGGATCGTTCAGTGCGGTGCGCGAAGCGCTCGAGAATACGGCCATGCGCGGGCCGGGGCTGCTGTTCGGCCTCACGGCGGTGGTAGTGGCGTGTGCGCTGACGCTGGCTGTGGTGCTGGCGATGCGGCTGGGACGGAGCAAGGTTGGTTAGACTGGAGTGAGAAGGGTTCGGAAGTGCACGCACACGGCCACACGCACGACATGGGCAAGGTCCTGATCTGGTCCCTGGCCCTGACGGCGGCTTTCGTGATCGTGGAGGTGTTCGCGGGGATCCGGGCACACAGCCTTGCGCTGCTCTCCGACGCCGGGCACAACTTCACGGATGCGCTGGCGCTGCTGCTGGCCTGGTTCGGGGTGTACTACGGGCGCAAGCCGCCGGATGAAAGCAGAACCTACGGCTATCACCGGGCGGGAGTGCTGGCGGCGTTCGTGAATGCGCTGGCGCTGCTCATTCTGGCGGGCTGCATCCTGTTCGAGAGCTACCGGCGCTGGCTCGATCCGCGGCCGGTGAACGAGACCGCCATGCTGCTCGTTGCGGCGCTGGGGCTGGTGGTGAACACCTCGATCATGCTGGGATTGCGCCGCGAGCGTGCCCGCGACATCAACGTGCGCGGCGCCTGGGCCCACATGCTGGGGGACGCGCTGGGCTCGATTGGCATCATCGTCGGGGCGCTGGTCATCCGGCAGACGGGGTGGATGCGCACGGACCCGGCGCTCTCGGCGCTAATCGGCCTGCTGATCGTCTGGACCGCCTGGGACATCATCAAGGAGTCGCTGAACATCCTGCTGGAAGGGCTGCCGCGCGGGCTGAACCTCAACGCGGTGATGGAGGCGA
>PLEM01000420.1 GCA_003137035.1 Bryobacterales bacterium | reverse complement strand
GCCATCGACCTGATGGACGAAGCCGCGGCGCGCCTGCGCACCGAGATGGACTCCCGTCCCACCGAGCTCGACGAACGCCTGCGGCGCATCATGCAGCTCGAGATCGAGCGCGAAGCCCTCAAAAAGGAGACCGACCAAGCCTCGAAGGAACGTTTGGGCAGGATCGAAATGGAGCTTGCCGAGCTACACAGCGTGGCCGATGCCCTCCAGGCGCGCTGGCAGAACGAGAAGCAGGCCGTGGCGCGATTGCGCGGCTTGCGCGAGCAAATCGAGCAGACGCACGTCGAGATGGAGCAGGCTGAGCGCCAGTACGACCTCAACCGCGCGGCCGAGCTGAAGTACGGCAAGCTCATCCAGCTCGAGCGGCAGTTGAAGGCCGACGAGGACGCCCTCGCCAAGCAGGACGGCGCCTCGCGGCTCATCAAGGAAGAAGTAGACGAAGAGGATATCGCGCAAGTGGTGAGCCGTTGGACCGGGGTGCCGGTCTCGAAGCTGATGGAAGGCGAGATCGGTAAGCTGCTGCACCTCGACGACCAGTTGCACAAACGCGTGGTCGGCCAGGACGAAGCGGTCACGGCGGTTTCCGAGGCGGTGCTGCGTGCGCGCAGCGGACTGAAGGACCCCAACCGGCCCATCGGCAGCTTCATTTTCCTGGGGCCCACCGGCGTCGGCAAGACCGAACTGGCGCGTGCGCTCGCCGAATCGTTGTTCGACGACGAGCGCGCCATGATCCGCATCGACATGTCCGAGTACCAGGAGAAGCACACCGTGTCGCGGCTGGTGGGGGCGCCTCCCGGCTACGTGGGCTTCGAGGAGGGCGGGCAGCTCACCGAAGCGGTGCGGCGCCGGCCCTACTGCGTGATCCTGTTCGACGAGATCGAGAAGGCGCACCACGACGTCTTCAACGTGCTGCTGCAAATCCTGGACGACGGCCGGCTCACCGACGGCCAGGGCCGCACGGTGAACTTCAAGAACTCGCTGGTCATCATGACCTCGAACCTGGGGAGCCAGCACCGCGAGCGGAGCAAAGAGGCCATGCTCGAGGATCTGCGGCGCCATTTCCGCCCGGAGTTCCTGAACCGCGTCGACGAGATCGTAATCTTCCACTCGCTTTCGGAAGCCCAGCTCGGGCAGATCGTCGAGATTCAGCTCGGCCGTCTGCGCGCGCGCCTGGCCGAGCGGCGGTTGCGGATCGAGCTCAGCGAGGCGGCCCGCACCTTCCTGGTGCGCACCGGCTACGACCCTACCTATGGCGCGCGCCCGCTGAAACGGGCAATCCAGAAGGAAATCGAAACGCCGCTGGCCCGGATGCTGCTCAAAGGCGAGCTCCGCGAGGGCCAGACGGTCGAGGTGGAGCTGGACGCCGCCCGCGGCGAACTCCGCTTCACCCCACGCGCGGTCTCCGCCGGAGCGTAGTGGGGCCCGCGCAACTCACTAACAATACTGGCCTCCGGAACCGATAAGTGGATTGTGACGTCAGGATTCTGCTGTCTGGCCCTGGTGCGCGCGGGAGGGGTGGTTATCGGCCTGGTAGCGGCGTCGATCCTGTTGGTCGCCGCGCTGGTATGGATCGCGTCCCTTAGGCGGGAACTCGAACGGGTGAGCGGGGTGGTGTGCGGCGCGCTCGTCTCCACGGCGGACGGCATCCTGATGGTGGATCATTCCGGAAGGGTCGTCGCATTCAACCGGAGGTTCTCCGAGATGTGGCGCATTCCCGAACCCGTTCTGAATGCCCAGCAAGGCAACCAGGCGCTCGGGTGCGTCCTGGGTCAGTTGAAAGATCCGGACGCGTTCCTCGCGCGGGTGCGGGAGCTGTACAAGACTCGCGAAGCGCAGAGCGACGACATCGTGCAGTTCCAGGACGGCAGGGTGTTCGAGCGGCATTCGGAACCTCTGCGCATAGGCAGAAGATGCGTCGGGCGGGTGTGGGCGTTTCGGGACATCAGCGCCCGCGCGCGGGCCGAGGAAGCGCTCAAGCAGGAGCGCAACCTGCTCGGCGCCCTGATGGAGGGTGTCCCCGACTACATCTACGTGAAGGACAGCGAGGGCCGGTTTCTGCTGGCCAACAAAGGGGTCGTGGGATTGATGGGCGCCACCAGCGCCCAAGAACTCCTGGGGAAAACCGACTTCGATTTCTACCCCAAAGAACTGGCGGAGCAGTACCAGCTCGACGAGCAGCGCATCATCCGATCCGGCGAGGCCGTGTTCAACCGGGAGGAGCCTTGCCGCGGCCCCGCGGGGGAACCGATGTGGAACCTGACCACCAAGGTGCCCTTCGACGACGGGTCGGGCCGGATCATTGGAGTGGTGGGCTGGAGCCGCGACATCACCGCGCAGAAGCGGATTGCGGAGGAGTTCCATCAGGCCAAGGAAGCGGCCGAGGCCGCCAACTGCGCCAAGAGCGAATTCCTGGCCAACATGAGCCACGANNGGATTTCTCGAAGATCGAGGCCCGGAAACTCGAGCTGGACTGTTCCGAGTTCGACCTCCGCGAAAACCTGGAGGCGGCTACGAAGACCTTCGCCATGCCCGCGCAACGGAAAGGTCTGGAACTGGTTTGCCGGGTTGGGCCGGAAGTGCCCGCGCGGGTTCGAGGCGACGCTTTCCGGCTGCGGCAAGTCCTCACCAATCTGCTGACCAACGCCATGGCGGCCATGCCCGCAGGGGGCCGGCTGACCGTGCGCACGGCCTTTAGCGATGAACAGGTTCTGTTTGCGGTCGAAGATACAGGGGTAGGAATCCCCAAAGGGAACATGAAGCGTGTCTTTGAGCCGTTCTTCACCACCAAGCAAATGGGGCGTGGCACTGGGCTGGGCTTGGCGGTGAGCT
>PLEM01000131.1 GCA_003137035.1 Bryobacterales bacterium | reverse complement strand
GTGATCTTGTAGATCCAGGTGAGCAGCGAGCTGCGGAAGTCGAAACTTCGGATCGAGAAGTAAACCTTCGTAAACACTTGCTGGGCAATGTCTTCCGCGTCGTTGTGGTTCCTGAGAATGCCGTAGATGATGGAAAACACCTTGGACTGGTAACGCTCGACAATCTCACGGAAAGCCATCTCATCCGCGGCCTGGACGCGTTGTACCAGGGCGGCCTCTTCGCTGCTCTTGTAGTCCACTCTCCTCTTCGCTGCGCTGGCCTCGCCCGACGCGGGAAGCGGGAGAGCCCCGCTCAAGCTGCCCATACACTGTTCCGACGTGATCGAGACCTCAACGGTTTCAGCGATTTGTCCGGCTCCGCGCGGGCCGGGTCGCTGTCCGGGCCGTCAGAATCAACTTACCAGATTCTCCGCCCGCCTCGCCGCGGAATCTGCCTGGCAGCCTCTGGAGTAGGTCCGTGGCAGGCGAAACCGTCTGCCCAAGACCGGCCCAAGTCATTGATTCTGCTTGTGCAAGTTGGACTGGAGTTTCACCGCTCCCTCGCGGTCGCGNNCCCGGCCGGTGCGCGTCTGCAAGTGACCGGCGCCTTACGGGCCGGCAGTTTGCCTTGGCCCTGAGCCACTACGGACGGATCACGGTCCTCGGGAAAGCTAGTTCCTGATAAAATGGGGGTACGCCTTATGATTCAACTAACACCTCGCGCTATCGAAAAGGTTAAGGAGATTCTGGACTCGCAGGACCCCAAGCCCAGCGGCTTGCGCATCGCCGTAGTCGGCGGCGGCTGCTCCGGCTTCAACTACTCCATGGCGTTTGAGACCAACCCGAACGTTCTGGACAAGACCTACGCCTTCGACGGCCTGAAGGTCTTCATCGATCAGGCCAGCATGTTGTATCTGGACGGCGCCAGTGTCGATTACGTGGAGACGCTGGAGGGCGCCGGATTCAAGTTCGACAACCCGAACGTCCGCTCCACCTGCGGCTGCGGCAGTTCATTCAGCGCTTAAAGGCGCCCGGAAACACAAAGGGCGCCGGGAGTCGATCGCTCCCGGCGCCCTCGCGCTAAACCGGGTGTCCTGTGCTACTTCCGCCTGCGCCGCAGCAGACCCAAACCAATCAGTCCGGAGCCCAGCAGCAGCAAGCTGATCGGCTCGGGAACAAAGTCCGCCGAGAAGCTGCCCGTTTCCGAAAGAGAGAACCGATGGGCGGGATCATCGAAATAATGCTGCGGGTTCACTCGCAGGGACGGATTTACCGATGTCATGCTCAATGCGAATGACTCCGACGAGGCAGACCTGAAATCCACGAAGTCCGAAGTGAAGCCCACTGGGTTCGGCGGCAAGGAATCGCCGAACACGGCATACTGACCGTTAAACATGCCATCCAGTTCCGCTAGGGAAAACGTGCCGCTCAACAGATTGCTCATGCCAAGGTAAGGGGTATCGAGAGTGATCGCGAAGGCGCCCGTGTAGCCGCCCTGCTGCCCCGACGCGTTGACAACCGTGTGTGTCACGGCCGATAGCGTAAGGTGCGCAGCCAAGCTGCCCTGCAGGGCCACAGGCACTGAGACGTTGTGGAACTGGAACAAAATTGGCGCGGAAGGCGAGATCTGCAACGTGTTGGTCAGGTTGCTGAAGAGCAGGGTGACGTCCTGGCTGCCGTCCGGATTAAGAAAGTTCGCGAATGTGACCTGAGTGGCAAAGCAGGGTGTCACCACCAGCGCCAATGCAAGCCCGATCAGTAGCAAAGTCGACTTCTTCATCTCTCTCCTCCACTCCGCACACCGTCTCTTGATGGACTGGCACGCCGAGAATATTCCTTCACAAACAAATATACGGATCTGGCTCTCGGAAGTCAATGGGACGACGTAGTTTCCTGTTCGGATTCTGGTACCAGGCTTCAAAGTGGAGTACTAGTACCGGGGACTGTGCCGGGGTGGCCGCACCCCCTCCCTGGACCGTCCCTCCAGAGCACGCGTTCCTCGATTAAGATGGTAGGTCGCGGGGGTTCCCGGGCTCAGGGCGCTGGTCCGCGATGAGGCTGGAGTGATGCCGGACAAGCTGCTGACCGAACAACCCAACCCCGCCTCGGAGGGCATCGACGCGCTTCCCGCGGAGGATATCCTTCGCATTATCAACGCTGAGGACCGCAAAGTGGCCGAGGCGGTGGGCCGCGAGATCCCGCGCATCGCCCAGGCGGTCGAGGCGGTTCTCGACCGCATCCGGAGGGGCGGACGCTTGTTCTACATCGGCGCGGGCGCCAGTGGACGCCTGGGCGTGCTGGATGCCGCCGAGTGTCCTCCTACCTTCAACGTGCCGGCGGAACTGATACAGGGCATTATCGCGGGCGGGGAACCAGCCCTGGTCCGCGCCGCCGAAGCCAGCGAGGACGACCCGGCGCTCGGAGCCCGCGACCTGTTCGAGCGTGGCTTCACCGCCGCCGACGCCCTGGTCGGGATTGCGGCCAGCGGGCGCACCCCTTACGTGCTGGGAGCCATCGCGAAGGCGCGCGAACTGGGGGCTCTCACCATCGGGATCAGTTGCACCCCCGCCTCGGATCTATCTCGCGCCGTCGAGATCCCCATCGAGCCGCTTCCGGGACCGGAAATCCTGACCGGCTCGACCCGCATGAAGGCGGGCACCGCCACCAAACTGGTGCTCAACATGCTCTCCACCGCGGTGATGATCCGGTTGGGGCACGTTTACGGCAACCTGATGGTGAATGTCCAACCCACGAACGCCAAACTGGCCGATAGGGCGCGGCGCATCGTCGCCCAGGCCGCCGGAGTGGATGGCGGGCGCGCCGCGGAGTTGCTCGAAGGGGCGGGTGGTAGAGTGAAGGTGGCGATTGTCATGGCTCGCCTGAGCGTGAGCCGCGAAGAGGCGGAGGAGCGGCTCCGCGAGGCTGGCGGGCGGATCTCCGAGGCGCTGAAGAATGGATAGGTTCGTCATTCGGGGCGGCGTCCCGCTGCACGGCGAGGTTTCGACCAGCGGCGCGAAGAACTCCGCGTTGCCGGCACTGGCCGCCTGCCTGCTCACCGAGGAGCCCGTCATTCTGCACCGGATTCCGGCCGTGCGCGACATCGTCACGATGGGGAAGCTCCTGCGCAGGATCGGGGCGAAGCTGGAGTTGAAGGCCGGCGCGTTGCGCGTGGAGGTGCGGTCGATCGCATCCCCGGAGGCCCCCTATGAGCTGGTGAAAACCATGCGCGCCTCCAGCCTGGTGCTCGGAGCGCTGGTGGCGCGGGCCGGCCGCGCCCGCGTTTCCCTGCCCGGCGGCTGTGCCATCGGAGCGCGCCCCATTAACCTGCATCTGGCGGGCCTCGAACAACTCGGCGCCCGGATCCACCAGGAACACGGCTACGTCGAGGCGCAGGCGCCGGCAGGCCTCCACGGCGGCGCTTATTCCTTCGAGCGGATCAGCGTCACCGGCACCGAGGACCTCATGATGGCCGCGGTCCTGGCCGAGGGTGAGACCTTGCTCGAGAACGCCGCCCGCGAGCCGGAAGTTGGCGACCTGGCCAGCCTGCTGGTCAAGATGGGCGCCCAAATCGAGGGCGCCGGCACTTCCACCATCCGCATCCGCGGCGTGGCCCGTCTGCACGGGGCCGAGCACGCCATTATTGCCGACCGCATCGAGGCAGGCACCTTCCTCATCGCGGGCGCCATCACCGGCGGGGAGCTGGTGGTGGCCGACTGCGTGCCGGAACACCTGACTGCGCTGATTCTCAAGCTGCGGCAGGCGGGCGCGGAAGTGGCCGAGGTCTCCCCCACCTCACTGCGCGTTTCCGCTCCAGGCCCGCTGCGCGCGGTGGATGTGACTACCCAAGAGCATCCCGGCTTCGCCACCGACCTGCAGGCCCAGTTCATGGCTCTCATGACCCAGGCGCAGGGGTCCTCCCTCATCAGCGAGACCATTTTCGAGAATCGCTTCATGCACGCCCTGGAGTTGATGCGCATGGGCGCCGACATCCGGATCGAGGGACGGCAGGCCATCGTGGCGGGATCATCGCAACTGACCGGGGCGTCCGTGATCGCCTCGGACCTGCGCGCCAGCGCCTCCCTGGTGCTGGCCGCGCTAGTGGCTACCGGCGAAACGGTGATCGATCGCGTGTATCACATCGATCGCGGCTACCAGAGGATCGAGGAGAAACTGGCCCGGGCCGGCGCCCGCATCCGCCGGGTTCGCGAAGCCTGAGCGGGGGGCTGGCAGGCGAAACCGCGTGCCCCACTGTCTGGCGTTCTAGTCGACTACCCTGACTGAAAACGACGTCGAGCTGGCGCCCTGACGGATGGTGAGCCGGACGCTCATGCCCGTGGGGACCCAGCTTGGCACGTGGGCGTTGATCTGGTACAGGCCGGCATAGCCAGGCGTCAAACCCGCGTACAGCACCGGCAATGCCACTCCGCCCAGGTCCAGCTCGACCGGAACCCCGACAACCGCCAAGGGCTCCCGGGGGGCGGGCGCTCCCGCGTCGACCTGCGGCAGGGTACGGCCCAGCCCGGTGAGGTAGATCACGATGGCGTCGCCGCGATGCACGGGATTGGATGGGGTGACGAGCAGGTTGTTGGACGCGCGGACCACGGTCGGCACCGTAAAGCCCGTGTCGTCCAGTATGGCGGTGAAGACCCCCGGCGCGGCATCCGACATCGCGATGACGAAATTGTCGCTCACCCCGCCCGGGGTGTGCACCACGATGGTCACGTTGCCATCCAGGTTGTACGGCAACTGCGCGTTGATCTGGGACGGCGAGACGAACAGCATGGGCGTGAGCGCGCCATTCACCGTCAGGCAACTGTCGCCCAGCGCGGTGGGCAGCGGCATTTCCGCGGTGGCCAGGTTCACCGGGCTCAGGTTGCTTCCGAACACCGAGACCAGGCTGCCGGGCGCCACCGCGGCAGTGAAGTCCGCCGCGTTCACCACCGCGTCGATGTGCGGCGGGGGAACCGAGGCCTCGTAATTCCAGGGCAGCACGGTGAACCCCGAGGCGCTGAGCGATACGAACACGTTGCGGTTGGCGAGCGGCGCCAGCGTTCTGGTGAACGCCGCTCCGGTCTGGCCCAGATTGGGCGCCTCCGCCGTGCGCGTCGGATTCAGGGCCACCCCAGTGGCGAGGTCCACGCGCTCAATCACTCCCGGGCTATAGGCGTTCGGCGCGGTGGTCCGCAGCCCGTACTGGTCCACGAAAGCGAACCCGGAAGACGTCCCGGTCCCGGATTCGAGCTGCTGGACGGCCACCAGCGAGGAGTTCAACAGATTCGTGTCCACCACGAAGCGACCCAGGCTGGAGGCGGCATACGCCCCGCCGAGCGCGCTCGTATCCTTGCGCGACTCCGTGAAACTGTCGGCGTTGGCGTCGTAGAGCAGCAGGCCGCCGTCGGCGCTCGCCGCCAGGATGGAGGCCCCGTTGGGCGAGGCCGCAAGCACCGTGTCGATATCCACCTTGTTCACCCACGGCCCCAGGCTGGGCAATTCCACCGCGGTGCGCGACGCCAGGTCCACCCGGTCGATCTTGTGATCGGCGCTCGAGGCCGAGCGCACCGCCGCCAGGATGGCCCGGCCCGAGGATGCCAGCGAGCGTGGGTAGTGGCCGAGCGGAAACCGGATGGGCGTCAGTTGCTGCAAGGTATCGAGGTCGTGGACGCTGGCGAGCTGGGAGTTGTCGTTGGCCACCAGCAGGTAGCGCCGGTCGAAGGTGATGGCCATCTGCGTGGGCGTGTTGCCGGTCCGCAGTGTCGCCACCTGGGTATATCCGCTCCCCTCGAACACCAGCACCTGGTTCTGGTCCTGGCGCAAGACGTAGAAGCGATCGCGCGCCGGGTCGGCCAGGATGTCCACCAGTTTGCCGGGGACGTTCACGATAGTGCCCCGCTGGTCCGGCTCGCGGTTGTTGATCAGCACCCGCAGCGGCGGCGGCAGGTTCACCGCGCGCGCGCTGCGCAGGGCGATTTGGGCCGTCAAGGTGCCGTGCTGGTTCTGGAACGCGCTGGGGTCCACGCTGATTCGCACCACCGCCGGCGTAGTCCCGCTGGACGGGCTGATGGAGATCCCCGCGGCCGAGGCGGTCAGCTCGAAATCGGTGGCTCCGCCGCTGGAATCGGTGACTGCGACTTCCTGGGTGGCCACGCCGCGGTTGCAGAAGCTCCCCAGGAAGATCACGTCCTCCCGCGAGAATCGAACTCGCCGCGCCCGCTCCAAAGTCCCCACCGGCAGCGCCAGCAGGCCGCTGGCCGATACCGAGTACATCACCGAGCCGTCGCTGGAAAGCACGCTCTTGCCCGCCAGGTTCTCGGGAAGGCTGAGCCGCTCGCGCACCGCCAGGTTGTCGACGTCCACAATCATCAGCACCGGCGGCGCGGAGGCCGGCGGCCCGCCCCCGGCCGTGGCGGCTTCGGGGATCTGGGCGTAGATCAGACCGCGGGCCGAGTCGATGACGTGACTGCCCACCCCGAGCAACCCCGCCGGATTGGGGAACTGCGCCGTGAGCCGGCCGTCCCGGTCGAACTCCGCCCAGCCCCCGGTCCAGCTCGACCCATCCCGGTTGACGCTCACCACCCGCGGTCCCATGGGCGGGTCCGCCGTGTAACCCAGCGCGGTCACGTAGCGCCACTGGACGTCGTAGCGGAAGCGAATGGTGTCGGTGAGGCCGTAGATGAAGTTCCCGTCCGCGGAGGCTGCCAGCGACGCCGCTACGATTTGCGGCGGAAAGTTGGCCGGCGGAGCGGGGAGGGTATTGGCGATCACTCCCTGGACCGTCCCCACGGTGAGGGTGGAGCCCGAGAGCGGATCGAAGGACAGGAAGTCGGTGGTAGTGGCGATCAGCGCCCGGTTGTCGCTGCCGAAGGCGACCCCCAGCGGCGGCGAGCCCAGCGCGAAGGTCTGCAGCCCGCCCGAATCCAGGTTCATCAGGGTCAGCAGGTTGTTGGGGGTGGCGGGCGCCTGGAAGTTGCCGAAGTGGGCTACCAGCAGGAAGCGGCCGTCGGGCGAGAGCGCCAGGGCCGAGGGCTGCGCCGCCACGTTCATCGAGGTCTGGACGGCCAGGGTCGAAGTCGAGATCACTTCGATCCGGTGGCCGCCGAAGTTGGCCAGATAGACCACCCCCCGGCGCTCGTCCAGCGCGAGATCCGAGGCTTGGCCCCCAATCGCAACCACTTTTCCGAAGGTCCCCGCCCAACCCGAGCAGGCCAACCACATGCCGAGAATAATCCGCAGCTTCATGACACCCTCTCCCTGGTCCGCCGCCGGCCTACGAGGCGCTGTGACAGCATCGCCTTGTGGCTCCGAGCAGGACAAGCTGAAGCATGTCCCACGTGGAGCATGCTCCAGCTTGCCCAGCGGTTTCTTCACACTCTCCGGTGGTGGCAGCACGCACGATCGTGGGGCGCAGCACCGGCGCGGCGCCCCACAGACTGTTTCCCGGCGCGGCAGCGGACTGCTTAGTCCGCTTGCTTCTTGCGCCGGCGCAGGACGATCAACGCCACCAGCAGCACCGCCAGCACCGCACACACAATCCGAACCGTTCCGCCATCCATGTCGTGGTTCTCCTTTATATGTTTCTCATCATCGGGAGCAACTCCCGGCTGATACGCACCATTACGGGACCTACCGTCACCACGAACAGCGACGGCAGAATGCAAAAGAAAATCGGAAAGATCAGCTTTACGCCCAGCTTGGCGGCCTTCTCCTCGGCCACCTGGCGCATCCGCACGCGCATGTATTCGGAGTGGCCCCGCAGGCTCTGCGCCACCCCGGTGCCGAACTTGTCCGCCTGGATCAGCACCGCCACCAGCTTCTTCACGTCATCCACGCCGGTGCGTTCGGCCAGGTTTCGCAGCGCTTCCGCGCGCCGCTTGCCGGCCTTCAGTTCCAGGTTCACCAGGGTGAATTCCTGGCAAATCTCGGGGTGCGCGTGTTCCAGTTCCTTGGCGCACTGCATGATCGCCTGGTCCAATCCCAGCCCCGATTCCACGCACACCACCAGCAGGTCCAGCGCGTTCGGCAACGCCCGCCGGATTTTCTTCTGGCGCCGCCTGGACGCCATCCGCACCCACTCGTTGGGGCCGAACAGGCCCAGCGCGGCGGCCGAGGCCAGGATCATTAACCGGTAGTCCGCGACGGCCGGGAAGCTGGCCACCACGACGCTCGCCAGGAGCGGCAACAGCACCGCCAGCGCCACCTTCACGCCGTAGAGCGTCTTGAGCGCGCCGGGGCTCCGGTACCCCGCCCGGAACAGCCGCTTCTGCATGGTGGTGGAGTCCTTGGGAGATTGCGGCAGCAGCGCGCCGAGTCTCTTCACCAGGTCGTGGAACACCAGGCTCGGATGCGCCACCTGCCGCGCCTCGGCCGTGGCCAGCCGCACCCGGTCGATGGCCGCTTTCTGCCGCAGCCAGAACCGCGAGCCGATCAGCGTCAACACCACCGCCACGGTGACGAACAGCAACAGCGCGGCCATCAGCTCCATGTTTCACACCTCGATCGAAACGATCTTCTTGATCACGCCGTAGCCCACCAGTTGCATCCCGATGGCGCCGCCAATCATCAGCCGCCCGGTTTCGTCCTCGACGAAGAACCGGGCGTAAAAGGGGTTGACGTAGAACATGATCGCGCCCACCACCACCGGGATCAGCGACAGCACCGTGCCGGTCATGCGACCGTGCGCGCTGATCGCGCGGATTCTCCCCCGCAGCTTGAAACGCTCCCGGATCAGGTAGGCCAGTTTGTCCAGCAGCTCCGCCAGGTTGCCTCCCGTGCGCTTCTGCAGCAGCACCGCCGAGACGAAGAAGTGCACGTCCATCAGCGGCACTCGCTGCGCCATCTTCTCCAGAGCCATGTCCAGCGGCAGGCCCAGATTCTGCTCCTCGAAAGCCCTGCGGAACTCCCCGGCCAGCGGCTCCTCGAACTCCGAGTGGATCATCTCCAGCGCCACCGAAAAGGCGTGCCCCGCGCGCATCGACCGCGCCAGAAACTCCAGGCTGTCCGGAAACAGCTCCTCGAACTTTCTCAAGCGGGACCGGCGCTTCCGGAGCACATACAGCGCCGGCAGCGCCGCCAGCAGCAGTCCCGGGACCACCGCGAACTGGCGATACAGCGGCGCCGCGTACCAGGTTGCCGTAAACCCGATCAGGAACAGCGCCAGCGAACCGTGGATGGTGCGGGTTGGCTTCCAGTCCAGGCCCGCCTGATCGAACAGCGTCTTCAGGCGCTGATTGAGTTCGAGCCGTTGCAGCAACTGCAGGATCAACTGGCCTTTGGTCAGTTCCTCGGCGCGAATCAGCGCGGGGCCCTGCCGCCCGGTTTTGTCCCGCTCCACGGTTCCGGTCAGCCGCGCCTTGAGCCGGCTCAGGTCGGAGGCCTGGCGGCCGCGGGTCCAGATCCACCACACACCTAGCGCCCCCAGCCAGCAGGAAACCAGCAATATGAGGTACAGGATCATGCCGGGATCAAACCTCCATCACGTCGTCGAACAGGTTGGAGTTGAGCCGAATGCCCGCAGCCAGAAGCTTCTCGTAAAACTTCGGCCGGATCCCGGTGGCGGCGAAGCGTCCTAACACCCGGCCCTCCGGCGACAGACCCCGCTTTTCGAAGACGAAAATATCCTGCAGCGTTACCACGTCCCCTTCCATCCCCGTGATCTCGGTGATGCTCACCACCCGGCGCGTGCCGTCGCTCAGCCGCGCCGCCTGTACGATCAGGTGGATGGCCGCCGCGATCTGCTGCCGGATAGAAAGCATGGGCATGTTGGCCGCCGCGAAGGTCACCATCACCTCCAGCCGCGAGATGGCGTCCCGGGGCGTGTTGGCGTGCACCGTGGTAAGCGACCCTTCGTGGCCGGTGTTCATGGCCTGCAGCATGTCCAGCGCCTCTTCGCCGCGCACCTCACCGCAGATGATGCGGTCCGGCCGCATACGCAGGCTATTGATCAACAGTTCCCGCTGTTTCACCGCCCCGGTGC
The DNA here is from genome assembly GCA_003137035.1 of Bryobacterales bacterium. Taxonomy (GTDB): domain Bacteria; phylum Acidobacteriota; class Terriglobia; order Bryobacterales; family Bryobacteraceae; genus Fen-330. Next base: position 19,315 of record PLEM01000131.1, on the reverse strand, counting down.
CTTCCAGGTTGGGGGGCCGCGTTTCCAGCCGCACCACGTGCGGCTGCTTCAACTGCAACTCAGCCGCGTCCTCGATGGTCACGATCCGTTCCCGGGGCGAGATGAAAGCCGACAGGGCGTTGAGCAGGGTGGTCTTGCCCGCGCCGGTGCCCCCCGAGATGATGATGTTCAGCCGCGCCTTCACCGCGGCCTCCAGCAGCTCCATCATGGCCGGCGTGGTGGCCTTCTTCTCCACCAGGTCCGGCGGCATCAGCTTGTCGGTGGAGAAGCGCCGGATGGACAGGATGGGCCCGTCCACCGCCAGCGGCGGGATGATGGCGTTCACGCGCGAGCCGTCGATCAGCCGGGCGTCCACCATGGGAGACGACTCGTCGATCCGGCGGCCGACTTGCGAGACGATCTTGTCGATGATGCGCAGCAGGTGCGCGTCGTCGCGGAAGGTCACGCTGGTCAGCTCCAGCACCCCCTTGCGCTCGATGTAGACCTGCTTGTGGGTGTTCACCAGGATGTCGGAGATGGTGGGATCCTCCAGCAGCGGCTCGAGCGGACCCAGCCCGAACACCTCGTCCAGCACCTCGTCGATCACCTGCTGCTTGTCGATGGAGCTGAGCAGCGTGGACTCGCCCTCCATCAGGGCCACCAGCGCCTGCCGCACTTCGGTGCGCATGCGTTGGTTGTCGATGGAGGCCAGCGCCTCCAGATTGATCCGGTCCAGCAGCTTGCGGTGCAGCGTGAACTTCAGTTCCTGGCATTCCGGCTTCAGGGAGGTCCGGGACCGCCCGGCGTGCTGGAGGATGCGCTGATCCCAGGTCAGGATCGGTTGCGCGGGGTGGCGATCGGCTACGAGTGGCATAGGGTTGGTCTACCGGCAGCTCTCCGAGAATATGGGGCGGGCGTCCAGCGGCAGGGTTGCCCGGCGCGCGCCGGCCGCCACAGGGCCCGCCAGCCGCCCCGCGAAATCCGCCACGGCTTTGCCCAGAACACCGTCTTCCTCCAATGGCTCCCCCAGGGTTACCGCACGGTCCAACGCGAAGTAATCGTTCGGGAAGCGGCTATGGACCGGGCAGTTGAAGATCTGGCCTACGTCGGACTGCCGCAGGCCATCGTGCTTCCCCACGCGATTGATCACCACGTGGAAGCGCTCCTTGCCGAAGCCCAGATGGGTGAGCAGGTTGACCGCCTTGCGCGCCAGGTGCAGGCTGGCCAGTTCGGGGGTTGCCACCAGGAACGCCTGGTCGGACTCCGACAGCGCCAGCAGGGTCAGCCGGTGGAACAGGGACGGCAGGTCCAGCACCACCCAGTCGTAAAGCTGCCGGGCGCGCTCCAGAAACTCGTGCAGACGCGCCGGCTCGACGTAGTCCGCCTGGGGAGGCGCCTCGGGGGCCGCCAGCACGTGCACCCCGCCCGAGGCCACTACCAGCCCGGGCCATTCCGCGCCCCCGCCGGCCGGCTCGACCGCGTCCAGCAGCGAGCCGTTGGGCGTCACTTTCAGCTAGAAGGCCAGGCTCCCTCCCATCAGGTCCAGGTCGGCCAGCAACACCTTCTGGCCGGTGCGCCGGCCCAGCGCTAGCGCCGCCTGCGCCGCCAGCGTCGAAGCTCCCGAGCCCGGCTTGGCGCTCGCGAACAGCAACACCTTGCCGGGTTCCCGCGGCGCCTCGGCGGGCGGCCCCAGCAGCCGCCGGATGCGCTCCAGGGCCTGCTCCTGGATGGCCGCCTCGAAGGGCGCGCAAAGGAACTCGCTCGCGCCCATCCGCAGCGACCGCAGGATGGCCTCGGAATCGTTGCGCGAGTGCAGGCCCACCACGTGGATCGCCGGGTTGGAGGAAGTCACCCAATAGATCAGCTCGCAGGCCCGCTCCAGATCCGTGGCCAGGTCCAGCAGAACCACGTCCGGCTGGAGTTGCCGCAGGCGCATCTCGAGCACCTGCTGCGAAGGGTAGGTCTTCAATTCCGCCAGAATCTGAAACGCGCGTGCGGCGCCGACGCTCTCGACGAACTCGCGGGCGAGCTCGCGGCCCGGGGCGATCATCAAAGCCGTCAGTTGGCTCGGGGCTGGGTTGCGCGCTTCCATGGTCTTCTTGCGGCCGCTATTTCTTTCCCCTCCGCGGGTTCGGCGCCGGGGAGGGCGGCACGTTCATCAGGGGCGCCAGCAACTCCTTGGGCAGCGCGATGGACTTGAGTTCCGCGGCGCTGACCGGCGTGGTGATCTCCGGGGTCACCATCACGATCAGCTCGGTCTTGGTGCGGTTCTCCTGGCGGCTCTTGAACAGCACGCCCAGAATCGGGATGCGCACCAGGCCCGGAATTTTCGACAGGTTCTCGGTCACCCGGTCGTCGATCAGCCCGCCGATCACGAAGCTCTGTCCTTGCCCCAGCTCGATGTTGGTTTCCATGCGCCGCGTGGCCAGCGCCGGAATCGTGAATCCCGACAAGGACACCGAATTGGTCAGGTCGATGGTGGAGACCTCCGGCTTGACGTACATGCGGATGGTCTGGTACTCGGTGATCTCCGGTTTGAAGGTCAGCCGGATGCCGAATTCCTTGAACAGGATGGTGACCGCGCCGGCATTGGCCCCGCCCTGCACGATGGGCACCGGGAACTCCCCTCCCACCAGGAAGCTGGCTTCCTTGCCGTTGGTGGTCACCAGGTTGGGCTCGGCCAGGATCTGCAGCACCCCCTGGCTCTGCAACGCCTTGACCAGCCCCGCCAGGTTTAGATCCGGCCGGAACGCGAACACATTCAGCGCATCGGCGATCGAGAAGCTGGTCTTGGTCCCGGCCAATTGTCCCGGAATGGTGCCCGTCAGGGCGCCCGGCAGCGGCGGCGAGAACTGCCCCGTCGAGATGCTCCCCGGCGTATTCAGCAGCCCGGTGGAAACCAAGTTGATGCCGAAGGCGCTCCCCAGGTTCCGGTTCAGCTCGGCGAATCGCACCCGCAGCAGGATCTGTTTTTCCGGGCCCGTCCCGACCACTTGCAGGTTGTTGACCACGGCTTTGGCGAAGGGCGCCATCAGGGCCGCGGCCCGGTCGGAGAGCGCCTGGCTGGCCACCGTTCCGGTCAGCGACAGGGAGTCGCGGGCCGCCTGCACCTGAATACTCTCTCTCGGAAACGTGTCCTTCAGCAGCTTGCGGATGGGCTCCAGGTTCTGGTCCACCACGATGCTGTAGGCGCTGCGCTGCCCGCTCTTGGACCACACGATGATGGTCGAGGCTCCGGCCGCTTTGGCGTGCAGCAGCACCTCGCGAGAGGAGACCGCCACCGCATCCACCACGTCGGGGTTGCTGGTGGAGATCCGCCCCACGTCGGCGGCGTAGTCGATCACCACGCTCTTGCCCACGGTCAGCGGGAGATCCTGGCTGACTTGCGTTTGCGGGCTGGCCGGCCCGCCCGGGCTGCCTGCCAAAAGCCCCAGGCACATCCATATTGCGCTTGGTTTCTTCATGCGGCTATTCCGATTTCTTGATCGCCACCTGCTCCACGGTTTTCAGGTTGCCGCGGATCACCGTGATTTCCTCGGTGGCCGGCGGAAGGGGTGGAGCGGCCGGCGGAGGAGGCGCGGCGCGGGCCCGGGGCGGCTGCCCTACCCGCTCGGGCTTGAGCGTTCCAGAGGAGCCGTAGAGATCCGCCAGCGCTCGGCCGGGCGTCTTTTCCGCACTCCGATCGGTGGTGTTGCGCAGCACCAGTTGGATGCGCCCTTCGCTGGCCAGCGTCAGGACTTCGGCCTGCTCCGGGGTCACCAGCAGCGTCACCACCGGCGCGTTGATGGCCTTGCCCAGCCCGTCCGGCTCGATGTTCTGCCCCGCCGAAAGCACCAGGATGTCTTGCAGGATGGTCCGGGTGATGGTGGTCTCGTGCCCTCCTGAATTGCCGGTTACCAGCACGTCCACCCGAACGCCCGGGAGCACGTAGCCCGCCACCCCCACCACGTCGTTCACCCGCACCGAGAGCGCCCGCAGGCCCGGCGGGATGATGGAGGCCAGCCCCAGCCCGCTCCCGCGCGGCGCCAGGCGCCCTTCCCGTACGGCCTCCTCGGGCAGGATGCTGGCAATCACCGGCCGCTCCAGAACCTCCTCGACGCGCGCGAAGCCATCCTTCGGAAACTGGTCCGCGAGAACCTTGGTCAGCTTGACGTCGGCGGATTTGAGGCTGGTCCCGAACGGGAGGCCCCGCGCGGCCACCACCAGATCCCGGGTTTTCGCGCTGGCCTGCGGGGGGCCGCCCTTCCGCGCCCCCGCCACGACCTGGTAGAAGATGGCCGACAAGGCCAGCGCCACCAGCAGGCTGGTTCCCATCACCATCAACAGTCTGCGGTCCATGATTCCGTCCTTTGCCCGGCGGCCCGCCACAGCGCCCACTCGCCTGCGACTGGTCTCCTCGAAGTACTTCGGCCGGAATGAGGGTTTTCTTTAGCCGAATGGGCTAAGGCCGCCCCACTCGCTCGAACAGCGCCGCCGGGCCGTCTTCCTCCACCAGTCGCCAATCCGGCTCTTGGCGCAAGATGCTGGCCAGCGGCCATTCCGGTGGCGCCAGAACCGCGGTGACCGCATAGCGGTCCAGGGTGCTGCGCCACTCGGTGTGCCCGTAGGCGACTCGCAGGTAAAGCTTTCCCAGGGCCGGCCCGTAGAAGTCGCTGCGCCCGTCGATGAATACCCGCTGGCTCGGGTAGAAGCGGTACAGGAGGTAGTCCCCCCACTGGTCCGAGGTGAACACCCGCGCGCCGGCCAGCTTCTTCTGCTGCCGATCCACCAGCGCAACCGGGAACTTTATAGCCGGGAAATCCCGCGGCCACCTGAGGGGCGAACCCACCAGCGCCAGGATCGCCACCAATACGGCGGGCCACGCGCTGGTGCGCCGGAGCCCGGTTGTGAAATCCCGCGCCACCGCGTCCACGATTCCGGCCAGCGACCGCGCGGGCTTGGTTTCGGCCCAGCGCTCCCACCAGCGGCTGGCCTCCGCCGCCAGGATGGGGCAGGCCGCCACCACATAAACCGGAACGTGGCGTACCGACACCAGCGCCGCGTGCGCCCAGAAGACCACCATGAGCGCGTCGGCGATCCGCCGGCGCCGCAGCAGCAGTCCCGCTGCAATCAGCCCCGCGAACAACAGGATCTCGAACTGGAGGGCGCTCTCGGAGCGGAACTTCGGCGACTGGAACTCGTCCACCGCCTCGCGAATCCAATCCGATCTTAGGTACTCGAGCATGTGCCGGTGCAGGCCGATCCCATACGGATTGAGGAGCGTAGCCGCGGCGCAGGCCACCAGCAGCGCGGATTTCCGGCGCGCCGCGCGCCAGCCCTCCTCCAGTCCCTCACCAACCGTTTGCAGGGCCAGACACGCCAGCAGCGCCAGGAATCCCGCGTGCAGATTCGCCCACAGCGCCGTTATGGGAACCAGGATCCAGACCGCGCGGCCGGGCTTCTCCCGATCATGGTCCAGCAGCCACAGGGAAGCGGAGAGCAGCAGGAGCGTGAACAGATGCGGCCGCGCCAGGTAATGCACGCCGCTGGCGCCCGCGCCGAGCAAGCAACACGCCAGCGCCGCGAAAGCGTTGGCCCCGCGCCAGACCATGTGCCGCACCAGCAGCGTCAGGTATCCGGCGATCAGCGAGCCGGCCAGCAGCACCACCGCCTTGAGCCCCCCCAGCCGATGGCAGCACGCAAACAGGACATCGGCGAGCCACTCCCAGGCCACCCAGGGCTGGCCGGGCCGCGTGAAAGAGAACAGATCGCTGTGCGGCAGGCGACCGTGATCCAGGATGAACTCGCCGGTGCGGATGTGCCAGCCGGTGTCGCCATCGGCCAGCAGCGCGCTCCAGCCGCTTCCGGCGATGAACAGCCATCCGAGCAACGCTGCAAACAGCCAGTCGGAGAGTGAGGGTAGCGCCAGTGCTCGCAGGCGCCCGGCAGCGGCCGCGATTTTAGCGGGGCGCACTCCCGCTCGCTCCAGACTCCGCGCCCGCGGCCACCGCCGCGCCGGGTTTCGGCCCTAGCAGTTTGCGGCTGCGGATGGCCAGCTCATAGCGGTCCCGCGCGCCGGTCTTTTCGAAGACGTGCATGAGGTGCACCTTCACGGTGCCCGGGGAAATCCCGAGCGCCGTTGCGATCTCGGTGTTCTTCAGGTTCTGGGCGAGCAGCGCGACCACCTGGCGCTCGCGGGGCGTGAGGCGGGGAGTCCGCCGGCGCTCGTGGCCCGGCTCGGCAACGGGCTCGGGCGGCCCGTTCTCGAACCACAGATGCCCTCGTCCTACCACCCGCAGGCACTCCAGGAGCGTATCGAGTGGGCTGCTTTTCAGCAGGACGGCGCGCGCCCCGGCGAGCAGCGCGTCGCCGGCGCGGATTTCCTGGTCGCTTTTCACCCACAGCACGGCATGGGTCTTGGAAGACGCTTTGCACAGCTCCCTCACCAATGCCAGGGCTTCCTCCGGCCCATCCTCGTGATCCACCAGCGCGACATCCGGCGAGCGGCACAGCACGGCTTCGAGCGCCTCGGCCGGCCGCGCCGCGGCCCCGGCAAACTCGAACTCCGCCAAGCGCTCCAGCGCTTTGCGCAGTCCTTCCACCACCACCGGCTGGGACTCGCAAGCGAACACGCTAATCGGCCTGGATGCCATTCCCGCTTATTGATCGGCGGGAAGGCTCGCGAAGATTAGGGCGCGTAGGCACACAGGCGTTCCAACCGCTTTTGGCCGCGAATTGAACGCGAATGAACGCGAATAAGAACAGTCGTCTTTAATTCGCGTTGATTCGCGTTCATTCGCGGCTAGTATCGGGCCTGTTATTTCCCGCCGGGCGAAACGATGGTTAAACCGCGAGCGGCCGCGATCTTCCGAATGCGTACGGCAATTCCGTCGGCGTCATCGACGTAGACCCTCAACGTAAACTGCGTCCCTTTGGGGAACTGGCCTAGTTTCTCCTCCAGCGCCGGCATCGATTCGATCCAATAGTACTGCGCCACCTGCGCTCGAATCCCGCCCGGCTGGTTACTTACTTCGATTCTCATGGGCGGTTGCCAGGCTTGAAGGTCCTGCTGGGTCTCGGACAGGCAGTGTTGGGTGATGCACAGGGACTGGATGGTCCGCAGGTCGGTCTGGGTGGCGAGCCAATGCCTTCCCCGCGCGATCGCGTTCCGCAGTTCGAGCTCCAGGAAAGCCCCTTCGCTGTTCTGATCCACCTCCGCCGGCTTCGCTTTCCAGTAGTCGTGGAAATAACGGAAGGCATCCCAAAGCGGCCCAAGCGCGGCGGGCGACCCAAACCGCCCCAGCGACTGCGCCGCGATCTTCTTGAGATGCACGTCGCCATGCATCAGGTAGGCCGTCAGATACCGCTCCAGCGCCGGCCCCATGGCGATTTGCGGCGTGCGCTCGAAGTACCGCGCGGTGCAGCGGGGCGGCGCCGCGTGCATGTCCCACGGGTGGCTGTGAAACACCCGGTCGGCGAATGCGGGATCGACGCGCACGAAGTAGGCCATCAGTTCCGGCTGGCAGGAGTTCTGCTGCGAATCGTAGATGGCTTGGATGCGCGGCAACGCTTTGGGACTGGCATACTTCGCCAGCGCCGTCATCCTCAGTTGCACATTCCAGCCACCGGCGCGCTGTGCGACGCCCAGAGCCTCGATCAACGTGTCGTCAGCGATATGCGCGTCGCTGGCCGGCAGCAGGTCGAGTTGGGGCGAATCCAACCAGGTCCACGACTTCGCCAGTTGCTCTACGATCCGCGCCTGTGCCCGCGCGGGATCGATGGCATACAGGTTCTGCAGCGCCTCGCGCGCGGCTTCGTAGTAGTCGCCCGGTTTCCAGGCATCCAGCACCGACTCGAGCAGCGGGACCATATCCGGCGACCGCAGCGTGCTCGCGAATAGTGCAAGCAATCGACGCTGCCACAAGCCATCGATCTGCGCGTACGATTTCGTGAATTCCGCCTTCACCACCGGAAGCCAGGCGGGCCATGCCTGCCGAGGCTCGTTCAGGCGCATGTATTCCACGCGTTCCATGAGGTTCTGAAGCGCGATGGCTTTCGCCTCACCTTGTTTTCGGGCTACGCTCGCGGCCAGTCTGGCGTTTGCCTCCCCGATCAGGCCTTCCTCATATTCCCGGTGCCGGCGCCAGTACTGCAGTTGTTCGGCGGAGGGCTCTGGCGGCTTCTGGCCCGGCGGCGGTGGTACATAAGGCGGCGGAAGGGGCAGGTTGGCTCGGGCGCAGATTTGGGCCATGGCACGCAGATAGTAGGACGAGACGGCCTGGGACGGCGCCGGGACTGCCGCCCGCATCAACCCGCAGACCCGCGCAGGCTCGCGGGTGGCCGCAAGCCCTTGCAGCAGGGTGTTTTCCTCCGATGGCAAGACGGCCAGGGAGGCGCTCCACGCCGCGGGTATGTCCAGAGACCGGAGCTGTTCCGCGGCGACCCTCCGCTGTTCGTATGCGTCACTGGTGTCGAGATGAGGTCCTTTCAGATTCGCGGCGCTGCTTGCGATGGTCTGATTCACCCAGGCTTCGGTTGCGGCAATCACCTCAATCTCGACGGTGTTTGAGACGGCATATTGCGGTGGGTCCGTGTATCCGTAGGAGGCGGACATGGGACCCCAGTTGGTCAGCACCAGCTTGCGTACCAACACCGCCGCCCGGCAGCGCCCCGGCGGCATCCCGGGCAGATAGTTGTTGAGTGAAACCGCGATTGGTTCCGATGTCTCCCCGAGACGTTGCGTGGGATCGGTATTGCCGAACCCCATGGTCATCGGCTCATGACAAGGCGAGGCCAGGGAACCGCAATCTCCGGCGGGATCGAGCAGGAAACCGGCGAATTGCCAATGTTCTTGCGGCGGCGGTTGCGAAGGCGCAAACATGCGCCCGGGAAACGCGATCTGGGCGCGGATCAACTCGCCCTCGCGGTAGCTGTGAGGTTCAGTCAATCGCAACGAGAGTTCGAGGCCCGGCGGGTTCTTGGCCCGCAGGTCGCTCCAGACCGGACCTGGGCTGGGCTGCGCGACGGCAGCCCGGACACAATACAGAAACAACAGGGCCGGCAGGATTCGCATATCTACGGCAACGCGCGCGCGGGTGGCGACAGGGTTGGCGGCATTTCCTGCGCCAGGCCGTCCATGATCGCAACCCGTTTGGAGTCGAACGTGATCGTCGCGGGCTGCAAACCTTCGCGCTTGGCCGTCAGCCTGATCGTCCCCGGCATCAGAGTCGAGCGCATGGCCACGCGNNCGTCGGTCGGGCAACGCTCGCCGTTGGCGTCGACCACTTCAATGTCGATCAGGGCGACATCTTCGCCGTCCGCGCGCAGACCCCCTGGGGCGGTGTGGAGGGTGAGCTTGATCGCCGCGGGAGCGCCGGCGGTCTTCAGCTCATGCTGTGCCACGGCAACACCATCTTTGTATCCCACGGCCTTGATCGTGCCCGGCGTGAACGCGATGCTCGGGAAGGCATAGAGGTAACCGTTCTCCGGCTGGGTGACCTTGCCTCGGGAAGCGCCGTTCATGAAGAATTCCACAGTGTCCACATGGTTGGCGATGACATTCATCGTCTTAGTCGTGTTAGTTGGGTAGGTCCAATGCCCGATGATGTGGATGTCCGGCTTTTCGTTCTGCATCACGCGCTCGGCGTAGTAAACTTCCTTGGGCAGGCGCACGGCGTCGACCTTGCCGCTGACGCGGCAGACCTCGCTGGAATTCTGCCGGCCGTCGGCGTCGGAATCGGTGAAATAGATCGAGGCGTAGGCCGCCCACTTGGACTTGTCCGGGTCGGGGTTGGAAATGCGGTTGGACCAGAACAGCCAATACCGCTTGACCTGCGCCAGGGCCATGGTCTCGGAATTGAAGTTCCAGACATCGTTCGGACCCTTCTTGAATCCGAAGTAGGGAGGCGAATAGTCGTCCCAGAAGCGGCGGGCGCCCTCTTCGCGGAAATCCTCGGTCTCGATGAGGGGAGCCTGGTCGCGCGCCGGGGCGCTGTAGGGCCCGGCGAGCATGGTGCCGAACCACTCCGTAGCGGTCATCGCCCCCGGGTCCCTCAGCGAGCGGCACCCCATCACCCGGCCGCCGTGCGGGTCCAATTTCTTGCGCAGGTTCACCATCTGCTGCATCTGGGCCGCGGTGATTCCGTTGTTTCCCGCCTCCCAGAACAGCACGCTGGGGTTGTTGCGGAAGTAGACGATGGTGTCGCGCATCGCCTCCACGCGCTGCTCCCACTGGCGGCCTTGAGCATCCTCTTCCTTGTCGCCGGCGGGCGCGACCTCGACGATGCCGAACCGGTCGAACGCTTCCACATCCACCTTCTGCGGCGCCACGTGCATCCAGCGCATGTAATTCCCGTTGCTCTCGCGAAGCATTTGGGCGGTGAAATCGTGCATCCATTCGGGATAGCCTGCGCCGACGCCCGCCCATTCGTTGCTGGAACGCTGGGCGAATCCCTTGAGATAGACGAACTTGTCGTTGATGTACACGCCGCCCGTTCCGGCGCCGCCTTTGTATTCGGTCTTGCGAAAACCAGTCGTCACCTTGTTGACGTCGACGACTTTCCCATCGACGGTCAGCATCGTGTACACGTCGTACAAGTACGGATCGTCGGTGCTCCAGAATCGGGCGTTGGCCAGCGGGCCGGTGGCCCTCAGAACGGTCTTCGCGCCGGACAGCATCTCGACGGCGTCGCCCTGGAACGTGGCGCGGACCACTCCGTCCTTGTCCACTACCACGGCCGAAAGCGTGACCGTCGCCTGAGGGATCTTCCGGTCGGCTGTGGCGTTGTGAACCTGCGATTCGACGGTGACGTCGCAGCTACGGCCCGCGATGTTGTAGTTNNCCGCCGTGGTCGGGGTTGAAATCGTTGGCGTTCCATCGGTACGGCGTGTCGGTGGCCCGTTCCCGGTAGCTGGTGCGGTTATCCAGTTGCACCGCCAGCACGTTATCCCGGTCGCCGAACAGCGCCCCCGACGTGATGTCCACGCCGTAACCCGTGATGCCGTTCTCATACAGACCGAAAGGCTTGCCATTCAAATAAATGTCCCCGGCCTGGCGCATGCCCTCGAACTCGATGAACACTTTCGANNTCGACATCGTTGAACGAATGCGGCGTGCTGACGGTCTCCCACAGCGAGTCGTCGAACGACATCTCCTGAGCGCCGGGCACGTCCTGGCGGATGAACTTCCAGTCCGAATTGAAATTGTAGGTGACGCGCGGCGAGGCGGGTGGCGTGTACCGCGCCTCAGCCGCCCATAGCGGATTACCGGAAATGAGAACGGTGAAAGCAACCAGCGGCACAAAAGCGTTTGAGATCATGCGAGCCAGTCTAGACGATGCAGGCCCGGCGCCGCAATCTGGAATCCGCCGGCTCAGGCGAACCGGCTCAAGGCTTCCTGGTAGACTTCGCGGGTGAGGCGGGCGGTGCGCTCCCAGGAGAAATCCCGCGCGCGCTCGAGCGACTTGGCCCGCAGTTCGGCGACCCATTCCGGCCGGGTGGCGGCGGCGGCCAGCGCGTTCTTCCAGGCGCGCGCGTCGCGGGCGTCCACCTGCTCGGCGACTCCGGCGGCGACTTCCGAGATGGCCGCGTCGCGCGAAGTAATCACCGCTGCGCCGCACTGCATGGCCTCCAGCACGGGCAGCCCGAAGCCCTCATACAGCGACGGGTAGACGAAGGCCAGCGCTCCGGAGTACAAGGCGCTGAGCCGATCCTCGGCCACCTCTCCCAAAATGGTCAACCCGGGCTCGGGGGGCAGGGCGGGGAAGTCCGCGCGGGACCGGCCCGCCAGAACCAGGTCGACCGCCACCTCGCGCCGCGCGGCCCGCCACGCCTCGACCAGCATTGGAATGTTCTTGCGCGGTTCGAGCGTGCCCAGAAAGAGGAAATAGGGAGCTGCACGCGGCGCCTCCGCCGGTTGCAAGTGCGGCGCGGCCGCTTCCGGCACGGCCACCACGCGCTGGGGCGAGATGCGGAAACGCTCGATGGCCTCCCGGCGCACCGCCTGGCTCGGTGTGACCACCATGGTCGCCAGGCCCAGGCCGATCAAGAGCGGCGCACGGCTGCGCACGCGGTCCGCGGCATGGTGCCAGGCGGGTTCCATCCAGGGCGAGAGGTCGTGCAGTGTGAGAACGCTCGGGCGCAGCGGAACGTAGGGCACTTCGAAGTTCGTGCCGTGGAAGACATCCACGCGGCGCCGCGCGAGTTCTCGATTCAGACCGTAAAGCCACCAGCGGCGCCTGAGGGGCGGCGGCGCCACCAGCGGGAACTCGTCTTCGGGAAAGGCAGCCACGAGCGCACGGTGCAGCTCGGTGACGTAGCGCAACAGTCCGCCGCTAGAGAGCGTCAGGGGCGTGGCATCCAGCGCCACTCGCATATTACCGCCTTCCGAGGCGATTGAGCTCCAGGTCCCGGCCGCCGTAGTTCCGCTCGTAGTAGCTCTGATACTCGCCGCTCTTGACGCGCTCGACCCAGCCGGCATGATCCCGATACCAGTCCACGGTGCGGCTCAGTCCCTCCTCGAAGCCGACCTCGGGCGCCCAGCCGGTCTCGCGCACGGTCTTCTCGCTGGAGAGGGCGTAGCGGCGGTCGTGCCCCGGGCGGTCGGTTACGAAACGGATCAATTCCTCGGAGCGGCCGGTGGCGCGCAGGATCTTGCGCACCACCTCGAGGTTGTCGAGCGAGCGGCTGCCGCCGATGTTGTAGATCTCCCCGTCCAGCCCCCTCTCGAGGATCGCGGCCACGGCGCGACAGTGGTCCTCGACATGCAGCCAGTCGCGCACTTGCAGGCCATCGCCGTAAACCGGCAGCGGCCGGTTCTCGAGCGCGTTGGAGATCATGAGCGGAATCAGCTTCTCGGGGAACTGGTAGGGGCCGTAGTTGTTGGAGGCGCGCGTCACCACCACCGGCAGCCGGTAGGTAGTGAAGTAGGAGAGCGCCAGCAGGTCCCCTCCCGCCTTGGCCGCCGAATAGGGGCTGCTGGGGCGGAGCGGGAAGCCCTCGTCGGCCGCCAGCGGCTCGGGCACGCTGCCGTAAACCTCGTCGGTGGATACCTGCACGAACCGTCCGATGCGGCGCGCGCGGGCGGCCTCGAGCAGCGTGAAGGTGCCCCGCAGATTGGTGTCGAACACGGGCTGCGGCGAGAGAATGCTGCGATCCACATGCGACTCGGCCGCGAAATGCACGATCGCCTCGGCCGGGAACTCGTCGAGCACGCGATCCACCAGCGCGGCATCGCAGATGTCGCCGCGCACGAACCGGTACCGCGGATCGCTCGCCAGCGCCTCCAGATTCTCCAGGTTGCCCGCGTAAGTGAGCTTGTCCAGATTCAGGATGGCGGTCGCCCGGTTGGTTCCGAGTAGCAACCGGATGAAAGCCGAGCCGATGAAGCCGGCCCCGCCAGTGACGAGGAGTCTCACTTATGTTGGGTCTCCCAATCGTAGTTGACGCGGGGGTCGTCGTAGGCCAGGCGGCCTTCGTCCGCCGGGTCGTAGAACTGGTCGGTGGCGTAGACCAGGACCGCCGCGTCCCGGCCGATGATCTTGTAGCCGTGACCGACGCCCGGCGGAATCAGGATCTGCCACGGGCGCAGCGTTCCCACGTACATCGTGTTGCGCGCGCCGAAGGTTGGCGAACCCTGCCGAAGGTCGGCTAGCGCCACTTGCATCATGCCGGCAACGGCGGTCCAGCAGTCGTGCTGCCGCAGGTGATAGTGGAAGGCCTTGATGGTTCCGGGGTAGCCGACGGCGGTGGCCACCTGGGCGCGGGCGAACTGCGCCACCAGGTCCCGGCCCGTGCGAATCACCTCGAGGAAGTATCCCCGGTCGTCGGCATGGATGGAGAACGGCCGCACCCGCACGCCCGCGATCAGGTGCGGCGAGTCCGGCGCCTGGATCACGGTTCCGATCCCTTTTTCGCATTGCGGGTAGACCAGCTCAAGTCCCTCGCCCGCGGCGATGCGCGCGCTCTCAGGTTGCATGGTCGCCTCGCTGGCCATCACGGTATCCCGGCCTCGGAGGTGGGCGACGGACGATCCTCGGTGGTGCGCGATCGGGCCACCAGATTGCTCGCACGCAGCAGCGATTCGAAGGTGCCGGCATCGGTCCACCAGCCCTCCAGGTACGAGAACGTCATGGTGCCCTCGCGGATGTAAGCGTTGTTCACGTCGGTGATTTCCAGTTCGCCGCGCGCCGACGGCACCAGCGTGCGGATCTTCTCGAACACTGTGGCGTCGTAGAGGTAGATGCCGGTCACCGCGCAGTTCGATTTCGGCTTTTGCGGTTTCTCCTCGATGCCCACGATGCGGTCCCCGCGGAGTTCCGCCACGCCGAAACGCTCGGCGTCCGGCACCTGCTTGAGCAGGATGCGCGCGCCGCGCTGCTGGGCGGCGAAATCCTCCACCGCATGGCGGATGGAGCCTTCGATGAGGTTGTCGCCCAAGATGATGCAGATCTGGTCCCCGTCGGCGAAATGCTCGGCCAGCGCCAGCGCCTCGGCAATTCCGCCCTCCCCCTCCTGGTAGGCGTAGTTCAGGTGCGCTAGCCCGAACTCCTTGCCATTGCCCAGCAGGCGCAGAAAATCGCCCGCGTTCCGGCCGCCGGTGACGATCATGATGTCCCGAATCCCCGCGTCCACTAGCGTCTGGATGGGGTAGTAGACCATCGGCTTGTCGTAGATCGGCAGCAGGTGCTTGTTGGTGATTTTGGTCAGCGGAAACAGCCGGCTGCCTGTTCCGCCCGCGAGCACGACGCCCTTCATGATGTATTCAATGATACAACGGCGGCCGGCAGGGGGCCGGTGCTACAATCGTCCCGTCATGAAACTCTACAAGTGGGACGACATCGAGAAGGAACAGTTGAATCCGCTGATGGTCCGCCAGGCCATCCACGGCCAGAAGATGACCGTGGCGCGGATTCATCTCTCCAAGGGCCTGGTGGTTCCGGCGCACCGGCACGTAAACGAGCAGATCACCATGCTCGAACGGGGGAAGGTGCGCTTCCTGGTGGACGGCCGCGAGGTGCTGCTCGAAGCCGGCGAAGCCATCGTCTTCGAACCGGACGTTCCCCACGGCGTCAAGGCGCTGGAAGACAGCCTGGTGCTGGACGTGTTCTCGCCCCCGCGCGCTGACTGGCAGCGCGGCGACGACGCCTACCTCCGCGGCCCGGCGAGGTGAGGGCGGGCGCTAGTTCGATAGGGGGCCGAATTCGGGTGCGATGGCGACTACCGGCGAATCATCCCTGCGGGTAATCTACGAGTTGCCAACCACAACGAAGCCGCTGGCGCGGTGGACGTTGCACGTGGCATAATCCTGAAGCAATGTGCTCGCGTCGGAGTCCCGTTTCCGGTGAGTCGGAGCCGCCGCATCAAGCGCGCGGTGGCGAAGAAACAGCCGACAAGAGCGGCTACCCGCGGACATATCGGCCCAGTCCCGTGTGGATGGGTCTCCTGCTGAGCCTGCCTGCTATGTCGGCTTTTGCGATGTACCTCATGCGGCACGTGCGGAGCAGAGGGCCGGTAGATGACGTCGCTGGTGTGGTTCTCGTGGCCCTTTTCGTTTTCATGGGTCTGTATGGCATCCTTACCGCGGTGCGATCCAGAATTGTCCTGTACCCGGATCGGATGGAAGTTCGGGAGTTCTGGCGAAAGCGCGTGCTGGTGCGCGACCAGTTCTCGGGCTGGAGGGTCCTCACGTCCACGCTCATTGGCTTCATTCCGCACCAAGCCGGCCAGCGGACGGTAAGGATAAGCCAGATCTACAAGTTCGACGACTTATTCAAAGACTGGCTCGCCGCTCTGCCGAATCTGGACCTCCAGGAGAACTTGAAATCGCAGGAAGACATCGCCAACAACACTGAGCTTGGATCGACGCCGGAAGAGCGCATGCAGAAACTCGCGACGGCGCGGCGTTTAGCCAGGTGGTTGCACCTCGTCGCGTTTGCCACATCCCTCTGGGCAATTGCCTACCCGCGGCCTTACGGTGCGGCGGTAGCGATTCTGGCCTGCCTGCCGTGGGCCGCAGTCTGGGCAGCCTGGCATTACAGGGGGTTCTTGAGGATCGACATGCAAATGAACGACGCGCATCCGGACTTGGCAGGTCTCTTCCTCTTGCCCGCAGTGGCGTTGACGCTTCGGGTGCTTATTGACGTGAACCTGATGGAATGGACACAGGCCATTGCGCCCGCCTGCATCATCGGCGGAATCCTCTTCCTGGCTGCGATGAGGGCCGACCCCATGCTGGCGCCCAAAGCCTGGAGCAAGATTGTGTTGCTGTTCTTCGCCTTGGTTTACGGCTTGGGCGCCGGGCTACAAGCCAATTCACTGCTGGACCGCTCCGCAGTGACGACATACATGACCAGGGTCAGTGCGAAACGGGAGAAATCGCTGATGCTCGGAGCTTGGGGACCGAAGCGGGACACCACTGTCGTTCACGTATCGCGGTCGGTTGGCGCCTCCGTCAAACCGGGCGATACCGTTTGCGTGGACCTCAAGCCCGGAGCGTTGCGAGCGAGCTAGTATACCGTCCGCCGATGCCCGTAGCGGCAAGGGCCCGCGAATTCCACGTGGGCGCGCCCTACTTCGCGACCATCATTGCGAAGACCACGGTGTGCCCGCTGGGCTCGCGGACCGCGATTTCTCGCATGCCGTACCAGGTGGCGCGCTCGGGGAGGATGATCTCCCAGCCCTCGATTCGCTTGAGGGTGTCGTCGAAATCGTCCACCTCGACGAAGAGCGAGGTGACGTTGGCTCCTTCGGGGGGCAGGGTCTCCGGGGCGTCCTTGCGGATGCTCTCGCGGGTTTGCAGCATGAGCTCGGCGCGGTCCTTCACCAGGATCACGAAGCCCAGGCGCGGGCCGGGGCGCTGTGGAGGAAGCGAAGCGCGCGCTGGAAACGCAACACGCGCGAGAGGCGCTTCGGAGTGAGCCCGGTCTCCTCGAAACAGCGCCGGCGGAACTGGCGCGGGCTGAGGTTGGCGGCGCGAGCCACTTCGTTCAGCGCCAGGTCGCCGTCCAGCAGGCGCAGGCGCTCGTGAAGTCCGCGCCCTCGCCGCCCCCACAGGTCTTCGAGCGGCGCCCAGCGGCCGGTCAGTTCGCGCGGTGCGTTGCCGAGCCGCGACCGCGAGGGAGCGGTGGGATAGGCTATTTCGCGACGGCTCTAATTTTTCCCCAGCGCGTGCCTGGCGATGGTCAGTAACTGCATGTTACTTGTGCCTTCGTAAATCCTACCGATTTTAGCGTCGCGGTAGTATTTCTCGACCGGCGCATCCTTAGTGAAACCGATGCCGCCGAAGATTTCTATGGCGCGCGAGGCCACGGTCTCGGCAATTTGCGAGGCGAAGTACTTGGCCATGGCCGCCTCCTTGGTGAATGGCAGGCCGGCGTCGCGGAGGCGCGCGGCGTTGTAAACCAGCAGCCGCGCCGCCTCGAGGTCGGTGGCCATGCGCGCCAGATCGCACTGCACGGCCTGGAACTCGGCGATGGGCTTGCCGAACTGTTTGCGCTGTTTGGCATAGGCCAGCGCGTGATCGAGCGCGCCGCGCGCAATGCCAACCATCTGCGCCCCGATGGCGATGCGGCCCTCGTTGAGCGTCTCGATGGCGATCTTGTAGCCGATGCCGGCCTTCCCCATCACGTTGGCTTTGGGAACGCGGCAGTTCTCCAGGATCAACTCGCAGGTGGAGGAGGCGCGGATGCCCAGCTTGTCCTCCTTCTTGCCCACCGCGAACCCGGGGAATTCCCGCTCCACCAGGAAACAGGTGATGCCGCGATGGCCCGCCTCCGGATTCGCATTCGCGAAGACCAGAAACACCCCCGCTTCGTAGGCGTTGGTGATCCAGAGCTTGCGGCCGGTGAGCGAGTAGGCGTCGTCCTGCTCGACGGCGCGGGTGGCGAGCGCGAAGGCATCCGAGCCGGCTCCGGCCTCCGAGAGGGCGTAGGCCCCCACGGTGTCGCGGACCAGGCGCGGCAGGTAGCGCCGCTTCTGTTCTTCGCTGGCCCAGCGCAGCAGCGCGTTGATCACCAGCGTGTTCTGCACGTCCACAATCACCGCCGCAGAGGCGTCCACCGCCGCCAGTTCTTCCACCGCCAGCACCGCCTGGAAGAACGTGCCGCCTTGCCCCCCGTACTCCTCGGGCGCCTCGATCCCCATCAATCCCAGTTCGAAGCATTGGCGCAGCAGGTCCGGCCGAAAGAGGCCCGCCTCGTCCATTTCCCGGACGTGCAGCCCGATCTCCCGGGTCGCGAACTGTCGCACCGCGGCCTGGAACATGCGCTCTTCTTCGTTCAACTCAGTGAGCGGCGTCACCGGCGCACCCCCCTCGATTCAATCCTACCCCTATTCGAACGGGACGATTACCGAGTTACTCGTGAGGCCATCGACTGCCAGCGAGACCTGCACCGAGCCTTTCAGCGCGAGGTCGGAGGTGAGTTTCAAGTTCACCTGGTCGAGGCCTATGTAGTACCCCTGCGGGCCCGCGTAGAGCGCCGGCGCGGGATTGCTGCCGAAACGAACGGCGACGGCGGCCAGTCCCGAATTGCCACGAATGCCGGTGCCGTACAGGCTGAGGTAGACGTCTTCGCCGGGATTGCCGAGGTGGATGGGAGCGGTCGTGACCGGTTCGGTAGCTTGCAGGACATTGTTGCGAAACCGGAGGATCACGGCCGCCGCCAGTGCGTTCGTGTTGGCCATGAACAGGCCGGGCGCGACGGCCGCGATGGTGAGGGGAGCGCTCACTTCGGCATGCGGGTCGCGCTTCACGAACAGAGTGGCCGGACCGAGGGCGACGCCGGGCGGCAGGTGGAAGGTCATCTTGAGATCCGTATTACCCACCACATATTGAGAACCGAAATAAGTGGGAGCAAAATCGGCGCTGGCATAGGTGTTATCGCTGGAATCCGGATAGAGCACGCCCGTGATCGAACCCACATTCACGTGCACCCCGCCGCTGACGCCGGGCTGGATCGTTTGCGCGCCCATCACAACCGAAAAGCCGGAGCCGCTGCCCTGATAGCCGCTCTGGTCTACACTCACATTGTGACCATTTACATCGGCAGTGACGGTGCTCATGTCGAAGTTCGCATTCGGCATTCCGACATCCACGTAATCAATGGGATGGGCTCCCGATTGGTTTACAAAGGTGATGGCATATTGGAGAGCCTCGGTCCCGTCGGAATTCCAGTACACATCCACCGATTCAAGCGGTACACCGAAGGAATAGGAGGATTGCGCCAGCGCACTGGCGGGCAAAATCAGGGCGATATACAGGATGAAGAGCGATGTTAGAATTTTTCGGAGCATGGAACCTCCACACGCTTGATTAATTAAAAACGCAACTCGCAAAACACAAGTGAATTACCACTTGGGT
>PLEM01000530.1 GCA_003137035.1 Bryobacterales bacterium | reverse complement strand
ACAAGGTGATGAACCTTGATCGCTTCGACCTTGCCTGAGCTAGGCGGAAAAGAGAGCTGTTACCCTGGTGCTCCCCCGTTCCTGTTATTTGGATCGGCAAAACCGAAGTTCGTCGCTTTTCCCGGCTCGCGCGGGCCGGATCGCGCGCAATAGGGGGTAAGTCCTGGGTGACAGCATCCGGACACCACTTTGCCAGTTCCAGAAGTTCTGGGAAGGAGCGGGGGCGCCGAGATTCTCAACAGCCGAGCTGGCGCATGTTTGCCATCGTGACCTGTAAACCCAAGAAATCAGGAGTGCGCCTTTTGAGTTTGGTCACTACGTGTTCGGTCCTCGCCGCCCCGGACAACCGGGAAGCGACGCGGCGAATCCGGCAATTGCCCGGCGTTTAGAACGTCGCTATCGGCACCGTGATCCCCTGGCGCGATTCCGGGAACTTCGACCTGGAATTCTCGGCCGACGGGCACGTTCCGGCGCCGGCCGAGGAACATCCGCGCGCGACGGTTCGAATCATCTCCCCCGGGTTCTTCGCGACGCTGGGCCTGCCGATCATCGAAGGGCGCGATTTCAACGATGCCGGCCGCACCGGCAGCGAGCGCGTCGCGATCGTGAGCCAGAGCGTGGCGCAACGGATGTTCCCCAAGGGCGATGCGCTGAACCAGCATGTGATGTGGACCGACCCGGTCCTGAAGGCCGTTCCCCGGCTGAGCATCGAGCCGCAGCGCATTATCGGCATAGTCGCGGACATGGACGACGAAAACGTCGTGCCCGTGCCGGCCATGACCGTGTATCGTCCTTTCGATCAGGAGGCGGTCCTGGGAGGAAAGCGTCTGTTCGTTCACGTGCGGTCGAATCCGAATGCTCTGGTGACGCCGATCACGCGGATCATGCGCGGGATGTCCGCGGACCAGTTCCGGCAGTCGCAGAAGATGGAAGCGGTGGGGCGGCTGGCCGGTGGTCTGGCGCACGACTTCAATAACCTGCTGACCATCATCACCGGGTACAGCCAGATGGTGCTGGATGGCCTGGAGGCGGACGAGCCGCAGCGCGGCAGCGTCGAGGAGGTGCTGCGAGCGGCCGAAACCGCGGCAGCGCTGACCAGCCAGCTCCTGGCGTTCAGCCGCCGCCAGATCGTGCAGCCGCAGGTGCTCATGAACCTGGTGGTGAACGCGCGCGACGCCATGCCGGAGGGCGGGCGCATCACCATCGAGACCAGCGACGTATCGATCGATGAGACGCAGGCGCCCGAGACGCCCGGCCTGTCCGCCGGGCCCTACGCCGCGCTCTCGGTGATCGGCACCGGCCGGGGCATGGACGAGGAAACGCGAGGGCGGCTGTTCGAACCGTTCTTCACCGCCAAAGGGCGTGGCAAGGGAACGGGACTGGGCCTGAGCACCGCCTACGGAATCGTCAAGCAGTGCGGCGGCGACATCTGGGTTCAGACCGAGCCGGGCAAGGGCACTCAGTTCCGGATCTACCTTCCGGCGGCGGAAGCAACCGCGGCTGCGGGAGTTCGGGCCGCCGCGCCTCCCGCGCCACAGAGCGGGACGGAGACGGTCCTGCTGGTCGAGGACGAGGCGGGCTTGCGCAAGGTGGTTCGTGAAGTGCTTCAAACCAACGGATGCGATGTTTTGCAGGCCGGCGACGTCCGCGAGGCGCTGCGCGTCTGCGAGCAACACCTGGGCCCAATCCACCTGTTCCTGACCGATGTTGTCATGCCGCGAATGAACGGCCTCGAGCTGGCCCAGCGCGCCCTGGCCCTGCGGCCGCGAATGAAGGTGCTGTACATGTCGGGCTACGCGGATAACACCATCCTCCCGCCCGGGGAGATCGAAGGCGGGAGTTCATCCCTCCAAAAGCCATTCCCACCGGACGTCCTGTTGGCCAAGGTGCGGCAGGCGCCGGACAAAAAGTAGTATTGGGGGCCTCAGGGGCCCTGGCCTGGGAGCCAGAGCCCCTGAGCGGAACAGAACCGGCGTTCACCTTCTTGCGAGGTTCACTTTAGGCGTGGCCAAGTAGCCGATCACTTCGTCCTTCTTCACCTGGTTGATCACGATCTCGTACGGCTGCCGGCTGCCGCTCTTGTAGAACTGCACCGGCTCATTGATGGTCCGGTCCCGCTTCTCCACGGTCTTGTCGTCGGCAACGAGGTTGACCGTGAACCGGTTCCTTTTCGGGTCGGCCTTCCGCAGCGCGAGGCTGACGTCGCCGACCTTCTTGGGACCGCTGTCCTTCTTGATATCGAACTCAAAGTAGTTGCGCTCTCCGAGTGCGCGCAATTCCCCCAACTCTTTGGAGTTGGTGGCGATCAGGCCGCTCATCACGCCCATGTCGCCCATGGCGGTCTTGAGGTCCGAGCCGGTCTTCCGAAGCTCCTCCTGCGTGGAAGCGACATCCGCCTTCACGCCGCTCACGTCGCTGCTGACCGCGGTGAGCCTCGAGTCGGCCGTGCTGGTAGCCTGCTTCAGGTTGCTCAGTTCGCCAGCCACCTGCTTCTGCTCCAATTGCTGCTCTTTCTGCTGCTGAGCCAGTTTGGCAGCCAACTTGGCCGCGCTCTTTCGAGTGTCGGCCCTGGCTTGCTCGGCGGCCGCCATTGCCGATTGCCGGGTTTCATCGACCATCGACATGGCGCGCTGTTGGCTCGCTTCGAGGTTGGCAGCGACCTCCGCATGGACCTTGGCGATTTGCGCGTTCAGGCTCTGCTGCACTTGCGCGACGCCTGTGGCGAGCCGGCTCGCGCTGAACAGAAGGTAGACGTTGCCGACCAGCGCCAGCACGATCGCGACATACCAAATGGGATGCATGCGCGGCTGGGAATGCCGCTCGGGCGTTTCCGGGGCCGTGTACTCGAAATCTTCGGGCATAATCCTCATCTCCTTTTTGAAAGCCGGAGCCTCTCTACACCAGCGCGAAACCGATCATCTGGCCCGACCTCCTGCACGTGTATTGGCATCTTTCCTGCCAAAGTCATAGGTAATTGAAAACAGGGAGAATCGAGTTAGCGTAACCCGTAGTTTACGTGGGCGATTTTACCTGGTTACACGGAGTTGTTACCGGAACACGCCGCTCCGCGGTTTCCGCGGCCCGATTCCGCGCCGCTCCCACGGTCGCGGTTCGGTGCTGAGGGTCGGCGCCTCGGGCAGTTCCAGCCCATTGACCTGGGCTGCCTGCAACACCGACAATCGGAAGCGTTGGAACAGACTATGATCGAACTACCCGAACTGCCTTATGCACAAGACGCGCTGAGTCCGCACATCTCGGCCGAGACGCTCGCTTTCCACCATGGGAAGCATCACCGGGCGTACGTCAACAACCTCAACCAACTGATCCCGGGTACCGAGTACGAATCGATGAACTTGGAGGGCATCGTTCGCGCCTCCTCCGGGAAGATCTTCAACAATGCCGCCCAGGTGTGGAACCACACCTTCTATTGGAACAGCCTGGCGCCGGGCGCCGGCGGAGAGCCGGCAGGGGAAACGGGGCGGCTGATTGTGGCGGCCTTCGGCTCCTTTGCAGAGTTCCAGAAGCAGTTTGCCGCCTGCGCGGTCGGCACGTTCGGCTCAGGATGGGCCTGGCTGGTGAAGAAGCCGTCCGGCGCCCTGGAGCTTCGCAGCACCAGCAACGCGGAGCCGGCCTTCCTGAACGGCGACGTACCGCTCATCACGTGCGACGTCTGGGAGCACGCCTACTACATCGACTACCGGAACGACCGGGCGGCCTACGTCAAGGCGTTCTGGAACCTGGTGAACTGGAAGTTCGCCGAACGCAACCTCGGCAAGTGAGCATGAAACCCGAGCCGGTCCGCATCTTCGTCACGGGCGGCACGTTCGACAAGGAATACAACGAGCGGAACGGGACCCTGTTTTTCCAGGACACCCATGTGCCCGAGATGCTCCGGCTCGCGCGCTGCCTGCTGGCGGCGGAGGTCCGGACCCTCATGATGATCGATAGCCTGGAGATGACGGCCGACGACCGGCGCCTCATCGCCGAGCACTGCCGGAACGCTCCGGAAACCAGGATCGTGATAACGCACGGCACCGATACGATGGTGGAGACCGCCCTCCACCTGGGCCGGGAAGTACCGGGGAAGACCATCGTGCTGACCGGCGCGATGGTCCCCTACAAGTTCGGGAGCTCGGACGGCCTGTTCAACCTGGGCAGCGCTCTGGCACTGGTTCAGACGCTGCCGCCGGGAGTCTATATCGCCATGAACGGCCAGGTTTTTCACTGGGACCACGTCCGCAAGAACAAGGAGAAGGGCGTCTTCGAGCCCCTCTGACTGGCGCCCTTTTCCCGAAACTTTCCCCCTCCGAGGTGAATCCAAGAATATAGGGATTCATTTAAGGGGGGACATCATGAAAGCTCTCGGGTCTCGAGTTGCCGCAGTCTGGTGCCACATGACGCACCCGGCGCCGATGTGGCCCGTCAACGGGTACTACATATGCCCAACCTGCCTTCGCGCGCATCCGGTACCCTGGGAGCACCCCACGATTTCCGCTAGTCGTCCTGCCAAAGTCACGGTGATCAACAAGCAGCGGGTCGAGGCGGTGGGCCGTTCGACGCATGTCATGGCCGCCGCGGCGTCCCGGTAAAGTAGCGCTTCCTCAAGGCATAATGGTCGCAGGCGCCGATGCCTGCGAACCTGACTCCCGAGTACCTGGCCGCCGAGCGGGAGTATAAGAGCGCCCACACCCAGACGGAAAAGGTGGCGGCGCTGGAACGCCTGCTGGCCACCCTCCCCAAGCACAAAGGCACCGAGAAGCTACAGGCCGATCTTCGCCGCCGCCTGTCCCAGGCGCGCAAGGAATCGCAGAAGAAGGGCGGAGCGCATGCCGCGCCGTTCTACCTGATCGAGAAGGAAGGCGCCGGCCAGGTGGCGCTGCTCGGCCCGCCCAACGCCGGCAAATCCCAGCTTGTCGCCGCCCTCACCCACGCGCAACCCGAGGTGGCCGACTACCCCTTCACCACCCGCTTCCCCACCCCCGGCATGATGCGGTTCGAAAACGTTCAGATCCAGCTCATCGACTTGCCTCCCATCTCCGCCGAGTTCACGGAGCCCTGGATTCCGCACGCCGTGCGCAACGCCAGCCTGGGTGTCCTGCTGGTCGACGCGAACGACGCCGCGGTGCTGGACCAGATCGAGTTTATCGAGAGGAGCCTGGAGCGCTACCGTCTGCCGGCCCCCAAGCTGCTCGCCGGGAACAAGATGGATTTGCCCGGCGGCATGTCCAGTTTCGCCGCCCTCCAGGAACTGTACGGCGATCGCTACCGTTACGCCGGCATTTCCGCCACCACCGGGGCTGGTCTCGACGGCTTCGCCCGCGCCGTTTTCGACGCCCTGGAGATCGTGCGGGTCTACACCAAGGTCCCCGGCAAGAAGGCCGAGCTGAACGCTCCCTTTATCCTGCGGCGCGGCCAGACCGTTCAGGACGCCGCCCGGCTGGTTCACAAGGATTTTGCCGAGCAACTCAAGTTCTCACGTCTCTTTCACATAGCCGGGAACCGCGAGGGTCTGATGGTGGAGCGCTCCCACCTCGTGCAGGACCAGGACATCCTCGAATTTCACATCTGACCATGCCTCTCAAGCGTCCAATAAGTGTGTGGAGTGAAGTAACCCCGAAAAGAGTGTATCTGAACCGCCGCCGGTTCATGGCCGGAGCGATGCTGGCCGCCGCCGCGCACAGACTGATTGCCGGCGCCCGGCTGAACGTCGCCCTCAAAAGTCCGTTCAGCACCAGCGAGCCGCAGACCTCGCTCGACGTCATCACGCACTACAACAACTTCTACGAGTTCGGCACGGACAAGGCCCAGCCCGCGAATCTGGCGAGGGATTTCAAGACCTCGCCGTGGACCGTTTCGGTCGAGGGCGCTGTCAGCAAGCCCCGAACCTTCGACCTGGACATGCTCATGAAGCTGGCCCCGCTCGAGGAGCGCATCTATCGCCACCGCTGCGTCGAGGGCTGGTCGATCGTGGTCCCGTGGATCGGCTTCCCGCTCAACGCGCTTATCAAGCAGGTGGAGCCGCTCTCCAGCGCCAAGTTCGTCGCCTTCCAAAGTTCCTTCGATCACCGCCAGATGCCGCAAGCGCAGTGGGCCGGCATCGCGTTCCCTTACGTCGAGGGCCTGCGCATCGACGAGGCGGTGCACCCGCTCACGCTGCTCGCGGTGGGCCTCTACGGCGAGGCGCTGCCCAACCAGGACGGCGCGCCCATCCGCCTGGTCGTGCCCTGGAAGTACGGCTTCAAGAGCATTAAGTCAATCGTGAAGATTCGCTTCGTCGAGCAGCAGCCACCAACCACCTGGAACCTGGCCACTCCGCGGGAGTATGGTTTCTATTCGAACGTCAACCCCACGGTGGACCATCCGCGCTGGAGCCAGGCCAAGGAGCGCCGTCTCGGGGAGTTCTTCAAGCGGCCCACGCTGATGTTCAACGGCTACGGCGACCAGGTGGCTTCGCTCTATGCGGGAATGGATCTCCGCAAAAACTACTAAGGTCGCGGTCTTCCTCCTGGCGCTGGCCCCGCTGGCGTGGCTTGCGGCCCACCCGCTGGGCCCCAATCCCGTCGAAACCATCACCCACGCGACCGGCGACTGGACCCTGCGCTTCCTCGTCCTCACGCTGGCCGTAACTCCGTTGCGCAAGCTGCTCGGCCTCCCCGAACTGATCCGCTACCGCCGCATGTTGGGGCTGTTCGCGTTCTTCTACGGCTCGCTGCACTTCCTGACGTACCTCTGGCTCGACAAGTTCTTCGACACCGCCGACATTCTGAAGGATGTGTATAAGCGCCCTTTCATCACCGCGGGGTTCACCGGGTTTGTGCTGCTGATTCCGCTGGCCGTCACCTCGACGGCGGGCTGGATCCTGAGGCTGGGCGGGAAGCGCTGGCGGATGCTGCACCGCCTGGTTTACGTGAGCGCGCTAGCCGGCGTGGTGCACTACTACTGGCTGGTGAAGTCGGATGTGCGCGGGCCGCTGCTCTACTGCGCGCTGGTGGTGGTCTTGCTCTTGTGGCGCGCGAACTCCAGCCTGCGGTCCCGGACGAGCAGGTAGCGGTCTACAACTTCTGAGTTCCCTCGACCTTTCCGAGGTCGCGGTCGAACGTGCCGAGTGGCAAGTTTCCGGCCTTCCGGGCAAGTTGCAGCATCAGGCAATCGGAGAAACCCAGGGCCGGTCGCGACCGGAAGAGATCGAGCGCCGCCGCCACGACGTCTGAATCCTGTAGTGTCAGGTCCTTGTGATGGAGCAGCATCTCGACGGCGGTGGCGAGCTCGGCGGCGTTCCGTTCGTACACGGCCGAGAGGACCCAGGTCGTCTCGGCAAGCGCGAGGACCGATACCCAAGCTCCCTTCTCGACGAAGGTGTCGGCGGACGTAGACTGGCGGGCGTCGTCCCGGGTAACGAGGCGAACCAGGACGTTGGTGTCAACGGCGCGCATAACGCTCCCTGGCGCGCCGCCGGATCCCCTCTTTCATGTCGCCGACAGTTCGCGGTTTGGGCGCCCGCTCAGGGAACAGCGCCCTATGGATGTCCTCGGAGGTAAACCGGGCGGATCGCCGCACGACGACCTTGTCGCCCTCTTCGTCCCATTCCAGGATCGATCCCGGGCCGACGCCGAGCTTCCGGCGAACTCCCGCGGGAACAGAAATCTGCCCCTGCGCCGTAAGCTTGGAATGAGCCAGTGCCATGGCTTCATATTACCACGGTAATGCATCGGCGCGGCCGATCGCTTCATCCTCTCCCGGCAACGCTTGCAGCGACGTACCGAGCGTTTGGATATTCGGTAAGGATGGCAACCACCCTGCCACATAGCGGTCTTCTCGCGATCCATTGAGGCACGCCCTGTCCAGGCGGATACTGAATGTCGGCTGCCACCGCCGGGTTGTGCCGGGCTGCCGGCAACACCCTCACGAGCCGCTCGAAACCTACCAACGCCCAACTCGCCCGGGCGTTGGCCTTGAGCTTGTCGATATTCGGGTTCGACGGCGTTACGAACCGGTGGGTCGGGACATTGGAGTAAGCGGCCAGGCCGAACTCGGTGATCGACGGGAGTTCGAGCAGAGTAACGACCGTCATCCCGTGCGCCAAACGGCCCGCACGGAAACCCAGGTTTCTCTCGATTTCGACCAGCGTTCGCCCAGCAATGTACTTCTCTTTCGTGAAGCAGCCGGAGACATGAATGACATCGCCCAGCCTCATTGGACCCTCCAGTGATTCTGCTCCATTCCAACTCGGCCCGCGCCCTCAGCGCTCGTAGCCTCCCAGTTCGGCGCAGCTTGAGAACAAGCCGCCGGGCTTGCCGAGGATGCGGATGCCCACCGCTTTCACCGGCTCTTTCAGCCTTACGGAGAATGCCTCGCCCTCGCGCAGGCCGGGGGCTTGGGTTGCCGTCGCATTGGGGTAGTTGTCCAGCGTGGCAACGGTCTCCCAATTCCCCTTCCCCGTGCGCTTGATCTGGATCTGCGGCTTGCCTTCCTAGGTGTCGAACCAGCCGCCGTTGGAGAACAGTTTGCCGTGGCGGTACATCACCCGCGCGATGGTCGCCGGCTGGTCGATCTCCACCGCGTACCAATCCTGCTTGGCGGGGCGCGCGGTGAACGTGTTGCGGTAGGTGTCGGGGCGCTCGTCGCAGATCGAGCCGTT
>PLEM01000086.1 GCA_003137035.1 Bryobacterales bacterium | reverse complement strand
GGCTGCACCGGCGGCCAGCACCGCTCGGTCATGATAGCGGACGAGATCCGCCGCCGCCTCGCGCGCGCCGGCTTCAAAGTCAAAGCCACGCACCGCGACATCGTCAAGTCGGCTTAGTGCCCGTCACGCGTGCGACCGGGCGAAGACATTCCCTGCCGCGAGTGAACGCCTGTTTTCAATTCGCGTCGATTCACGTTCATTCATTCGCGGCGAGAATTGGGTTTTCCCGACTGGCCCTGACGAAGCCGGTTCAGGCCCCGATCGGGTTTCCGCAAGTGCTGCAGAATCGAGTGTCGGGCTCGAGTACCGCGGAGCACCGCGGGCAGCGCGCAACCGCCACCGGAGCCGCCGCGGGCGCCGGCGGAGCGCTCGCCGGCGCCGGGCCTACCAGCAGCCGGACATGCACGGCGATGTCGGCCATCACCACGATGGATTCGGCCAGGAAGTAGAAGAAGATCAGCACCAGGAACGATATCAGTCCCACGTAGCCCAGAAATGCCAGGCCGCCCAGGAACGTCAGGTTGGTCGAGGTGGACGGCATCACGTCGCCCAGACCCCGCATCAACGCGTAAGGGTAGGCCCGGGCGATCCAGATGAACAGGCAGCCTCCCACGGCGATCGACGCGCCCAGGGTCGCATACACCTCTCCCGCGGTTCGAAACAAAATCGACACGATGGGGATCGCGGTGAAGGGCGAGTCTTCCAGCTCCCGGACCGAATCCGCCCGGTACCAGTAGATCTGGCCGACCGCTAACACTGCCGCGAAGAAGATTATTCCGAACAGCAACCCTCCGGCGGCTGCCTCGGTCGGCACCTGCGGCTGGAATATAACTTTCAGCAGTTCCACCAGCAGGTAACCGCCCCCCAGCACGGACACGACGGCCAAAACCCGAAGCCCGATGGATACCGAGGCTCGAATGATGCGTCCGTTGCTCAGGGCTCTGAGGATGGGGTAGAAGAAGAAAACAGACATGCGGCGCTCCTTATCGGTCTCTGCGATTATAAGGTGTCCCGAGCGCCCCGGCAATAGAGAAAACCCGCGCCGACCGAACCGCGTCGCGCGAGCTACGACCTGCGCCGCTTGCGGCTCACGAGCGCCAGGCCGGTGAGGCCGAGCCCGATCAGGGCCAAGCTGGCCGGCTCGGGAACCGCCCCGCTGGAGAAGTTCACGTCAATGTCGTCGAGGTGAAAGTACGCCGGGTCTTCCCGAAAACCGAAAGTCACCACCGTGCTGGAGGCGGTCGCCTGCACATGGTATGTGTACTGGGTCCAGCCGAACCCACCCGGATTGACCATGTCCAGAGGCGTAGCGCTGCCCCACTGGAACAGGAACTCCGATGGAGTACCGCCGTCGTGCGAGAGCCAGAAAGTGGCGTCATACCAGTCTCCCGCCACCGTAGCGATCGTCTGGCTGAGGAATCCCAGGCTTCCGACCGGGCCTAAATAGGCCCCAAAGTTGCCGGAATGGGCGTTGCCGTCGACACCGGTAGCGCCCGTGTCGCCGTACCAGCTCCAGCCGGTGAAATCGCCGGTTTCGAACCCGCCGTTGGTGATGAGCCCCGCCGAGGCCAAGCCAGGAAGAACGAGGAGGAATGCGACGCAGAGGATGCAGGTCTTCATGTTGAGTTTATCCCTGAGGAGCCATGGTAATACAAATGTCAGCCCCCTGTAAAGGACCCGCAGATCGGAAAAGTACCAGACCTGGATCTCTGGTACTAGGGTCTTCGGGGACCGGCCGAGCCCGTAATCCTTCCGCAAGAGGCTTCGGCCTGGGTCGCACCCGGGGCGGGTCGTGGCGCCGACACGTGGCGGCGCCACACCCGCCAGGTGGGTCCGCTCCCTTACGGTCGCGGNNCCCCCCCCCCCCCCCCCCCGCGACCGTGAGCGAACCCCGGTGCAAGACCAACCTGGCGTTTGACCCCGCCTCCGCCGCTGCGCTATCCTGACTGATGGAACAACCGACTGGATTCTGAACTAGATGGCGAATACTTTCTCTGCTCTCAAACGGGTTCGTCAGGAGCTACGGCGGACCACCATCAATCGCGCGCGGAAGACCCGCCTGCGCCACCAGATCCGTGCCATGCGCCGGCTGCTGGAAGACAAGGACGCCGGCGCCGCAAAGGCCCTGCTGCCCAAGACCTTTTCACTCATCGACCGCGCCGCCAAGTGGGGCATCGTCAAGAAGAACACCGCGGCCCGCTACAAGAGCCGCCTCACCGCCGGCCTCAAGCGCTTAGCGGTCGCGTGAGCGTCAATCGGTCAATCTCAGGATAAAGTTCTCCATCACGACCCGGTCGTCCGGCCGCGCATCGCGTAGCGACTTGTCCGCCTCGTAGATCATCCCGATCGCCGCCGCCAACTGCTTCTTCGAGAAGCTCGACACGGTCTGGTACACCTGCTCGGCGCGCGACGGCCACATCTGCATTCCCTGCTGCGAGAAGTGCCCCAGGATCTGCTGCGCGCTCCGCAGCCCCGCCTCCTTGGCCACCAGCGCCAGACGGAACTGCGTGGCCAGGAAGCTCAGCGCCAGGGGCAGATACTCGCTCTGGCGGATCAGCGTGTCCAGCACGTCCAGGGAAGCGCCGCGGTCGTGCCGCCCCAGCGCGCCCACCAGCGCGAAGATGGTGGCGTCCCGCGCCTCCGGAACCAGCCCGGCGATCTCCGCCGCGCCGATCGGCTTCCCGCCCCCCGCGTACAGCCGCAGTTTCTCGACTTCCGTGGCGATGCGGCTGGCTTCCCCGCCCAGCGCCTCCACCAACTGGTCCAGCTCCGCCGGCCCGATCTCGAGCCCCGCGCGCCGCGCCAGCTTTTCGGCGAACTGCCGTGCATTCTGCGGCGTCATGTGCGCGAACTCCACCACCACCGGCACGGTGGAGTAGAAGCTCCGCACCCGCTCCAGCTTCTTCTTGTCCTCGCCCTGAAAATCGTACCGCCCCGCTTCGAACAGCAGCACCACCCCCGGCACCGGATCCTTCAGGTACCCGGCCAGCGCCGCGCCCGCGTTCGCGCTCTTCGCGCCCGCCTCCTCCTCCGCCCCTTTCGCGCGGGGCAGGGCCGCTTCCGCGTTCGACGCCACCAGCACGCGCCGGGAAGTGAACAGCGACAGCGAGCAGGCGTCCTCCACCACCGCATCCACGGAGACCTCGTCCAGGTCGTGCCGGGTCAGGCCGTTTTCCCGCTCCTCCGGGTCCGCCAGCACCCGCTCGATCAGCGCCCGCCGGCAAAAGTCCCGCTGGTACGGCTCGGGACCGAGAAACAGGTAGGCCGGCCCCGGCTCCTGCTGCTTGAGGTGGCTCAGAAACTGCTGCGGAGTCATCAGAATTTCTCGAGAATGCCGGAGACCACCGTGCGCGCCACGTCGCGGCTCAGCCGGTCCATCGCCGCGTCGCTCTCCTCGAAGTAAGCGTTGGGGTCCACGCTGATCTCGTACCGGTCGCGGAACTCGACGCTCGGCCGCGAAAAAAGCACGGCGCCAGTGGCCCGCTCGCGCAGCGTGATCTCCAGTCTCACGTACACCTGCACCGTGGTGGCGCGCCCGGTCGCCTGGTTGAACACCACCGGAGCGCCATCGTACTTGACCACCACGCCGCTCAGCACCGCGTCGGCCGCTTTCGGGTCGGCCACCACCTGGTAGCGCGTCCGCGAGATGAACTCGCGCGTCAGCGCCGCCGGAAGCAGTTCCGCCAGCCGGTACCGCGTGGTGGCGTTCCGGAACACCGGAATGGCGATGGTCTTGATGTTCTTGGGCAACAGGTCCGCACGCCCCGAAACGTGGTAGCCGCAGCCCGCGCTCGCCAGGGCTGCGGCCGCCAAGAACCAAGCGCCGTGTCTCATTGCGGCCTCGCCGTTCCCGACCGCCCGATCATGGTCCGCGCCACTGCCACTCCGTTCTCCGCCGCGATCCGCAGATTGTCCGCCACCACCCAGAACCAGCACGCCCGCGGCTCGTTCCGGTCGATCGCGATGGCCCCCACGGCGATCCCGCTCTGACCCGCCACTCCCACCACGTGTGGCGGCTCCAGATCCGCTCCGCGCACGTCGATCTGCGCCGACTGCAGCGCCCGCTCCAGCGCTTCCCGCCCGGGATTTTCCTCGAGTTCCACCCACAGCGAGAAGCTGTAGCCGTGAAACACCGGGGCCTGAATCAGCCGTACGGACGGCGCCGGCACCCGCTCGTGCAGGGAAAGCAGCGCGGCCAGGTGCCGCTCGATCCGCCGCTCGATGCTCTCCATCGATTCCGCCGCCTCGCTGCCGTAGCTCGCCAACAGATTGAACGTGGCCTGCTCGTCGTACACCGCCTTGGGCATTGGCTTGAACGTCAGCAGGCTCACAGTCTGTTTCTGAAGCTCTTCCAAGCCGCGATGGCCGCGCTCGCTGGCCGGCTCGAAAACGTGCGCCACCGACCGCCGGATGGGTCCGATCCGCTCGAGCCGCGTCAGGAACAGCGCCAGCGCGATGGCGGCCGGGTGCGCGATCACGTGCTCGGGAACCGGCGGCGCAACGTAGTTTGCCGGCTCCACCACCGGGGCCCGCAGGTAGGCGCCCGGCCGGTCCTCCAGCACGCAGGTCAGATCGATCAGCACCGGCGGCGACGCCAGCTTCGCCACGATATCCAGCGCTCTCCGGCTCGACTCCGCCGTCCCCGCCAGGAACGCCACCTGCGCGCCCGCCAGGTTGTCCTCGTCGAGCGCCGTCAGCACCACCGGCTCCCCGTCCGCTTCCGTCAGCAGGCCCGCCTCGTCCGTATCCGCCCCGATCATCCTCGTGAGGAAAGGGCCGTCCGCCAGCACGTCCCGTAGTTCCCGCCCTACCAGCGAGCCGCTCCCCACAATCGCCGCGACGGGTTTCGTCTTATCCATGCTGCCGCTCCGGTTCCGGCCGCGCATGGCGGAAGCGCCGCTTCAGCACGCCCGCAACGCGCACCACCACTCCGCTGGCGACATAGATGCCCGTAAGCGCCACCAGGGCGATATCCCGAGCCGCCCACAGCGCGTAGATCAGCACCCCGCAGGCCACCGCGATCAGCCAGGAGCGCGGCCGCTGCAACTGGATGCCCTTGAAGCTCTGGTACCGCCACGTGCACACCATCAGGAACGACAGCAGCGCCAGCAGCGCCAGCCACCCTGCCATCAGCGGCCAGTAGTCCAGCGGCTGCCCGTCCCACACGTACACCACCGCGGCCACCATCCCCGCCGCCGCCGGGATTGGCAGCCCCACGAAGTACTTGCGGTCCTGCCGTCCGGGGTTCTTGGGCATCGGGTTCTTCTGTATGTTGAACCGCGCCAGCCGCGCCGCCCCGCACAGCAGGTACAGGAACGGAATGAAGTAGGCCACCCGCGACAGGTAGCCGCGCAGCGGCAGGGCCGCCGAACCGATGGCCGACTGGACTCCCCAGGCGAACGCAAGCACCGCCGGCGCCATCCCGAACGTGATCACGTCGC
>PLEM01000208.1 GCA_003137035.1 Bryobacterales bacterium | reverse complement strand
GGCTGCCGCCCGGAGTAAGCGCCGGTCCGCCCAGCGGGCCGTCGGCCCAGCGGGTGTCCACCACCCGGCAGGGCGTGATGGGAACGAAGCGCAACGGGCCCTGCTCCTGGCCCGGCGGTAGCGTGACCAGGACGCGAATGGCAGTCGCGGCCACCCAGGTCGGGTTGTTGCCCGAAGCGTAGGCGTAATCCACCAGCGCGTTCCCGGTGGCGTTGGCCGCGTCGATGGTGGCTGCCGGCCAATTCGCTATGTCGTTGGCATCGCCCCAAACCGGGCTGCCGGCGGACGCGCTGGTCGCCGACATCAGGTGGGCCGCATCGGCCTCAGCCCCGTAAGCGGCGATGATGTAGTAAGTCCCCGGCGTCGACGGAGCCGTGAGATTCACCGGCGCCGTGCGAGTGAGCCCCGCAGCGGGTGTTGTGAATCCCGCGAGGCTGGTAAAGCTGGTCGAGTGCGCGCCCCAACTCGGGGTCGTCGCAAAGGAGATCGCCGTGCCCGTGGGATAGGCGGAGTTGATGCTGACGTCGAAACTGCCGGCGATGCTCGAATCCGCCGGGACGATCACGGTCCGCATGGCCGGCGACACGGCTTGGCCGGCAATCGTCCCGCTCGTCAGGGTCAGCGTCGAGCCGGACGCAGCGGGGCTGGCGGCCTGGACCACGTTATAGACCTGTCCGCCAATCATGACCGTGCCCGTGCGAGGGGAAGGCCCGGTATTGGGTGCGACAGTAAGTTGAATCGAGCCGCTGCCTACCCCGTAAAAGGGATCGGAAAGACCGACCCACGGCGCGTTGCTCCAGGCGTACCAGTAGCAGGTCGAGCCCGTCGCGATGGCGACCGTTGAGCTAGCCACTCCGGCGCCGCCCACGTTGAGCGTGGCCGGGCCGAACGAGAAGCCGCACCCCGGCGGATTCACCACCACCACGGGCGTCGCGTCCCCCGACAGAGTCACGGGTTGCGAACTGTCGTATACCAGGAGGTCGACCGTATAGATGCCTGCCGTCGTCGGAGTGCCAGAGAGGGCTCCTGCCGCATTCAATGTCAATCCCGGAGGCGCCGAAGGAGTCTCATCCCCCGTGTCGAGAGTCAAGCTCAGGGGTGCGGTTCCGCCGGATGCGGTGAACGTCTGCGAGTAAGGCTGGCCCACTGTGGCGTATGGCGGCAGAGCGGGAGTGAGGCCGATCGGCACCACCTCGAAGTTCATGTTCAGGGTTTGGGTGGCGCTGGCGCTGTCGGTAACCAGCAGCGGGAAGGTGTAGTTCCCCGCCACCGTCGGAATCCCGATCAACTGATCGCCAATCACGAGCATCCCGGCCGGCAGAGTCGCCCCCGAGGGCACACTGAAAACGTACGGCCCGGCGCCCCCGGTAGCATCGAGTTGGGTTACCGAGAGATTGTTCTGAAGCGTATACCAGTTCGAAGACGAGGTCCATTGCAGGCCACTCGGCGACGCCGGATTGATGTAGGTGTAAACCGACCGCCGGAAAGTCTTGGCGGGTGTGGAGCTGTCCTGCACCGCGACGATGATGCGGTAGTTCCCCGCGTCTGTCGGGGTTCCGGAGATGACGCCGCCGGCGCTCAGGCTCAATCCCGGCGGCAGTGAACCCTTGACCAACGGATAGGAAACCGTGTAGGTATACGGAGGCGTTCCGCCATTGGGCAGTAGCGTGAACTGGAACGGACTGCCTACCGTGCCATAGGCGGTGGCGGTCGGACTGACCGCAATCGGCGAGAACTCGATGGTGTAAGTGCGGCTCATCACGATCGGCGATGGGGAACTGTCCGTCGCATTGAGCGTGAACGTGTAAGTGCCCGCACTGGCCGGGAACCCGGAAAGAATGGCCGCGTATCCCGGCGCGAACTGCGGAACCGGCAGCGTCCCTCCCTGGAGAATCGAGAAGCCGGGAGGCAGGCTCGAGCCCGGTGCAACAGACCAGGTGTAAGGCGCCGTGCCCCCGACCGCGATCAGGTTCTGGTCTACTGGCAGACCTACCGTCATCTGTCCGTAAGCGAAAGGCGAAGTCGTGGTGATCACCGGAGGCCGGCCTCCGGGAGGCTCCACCGCCAGGTGGAACCGCTTCGAGGTCGTCCAGCCGGTGGCATCCGTGGCGTTCAGAGTGATTAGGTAGTGGTCCAGTCCCCCGGGCGTTCCCGAGAGCGTGCCTCCCGGACTCAGGCCCAGGCCACCGACCGGGAGCGAAGAAGCGTACCAGTTAATCGGCCCGGTCCCTCCGTTTGTGGAGAACGACTTCGAGTACGCCGCCCCCTCAACCGCCACACCGAGGTCAAAGTCCGTGGAGATCAGGAAGGGCCGCACCTGAGCGGTGAAGCTGCGGGACAGCGTGTTGCCGGCGTTATCGCTGGCCATCGCGGTGAAAGTGTAACTGCCGCTGTCGGTGGGCGTGCCCGAAAGCACCCCCGCCGAGCTCAGATTCATACCCGGCGGCGGCACATTCCCCGCGGCCAGCGCCCAGGTGTAAGGCGGGGTTCCACCCACCACCGTCAAGCTGGCCGATCCCGGCTGCCCTTGCTGGAACGTGGGGAACGCCCGCGTCCACAGCACCATTGGCGTCACCAGAATAGCGATCACCCTCACTCCGCGATTCGACGCGGCGTCCGTCGCCTGCAAGGCGAAGGTGTACAACCCGGGCGTGGTTGGCGCTCCCACGATCCGGACGCTGGTCGAGGGCGTGCCCGAAAACGCGGTTACTGCGACGCCTTGAACCAAGGCCATCCCCGGCGGCAAATTCGAGCCAGGCGCCAGCGACCAGGTGTAGGGACTGGTCCCACTGGAAACGCTGATATTGACCCCGTAGTCCTGCCGCAGGCTGGCATCGCTCAGGCGGGAATTGGTGTTGATGTTCAGCGTGACCGCGGTGCCCGAATTGACGTAAATGGAAATGCTCATCGTGAAGACGTTGGCCGGCGTGCTGCTATCGGTAACCTGCGCGGTGAAGCTGTACGGGCCCGTCTCCTGCGGCGTGCCCGAAACCAGGCCACCCGCGCTCAACCCCAGGCCGGCCGGCAACGCGCCGCCTGCCGTGGTCCAGGTATATGGTCCGGTTCCGCCGGTCGCCAACAACGGAGCCGAATAGGCCGAGCCCAGCGTGGCGTTCAACAAGCTCCCCGGCATGATGGCCAGCGGCGAGACCAGCAGTGTGAAGGTGCGCACGGCCGAGGCGCCCGCGCTGTCGGTCACCTTCAGATCGAACGTATACAACCCCGGAGTGGGCACCGCTCCGACCAGTTTGAACAGTCCCGGCCGGTCGCCGGAGCCGAGTTGGGAGGTTATCATCAGGCCCGGCGGCAAAGTCGAGCCGGGCGCCACCGTCCACGAAACATAGGGAGGAGTTCCTTCGGTGGCGTTGAGACCCACGGTCATGGTCTGATTCACCGAGACCGGGGTGAGTGCGCCCGCGGTGCCGATGGAGATCGGGCGCGGCGCTGTCCCGCTGACCACCGTAATGTTGAACACTTTCGTGTTGGTGTGGCTCGCGGAGTCGTTTACCCGTGCGGTGAAGCTGTAGTTTCCGGCTAAGCTCGGGTTGCCGGAAAGGACGCCCGACGAATTGAGGCCCGTTCCGCTAGGCGGGCTGCCGCCGGCCATGCTGAAGGTGTACGGACCGGTGCCGCCGCTGGCCGTCAGAGTCACCGAGTAAGGCGTGTTCAGCACGCCGTTCGCCAGGATTGCCGGATTCACGATGTACAGGTTGGTTCCTGCGATCGTCAGCGAGAAGCCGAAGGTGAAGCTGTGCCCCGCGTTGTCGGTCACCACGGCGTTGAAGCTGTAACTGCCACCGATCGCCGGAGTGCCGCTCAGCAAGCCACCGCTACTCAAGGACAGGTTCGCGGGCAGCCACGCGTCGGTCGCCAGCGCCCAGGTGTATGGTCCGGTGCCTCCGAAGGCCACAAGCTGCTGCGAGTAAGGTTGCCCCATCGTTCCGGGCGGCAACGAGGTCACGACGATTCCCAGCGGAACCACTCGCAACGTGAACGTCCGGTAGCCGGTGTTACCCGCGTTGTCCAATACCTTGAGTGTGAACGTGTAAGTCCCGGCAGCCGAACCCGGCCCGGCGATGAAAACGTCGTTGCTCGAGTATCCGGACGGCACCGAGCCTCCGGTCAGCAAAGCCATTCCAGGCGGCAGCGACCCTGCCACCAGCGACCACGTGTAGGGCGTTGTGCCTCCACTCGCCGTGATCCTGGTCAGATAAACCCATAGACCGGCGTCGGGCAGTTGCGGCGCGGTATTGATCGTGATCGTAGTCGACGTGTCCGAGCCGAAGTAGATGCCGTAACTGCGCATGTAAGTGTTGGCCGGAACGGCGGAGTCGGCGATCTGAACCGTGACGGTGTAACTGCCGGTATCGACGGGAGTTCCGGACAGCAGGCCGCCCGCGCTCAGGGTGAGGCCTCCAGGCAACGCTCCGACGGCGGACCACGAGTAAGGCGCGGCGCCGTTGCCGCCGGTAAATTGCTGCTGATAGAGAACGCCCCGCGTGCCGTTCTTGATGCTGAACTGCCCGATGGAGAGCGGCGATACGTGCATGGCGAACGTCCGGCTTGCCTGCGCGGAGTTGCTGTCGGTCGCCGTCAGCGTGAAACTGTAATCTCCAGCCGTCAGCGGCCGGCCCCAGAGGTACGGCATCCCGGGAGTGGCGTTGCCCGGCAACTGGTCGCCGCTCAGCATCATCACGCCCGGAGGCAGCGACGAGCCGCTTGCCAGCGCCACGGTGTAAGGCGGTTGGCCGTCGGCTACATCCAACTGGACGCCTACGCTCTGGTCCACCGTGTTGTCGGACAGATAGCTGCCGGTGTTGAACCTGGGGGCGCTCGGCGCATTGGACAGACAAGGCAAGTCGAAGCGCTTGATCGCGTACAGACCGGCCGAATCGTTGGCGCGAATCCGGATGTTCCAGTTGCTTGCCCCGCAGCTCGGAGTTCCCGAGATGACGCCCGCCGAGCTGATCGACACTCCGCCCGGGAAGCTGCCTTCCGGTTTCGACCACGTGTACGGCGGTGTGCCGCCCGTTGCCGTAACTGTCGTCGAGTAGGAGACCCCGCTCCGCGCCGACGGCAGGAACGCTCCGGTGGAGATGTTGACCTTGTAGACGGTCAGGGAGAACGCCATGCCCACGGTGGCCGCCGGGCTCGCGCTATCCGTGATGTTGATTGTGAAGTTGTAGTTTCCGCCTGCCGAGGGAATCCCCGACAGCGCGCCGTTGGTGGCCAGATTCAGGCCGGGCGGCAGGACCGAATCGGGCGACACCGTGAAGAAGTATGGAGACGTGCCGCCGGCGACCTGCAACTGGGCCGAGTAACTGGCGCCGACGGAGGCCGGATACAGGTTGTTGTCCTGAGGAGCGAGCCTCGAGACCGTCAGCATAATGCTCTCGACGCCGACGTTTGGCGTCCCGCTCGAATCGGCTACCTGAACCGTGAAGGTGTAAACGCCCGGCGCCGTGGGCACGCCGGAGACCATCGCTGTGCTCGTACCGCTGGTGTTCGTCGCGTTGCCGGACAGCAGGAACAGGCCCGGCGGGAGCGCTCCATCGAGGATCGACCAGTTGTAAGGCGGCGTTCCGCCGGAAGTGTTCAGCGACCACGTCGCATTGCCGCGAAACGCAAAGCTGTTCCTGCCGAGTCCGTTAATCGGCAGCGTCATCGCGGTGTTTGCGGAGAAGTTGATGCCGTAGCTCCGGGTGAATGTGTTCGTGGGCGTGGCGCTGTCCGTCACGCGGATGGTGAGGCTTACACCGCCGGTCTCGGCCGGGGTCCCGGACAGCACGCCGGCGCCGCTCAGCGTCAGGCCCTTGGGCAGTGGGTCGCCGACATTGGTGAACGTATACGGGCCCGTCCCACCGGAGCCGGTGAGCGTAGCGGAGTAGGGCGCGCCGAGCGTTCCGTTCGGCAACCCGCCGCTGATCATGAGCGCCGTCACCCGCCGGGTGAAGGTGCGAGTCGCGGAACTGGCGGCGCTATCGGTCACCCGCAGCGTGAAACTGAACACGCCGGCGGCGGTTGGATATCCATCCAGGACCGCCTGGTTGGGGTAGCCCCAACTCGGGAGCTGATTCCCCTGCAACAGGAAGAGACCAGGCGGGAGCGACGAGCCCGGCTCCACCGAGAAGGTGTAGGGCGGGGCGCCGCCGCTGGCGAACAGACCCCAGGCGCTCGACATCCCCAGCGTCATATCCGATATCTGCGTTGCGGTGTCTAACTGCAGCGGCGCGGGCGTCGCGAGAGGCCCGAGAACGATCAGGCTGAAATACCGTGTGGCCGAATGGCCGGCGTTGTCGGTCACCCGTATGCCAAAGTTCGAGTTGCCGGTGTTATTCGGCGTCCCGGAAATCACGCCAGTGCCGCCGTTCAACGATAACCCGCTCGGCAACCCGCCACCGTTCATCGACCACGTGTATGGCGAGGTCCCGCCGGTCACGCCCAGGGTCTGCGTGTAGGCAGACCCCTGCGTCCCGGTGGGCAACGCCCCGGCGGTGGTGACATTCAGCAGGTCGACAGTGAGACTCACGCCGAATGTGAAGGTGTTGCCGCTTGAGTCGGACACCACCATGCTGAAGTTGTAGTTCCCTGCCCACAGCGGCGACCCGGAGAGCAGGCCGCTGCTCGAGAGCGTCATGCCGGGCGGCAGCCCGCTCGCCGGATCCAGCGACCAGGCGTACGGGCCCGTACCGCCGCTCACCGTGAATTGCCGGTTATAGGAGCTGCCCACCGCCCCATTCGTCAGTCCCGAATTCTGGAAGAGCAGGGGCGTCACCGTCAGCACGAATGCGCGCACGCCCTGGTTCTGAGGGCTCGCGCTGTCGACGACGCGGATAGCGAATGCGTAAGTGCCCGGCGTGACGAGCGTTCCGCGCAGCAGTGCCGACCTCGCCGGGAGCGACCCGCCCTGCGCCAGTTCCATTCCCGCCGGCAGCGAGCCCGACGCCAGCGACCACGTGAACGGCCCCGTGCCGCCGCCGACGTTCAGCCAGATCTCGTTGTACCCGAGGCTCCGCTGTAGGTCCTTGCCGGGTTGGATGTCCAGCGTGAACGCCGTGCCCGAGGAGAAGAAGATGTTGTAAGCGCGGCGGAACGTGTCGTGCGGGCTCGAGTTGTCGGATAGCTGAACCGAGAACGAGATGTTGCCGCTCTCGACAGGCGTTCCGGAAAGCGCCCCAGTCGCCGGGTTGAGCGACAGGCCCGCCGGCAGTATTCCCTGGGCCACGGTCCAGGAGTATGGGGGCGTCCCGCCTCCGCCCGTGAAGGTGAAACTGTAAGGCGTTCCCATGGTCCCGTTCGGTGGGTTCGACCCGTTGATGTATAGCCGGGACACGTGGATCGTGAAGGTCCGCGAGAGGCTCATGCCGCCCGTATCGGACGCGGTCAGCGTGAAGCTGAAGTCCCCCAGCGCGATCGGGTAGCCGCCGATCGCGACACTGTACGGGCTGTAGTTGACGGGCACGTTGTTCCCCATCAGCAGGTTTAGACCGGGCGGCAGCGCGCCCGAGGTCAGCGACCAAGTGTAGGGTGGCGCCCCCCCAGCGACAAACAGACCCTGGCTGGTGTAGTAGGAGCCGAGTGTGGCATCCTCCAGCCTGGCCGAGTTCTGGATGCTCAGAGGTTGCGCCGGCACGGGCTGCACGATCAGGCCGAACGTTCCGGAAGCGGATCCGGAGGCACAGTTGACGCTAATTCCAACCTGATAGTTCCACCAGCTTGTCGGAGTGCCGGAAATCACCCCGGTGGAAGGATTGATGCTCACTCCTTGCGGGAGACCGCCGGCCGACCAGGTACACGGCGGCGTGCCGCCGGCCACCGCCAGAGAGACGTTGTACGGGCTGCCTTGCACTGCCAACGGCAGCGCGCGATTGGTGCTGATGCCCATAGCGTCCACGTTCAGGTTGTAGCTGGCCCAGGTGACGTTGCCCGCGGCGTCCGTGACCACGATGGTGAAACCCTGTCCGCCGGCCACAGTCGGCGTGCCCGAGATCTCTCCAGTGTTGGAGTTCAGAGTCAGCCCCGGAGGCAGCGCCTGCCCGGAGAATAATGCGTAAGTGTAAGGGCTAGTGCCGCCGGTCGCGGTCACCGTGGCGGAGTAGGGCGCTCCCACGATGCCGTTGGGCAGATCCAGTCTCGCCACCACCACCGGCGAAATCACCATGGTGACGTTCCGTATCGCCAGGCCCCCGGCGGTGTCCGTCACCTGAATCTGGAAGTTATACGTCCCGGCTGTTGTGGGAGTCCCGGTCAGTTGCGCGTTGCCGTAGACGTCTGTCTGCAGGGTCATGCCTGGCGGAAGCGACCCGGACGCGATCGACCACGTGTAGCTCCCA
This sequence comes from Bryobacterales bacterium, assembly GCA_003137035.1. Lineage (GTDB taxonomy): Bacteria > Acidobacteriota > Terriglobia > Bryobacterales > Bryobacteraceae > Fen-330. The sequence continues at coordinate 33 of PLEM01000208.1, read as the reverse complement.
TTCCCGCCTCCGACATTCATGTTCCAGTTGAAC
>PLEM01000517.1 GCA_003137035.1 Bryobacterales bacterium | reverse complement strand
TCGGCGGCCGCCTCGGGAGTGAGTACAAAGCCACAACTCACGGGCGAGGCGCCTTCTTCCCGGCCTTCCGGCGCTCCTGGATCAGTTTGCGGAGCTCGTCGAAAACCGCATCGCCGTCGGCCAACTCTCCACGTTCAGCCTGGGCTGCTCCACGCTTGAGCTTGGACTTGAGCTGGAGGAGGCCCGCTTCCCGTTCCTGCTCCTGGCGTTCCAGCAGCCGCAGAGCTTCCCGAACTACCTCGCTGGTGGTCTGGTACCGTCCGGATTTCACCCGGCTCTGAAGAAACGCATCGAGTTCCGGGGTGAGGGATACATTGACGGTGGTCCGGTTGGGCATGCTCAAGGAATAGCACAATATGCCACATTGTGCCATCGTGGTTACACGGCCCCGGGCGCATCGAAGTCGTCCGCCGCGCCCCCGAGGTTGGCGCCGGGTTTCTTGCGGCCCGCGAGAGCAGTGGCGCATCGAGCGCGGTCAGCAGTGTCGGATCGGGGTACACGTCTCTGTGCTAATGCTCGCGCCGAGATTCCCTCCAAGGAGCCTCGGCTGAGATGAGCGGGATCACGAACCGGGCTCCAAACGCAGGATAGCGGGAGTTCTTAGGGATTCCGCGATCGCGTGGAGGCGGGCCCATTGAAGCGCGACGATTGGCGCGCGGACGAAGGGAGTGTTAGGGGTTGTTCTTAGGAAGGTACTGTTCGATGAGCTTGGCCAACTCGGTTCTCGGCGGCTCCGGCGGCGGGTCGGTCCTGGTCGAGGGCTTGGCCAGGTTTATGCGCCCGCAGCCGATGTTGGTGACTTTCTGCTTCCCCTTCGCCGGAGTTTTTCTCTGCGTCATGGGCGTCACCCGTGCGTCTCAGTAATGCTGCTTGCCCATGCGGCAATGAAACCGGAGAACCGGATCGTAGTCCTGCGGCTGGACGTACCCCGGCGGCGTCCCCGCTGCCAAAGACGACGCGATCTGCTGCTTCGCGACCGTGGCGGCATCCCGCGCCAGCGCCAGTTCCGGACTCACTCTGCCCGTGAGAATCGGCCCCTGCGCCCGAAACCGCAACTCTGCAGCCCACTCCTCGGGCTTCGGCATGCGAAGCTCCGGCAAGCTCTTGGTGAAATGCCCGCTGACCGACATAGTATTTACCCCCTAATCAAGGTTTACCACCGGTTGGGGAGCCCGCTACCGCGGCCGGGAGTTAAACCGTTGATTGTGGGATCGAAATAGAGGGTTTTCGATTGTCACTGAAAAAGAAGAAACGAAAAGGTGGGCCAAACCACTAAGAAATGTAGTAAGGTGGATGCCGGAACGTATGGCTGTGGTGTGCTCTTGGGTTGATGAGGTGCGGGGATGGACAAGCAACTGACGCTGGCCAAGGCGATGCGGTGGATGCAGAGCCGTGGATGGAAGAGCAAGTTGGCCAAGAGCCGATCGGGCCAGTCACTGTTCGAGCACAGCGTGGTCGAAGTGGACGTGCTACTTGAACTGCAGCCGATCCTGTCCGATGCCAGGCACTACGGGCTTACAGAGGCAGAGGAGAAGATCCTGACGGTAGCAGCGCTGGTCCACGACGCGGGTAAGGAGACCGATGCGTGGCAAAGGTATGCTCGGGAAGCAGGGCGGGGCAGGTGGGTGTCCCACATCATTCCAGAACTGGTTCGGGGCGTGGTGCCGGAGGTCTGCGAAGCGCTCGGATTTGAGGGGATTGCTGAACCTGTTCAGCGGACGATGGCGCATTGCGCCGAATTCCACCACAGCCGTCCTGGCGGGGCTGACGGAACGATCCTGGAAGCACTGCTATCGGGGGGCACGGACCGGTTTCTAACTCTGGCGCACCTGGTAAGGGCGGTTGACCACCTTTGCTCGGCCGATCATCCTCGGGAAGCCGTGCATGCCGGTGAGGACGATCCGAGTCTGGGTAAACATGTCAGATTCGCAACGCACGAGGTCATGCCGCGAGGAGTATCGACGGCCTTTGTCCACCGCGCGGCGCAGCAGGAATTTGAGGGGCTGGGCTGGAAGGCGTTGCTGTATTTCGCAAGTGGGACGGTCTATGCCAGGGACATGAACGACACGGCGGTGGCGCCGTCAACGGAGGACATTCGGCGCCGTCTAACAAGCGACTTGAGCGCCGCGCTTGGTGGTGACGTGGGGCGGTTGATGGTTGGTAGCCCCACCGGCAACATTCTGCCCAAGCCTGAACTGCTGTCGAGTGTCCCACGGGCGCTTCGGCTACATCATTGTGTGCGTTGGCTGCTATTATGAGCGGCTGCTGCGACAGATTCTGATGGGTACCCGGCCAGTTGAGATTATCCGGCTTGAACCGCGACTTAGTTTCGGGCCGAGGAAGGGGGAAAAGCTGATCCGAGACGTTCGTGGCTGGGTGGAGGCGGCGCGGGGTGAGATGCGAGGCGACAGCGGTAACGTGGAGCACGGATTCTCGCTGGGCTTTACCGACCAGGCCGCGCGTCAGATGAGCGACCGGGATCCGTTTGCGCTCGAACCGGAGGACCTTCTCTCGCTATTCCGCTACCGGTTTACGGCGGAGACGCAGAAGAGCCGGAGGCGGGAGGCGATGCGGCGGCTCAAGGAGGAATATGACGGCGAGATGGAAGCCTTGAATGCAGCATGTGGGGAATCGTTCGGGAGCTGGGAGGCAGCGGTGGAGGCTCTTGTCGAGAACCGGATGACCGACCCCGAAATGAGAGCCATTCGCAGGGAAGTGTTTCGGTTGTACGAGACGATTCAGCTCGTCTGCGAGACCCCCAACGTCATCTTTGTTCCTCTGAGCTACGAAATCGCGGCAGGCGACGATGAATCGGCGACGAGCAAGGCTCTTCGGCGCTTGTATGTGGCGCTGGTTCTAGGGACGGTGTTTGATGCCGCGGCGGCAATCCAGAGGGAGGGTGAGACGGTGGAGTCGAGCGGAGGGGGAGGGGTCGCGTACGTACCGCCGGTGCCGGCGGTGCGAGCGCTGGTTGGAAACGACTGGTTGCCCGTAGGTGAGGCGAGGCGGTGGTTGGTGGCGATCGGCGCGGCGAGCCGGCTGGTGCGCGACACCGGGTTGCCGGCACGATCGGCTCTTTACCAAATCCTGGCTGCCGATCCAGCCGAGCGCATCGTGCGACGTATCGAGGAGACCGGCAAGGGGCGGTTGTCGCTGGTTCATGTTCGTCTGATTGGGCAGTTGCCGCATTTTCACGGTGCAGGCGACAAGGAGAAAAGCTTATGAGAGTACCGATCGTGGTTCAGATCAGGCCGTATGACATCGAGAAAGACCAGCCGCAGATAGACGCGGTCAGGCAGGCGTTCGTCACGTACCTAGGTGAGATGGGTCCGCGCCCGACGCGATCGAAGTACGGGCTGATGGGACCGGTTGGGAAGATCCTGAGCGAAGTGAAAAGCGGGAGACGGGACGCGGCTTCGCTCAAGGGCTATGCGGTGCGGGTCCATGAGGCAACTGGGAGAAGACTGTCTCCAGAAGGGCTGGAAGTTCTGGGCCAAGGAATCGACCTGCTGGTGACGTTGCTGGAGGAGGCGCCAATCACGGCGCACGACCGGATCCTTGACCGGTTGGACTACGGGCTCTATTACGAGCTCCGCAAGACGGAGTTTGAGTCGAAGGAGGCGCGACGACAGTCGTGGGTCGAGTTCCTTCGCAAGAAGCACGGCAACGAGGAGGGTCTTTCGGAGGCATGGGGTGAACCGGTGGCAGGCTTCGACGAGGTGTATCTGCCTCGGAAGAGCGAGGGCTCGCGCGGCAAGAGGGCGAGCGCCCGGCAGCGGGACATTGCGGAGTTCTGGGAGTCGCAGGGTGTGATCGGGACGGTTGACGAGGAGGAATAAATGACTGGATTGGAGAGACTGAGAGGATATTTGGTACAGAAGCCGAAGCCGCTGATCGGAGCCGAGACGATTCAGTTGCTGCTGCTGAGAGAGATCCTGGACTACACGGTGTTGCGGACGGAGGAAACGCGGGAGCTGAACTCCGCCAATACGCCACTGTCGGAGAGTGATCGCGGGACGGTTGTGAAGCGTGTCGCTTTCCTCGGCACGAAGCAGAAAGCGGCCGAGTCGAGGCAGATGGAGTACCTGCTTCGCTCCGCGGTGGCGGCTGCGGGCAAGGAGGTGCCATCGGGGAAAGGGGGCGAGGGGTGCTATCTCAAGGACAACTTATGCCTGAGATGCCCCCGATGCGGTCTGTACGGCGCAACCGCGCTCAGCGATGAGGCGAACATCAAGCACCGGATTGAATACTCCACGGCATTCTCGCTGCTGCCCTACGACCAGATCTCCGAGGAGATCACGTTCAACGCCGTAGACGAAAGCAGCCAGAAGACCGGGCAGGCCCTGGGGAGCCGAAACGTAGTGAAGCCCGCGAGCGTGTTCCCTTCGATTGTGACATTGAAGGGGGTGACGCGGGAGGAACTTGTTCTGACGGTTAAGACGCTGCTGGCGTGCAAGAGTTACGGAGCTGAGTCTCGCATTGGCGGCGACTGCCGGAACACGTTCTTCGGCGTCGTGGCCGGGTGGGAGGAACTGATTACACCATTGGAGTTCACTCTGGAACTCTATGATCGAAAGGACGGGATGCAGGCCGACGCGATGAAGGAGGTGTTGGAGCAGAAGTACACAGCGTTAGCCGGCAATCCGGAACGCATCAAGATACTCCCGCCCGCGGAGGTGGACGCGGTGGTTAAGGAGTGCGCCGAAACGCCGCTGGATAGGGGCTTCCTTGACAAGGCGTACAGCGATATCGCGGGATACCGCAAAGCGCAGGGAGAGAAGGGGTAGGACAGGAATGGGCGAACGCATCGCTCTGAATGCGGCCGGCGTTCGGGTGTACGCTGGGCGGCTGTACAACCACGATTTCCTTTGGTTCTCCTCCTTTGAGATCTCGAAGACCGCTGCCACCCTCCCCCTGCTCCACAACTACGCTTTGAGTTATGCGCTGAATGGGTACTCCTATGGCGTCTTCGAGGGACACGCGCCGCGGTACGCGGAAGATCTGAGCGCAATGTGTGCTTATGCGACGCCCGCGCGGGCGGACGGCGGCGTCGCGTGGACGCGTTTTACTCAGAACGCGATCAACTCAGTTACCCTGCGGACGGATGACGCTCCCCGAGGGTTCAACAGCCCGGCGCTGGGCTGGCGACTGGTGCTCGATCCGGTGTGGGCCGGAGAGGGATCGGGCTTCGCCTTCTATCTGTTCGCCCGGGATGGCTTTGTACCGCCAGGGGTGGTCCGACTCGGCAAGAAAGGCTGCCCGGTGCGGATTGAATGGGTGGAGATCGTGTCTCCGACGGCGGTTTTCACGGAGGGGGCGGTGCGGCCAACACACGCCGTGAACCCGCTTGACGTTCAGGGGGAACTAAACTCATTCGAACCGGTGGCAATTCCTCCTCACCTGATCCTCAGGGTGGCCGAGATCCAGATGGACTGGTTCGTGTTTTCGGGGGAACATCGGATCCATCTGCCACGGCGCTTCACTCCGGCGGGGCCGTCAGCGTCATGGCCGAGTTTGACGCGGGAACGGGAAGCGTCGCCGAAAGGGGCTGGCAGGAAGAGAGCAAGGGGTTGAAGTTTCAGGATCTGGAGTGATGCACGCATGGCATTCCGGGTGATGCCGTACCGTCTTCCGGTGATCGAACATCCTTCGTGCCGGGCGCCTTTGTATCCGCACCAGGTGGCGATGTGGGATGGATGGGAAGAGCACAAGACGGTTCTGCTATCGGCCAAGACCGGGGCTGGAAAGACGCGAGCGGTGATGCTGCCGCTGCTCAAACGGAGCGAGTCGGGCGTCGCGGTGTATCCAACGAACGAACTACTCAGGGACCAGGTGAAAGCGGTTGCCCGATTTGCCCAGGATGAGGGTCTCAAACCTCTAATCTGGACTCCGCGAAAGATGAGTATAGGGGAGCGGAAAGAGTATAGCCGGGCAGATTGCATCTTGGTGCCGATAGACGGGCTCTTGCTGGACGACTGGCAGAGGGTGATGCCGTGTAGGAGCCGAGGCGAGGCGTTGCGCAGGCTGCTCGATCCCGACAAGCCAAAGATCGTATTTACGAACCCCGACGTGCTGTTCCTGATCCTCGGGCTGCACTATCATGCCGGGCCACTGGAGGCGTTGCGGCGGTATCAGACTCTAGTGGCGGACGAGTTCCACCTGTACCAGGGGGTCGAGCTGGCTCACGCTCTGGTGATGGTGGCGTTGGCGCGGGGTCTGGGGATCTTCCGGCGTCTGGTTCTGCTAAGCGCAACGCCTGACCCGGAGGTGGCGGCGATGCTGGAGCGGGCGCTAAAACCGACGGTTATTCAGAGCGACGGCGGGGCCGAGGGGATCACCGGACCTTGGCGCGTGGCGGTCCATGGGGTTGAGGTGAGGCCGATCGAGCTGACCGGTGGCGACCCGGTGGAGACCATGGTGTCTGAAGTAGTGTCGCTCAAGGGTGAACTGGAACGACTACGCGGGGAGACGCCAGAGGACGATTACCTGCCGGCGGTGGTTGTGGTGAATTCGGTGGTGAACGCGATCCGTCTGGAGGACCGGCTTGTCGAAGCGGGTTTTCCGCGCGACTGCCTAGCGGTGATCCGCGGTCTTTCAAATCGCGCGATTCGGGACACCAAAGGCAAACTGCTCGCGCTGGGAACGGCGGCGATCGAGGTGGGAGTGGATTTCCGTTGCGATTACCTGCTGTTCGAGGCATCCGAGGCGGCGTCGTTTCTGCAGCGGTTCGGGCGGGTCGGCAGACACCGGCCTGGCACAGCGATCGCGCTGGTGCCGCCGAATGCTTTTCAGGGGATGATGAAACTGCCCACGGAAATTGACCGTGCAGGTTTTGAAGAGCGGATTCACGCCTGGTACCCGTCGGCAAGTGCGCGCCCGTGGTTTGTGACCACGAAGCACGGCATGATCACCGCGCGCACGGTGGGAGAGAACCTAATTGCGACGGTTGCCAAAGACGCTGGCGCTCGGCCGGGGCTATTGACGGAGTTGCGAAGACGCGTTGAGGAGGTTCTGGCCGATCACGCAGAGCGGCTAGGATGCGCGGCGCAGAACGTTCAGGCGAAGCAGGCATTCGAACGTTGTTCGGCGGGGAAAGCGAATGTGAAATGGATTGAAACATACCGGAGACTCGCTCGTTTTCGAAGCTCGTTGCCGACTCTGAGGGTTCACGACTTCGCCGAACAGCACCGGCGACAGGACTGGGAGTTAGGCGAGTACGAAGCGGACTTGAAGACACTTCTGAAACGGGCGGTGGGTATTTCGTGGAACGAGAAACTGGGGATGCTAACGATTCGGGGAATAGGAAGATACCGCCGCGTACATGCGAGCGAGGTTTTCGGCGGGGACGAGTGTGGGTGCATTCTACAGACGGGAGATTTTCCGCAGTTGCGCCTCTATCAGGACGATGAATCGACCCCGGTCTCGGATCTCTTGAGCCGTGAGAACCACATTTTCACGGTGGTTCCCAAGTCCATGCTTGCTGATTCGGTGGACTGGCGGCTGCCCGTGTTCGAGGCCGGGAACTACATGCTGGCCTTGGACGGCGCGGCGCTTCTGGTGTTAGAAATTGCGGGGCGTGGTCGAAACAACCAGGAGATGAGATGACCATGATGGCTTCTAATGCTGCGGTTGCGTTGAGTTCGCGGAAGCCGCCGGCGGCGGCGCAGTGGAATTGGATTACGGGCGGGCTGGATGTCGAGCCGGAGCAGTTGGAACTGGGGCTGCCTCCGGTCGACGACATCGTGCTGCCGGAGGACGGGACGGTCACGTTGCTCGCGACCGAGAACGGATCGGAACTGTTCGTTTCGGGGTTCGGGCTGTTTGTCGGGAAGAAGAGCGAGCGCGTGGTGGTGAAGAAGGGCAAGGTGGTGTGTGCGCAGGCGCCGATGCTGAAGTTGCAGGAGATCGTGATTGCGTCGCGCGGGGTGACGGTTTCCTCGGACTTGTTGGAGGAGCTCTGCGAGCGCGGGATTCGAGTGGCGTTCTTGAGCGGGGGCGGGAGGCCGTTCGCGCTGCTGACATCGCCGCTGCTGACCGCGACGGTGGCGACCAGGAAGGCGCAGTTCGAGGCGTGCGGGAATGAACGCGGAGCGGAATTCTGCCGGTGGGTCGTGGCGGGCAAGGTCCACAACCAGGAAAAGCTGCTGCGGTATTTTGCCAAGAGCAGAGAGGGCGAACGGCGGAAGGCGCTGGAGGGGGCTGCGGCGTCGTTGCAGAAGCTGCGGCGGGCGGCCCTGAAGGTGGAAGGCGGAAACGCCGACGCGGTGCGGCCGGAGCTGATGGGGCTGGAAGGGACGGCGGCCCGGATGTACTGGGAACGGGTCAAGGAGATGCTGCCGGAGGAGTTGGAATTCGAAGGGCGCAGGCATCGGGGAGCTACTGACGCGGTCAACGCATCGCTGAACTACGGGTACGGCATCCTGTACGCGCACGTTTGGGGCGCGACGATGAACGCGGGGCTGGAGCCGTTCGCGGGTTTCATGCACGTGGACCGCAGTGGGAAGCCGTCGATGGTGCTGGACCTTGTAGAAGAGTTTCGGCAGCCAGTGGTGGATCGGGCGGTGTTGGGCTGGTTCAATAAGGGCGGCAAGGCAAGGCTGGTCGGCGGGTTGCTCGATGCGGAGACGCGGGAGGAGGTCGCCGGGCGGGTGTTGCTGCGGCTGATCGCGACGGAGGTGCATCGGGGCAAGAGCCATCAGGTGCGGTCAATCATCCAGATGCAGGCGCGGCTGGCGGCGGGCGCGGTGAGGGGATTGCGGAAGTACCGGCCGTTCGCGTTCAAGTGGTGAGACTATGGGGCGCACGAACAGATACAGCGGGGTGCTGAAGCCGCTGGAGGTGGGCCGCGGGAGTCCGGAGGTCTCCGTGGTGGTGCTCTACGACGTCGAGGAGGACCGGCTTCGGGGACGGGTAGCCGATATTTGTCTGGACTACGGGCTGGAGCGGATTCAGTTCAGTGCGTTTTTCGGGAAGCTGAATCGGAACCGGCGGCAGGAACTGGCGTTGGTGTTGCAGCGCGAGGTGGAGAAGGACTCGGCGCGGATTCGGATCATCCCGGTGTGCGAGGACGATTTGCGGGACGCTTGGGCGTTGGAGCAGTACCGGCCAAACACGGATACGCTTGCGGCAAAGGCAGGGCAAGGTCAGGCACCGAAGCTCAAGGTGCTGTCGCTGGAGAGGTGAATGGATCTGGTACGCGTGACCGACCTGAAGCAATGGGCGTATTGCCCGCGGGTGGTGTACTATCAGCGGACAATGCCGGGGGTGGCCAGGCCGACTCACAAGATGGAGGAGGGCCAGGCTGCGAGGGAGATGGTGGAGAGTCTGGAACTGCGGCGGACGCTGCGCGAGTACGGGATGGAGGGGATGAAGCGGCGGTTCGGGGTCTGGCTAGAGGCCGAACAGGCGGGTTTGGCGGGGAAGTTGGACCTGTTGCTGGAGGGCGAGCGGGGGGCGGCTGTGGTGGAGTTTAAGCTGACCTCGGGCGAACCGGCCGAGAACCACCGTTTGCAGGTGGCGGGGTACGCTGTGTTGGTGGAGGAGGTGATCGGGCTTCCTGTGCAGGGCGGGTTCTGGTATCGGATTCCAGATGGGCGCATCTGGCCGATCCCGATTACGGGAGAGCTGCGGCAGAGAGTGTGTGAAGGAGTGGCTGCGATTCGGGAGCTTGCGGAGACGCAATGGTGCCCGGAACCAACCGGAGTGAGACAGCGGTGTGTGGAGTGCGAGTATGCGAACTATTGCGGCGATGTTTGGTGAAGGTACTTCGCAGATCGGCAGGGCTTGGCTGCAGAAAGGGGATCTGCGAGGTTTGGGGATCGATGATGGAGTAGAAGCGGCGTACAATGAATGGGTTCGGGAGCACTGGCGGCGCCGCCCCCT
>PLEM01000024.1 GCA_003137035.1 Bryobacterales bacterium | reverse complement strand
TCTCTCATCCTCGCCGCGCAGCGCGGCCAGCCGTTGGTCATACGCGCCGCGCATCGCGTGATACGCTCGTACGTCCACGTCGCGGACCTCGTGAGCCTCGCGCTGGCACTCCTGCTCGATAGCGGCAACGAGCCGATCGTCCGATTCGATACCGCGGGAGATCGCGCGGTCGAGATTGCCGAGCTGGCCGACTGCATCCTGGCTGCGCTGGGGGCCAAGCTCCGGATTGAACGCCCGCCCCTCGACGCCGCCCGCAGCACGGACGACATCTATGTCGGCGAGGTTGGACCGATGCAGGCCCTGGTGATGCGCTACCGTATCGACATCCTCCCCCTCGTTACCCAGATCCGCGACACGGCGCTGTACCTCGCCTCGCTGGCCGGCACGAAGGAGGTCACGTGACCAACGACCAGGCGAGGAGCCTCTGCCCGCCGCCGCGCAACCCCTACTACATCCTGGCGCCGCGCTACATGCGGACCTCGGCGGGCATGCGTGCATTGCACTTGCTCTGTCACAGCCTCAATCTGGAGGGTCAGGTCGCCTACCTGGTGCTCACCAGCTATTCGGCGGCGCCCGTTTGTCCCGACCTGATAACGCCCACGCTCACCCCGGCCATCGTCCGCTACCACTACGAAAAGGGGCTCACCCCGATCGTCGTCTACTGGGAGGCGGTCCACGGCAATCCGCTTCGTGCCGATTGCGTGGTTCGCTACGTGCTCAACTTCCCGGGACTCCTCGGCGGCGCCACCTCGTACGACCCATCGGAGTTGCTCTACGGTTACTCGGGGGTCATGGCCGAGGCGGTGGGTACGCCCGAAAACGTCCTGCTGGTGCCGACCGTGGACCCGGCCGTCTTTCACCCCGGCCCAGGCGACCAGAAACGAAGTGGCACCTGCTTCTACGCCGCCAAACACAAGATCGTACTCGGGGGAAGCCTCTCGGACGAGGTGCGCGGCAGCGTCGAGATCACCTTGGACTATCCGGCGACGCAGGCGGAGATCGCCGATCTATTCCGGCGCAGCGAGATCTTCTACTGCTACGAGAACACGGCGCTTGCGCTGGAGGCGATGCTGTGCGGGTGTCCCGCCGTCTGCATACCCAACCCGCACTTGACCGAGGTGATCGCGCTGCGGGAGTTGGGTCGCGATGGGTGCGCTTGGGGGCCCGATCCCGCCGAGATTGCCCGCGCCAGGGCCACGGTACATCGGGTGCGCGAGAGATACCTGCGCATTTGCGATGAGTACTGGCACCAGCTCGATCGCTTCGTCCAGGTTACGCAGGACCGGGTGCGGCCGCTCAGCTATCGATGCCCGGTTCGACTGCCGCCCCATCCGATGCGGCTGATCTTGAATGGGCTCGACCTCGCAATGGGTGGCTGGGATACCTTCCGCCGCCTCGCACGGCCGGCGTACTGGCAGGTCAAACGCCAGATGAAACGGCTGAGAGGCTGAACCCCAGTGGCTGTGACTGTGCCCTCTTCGGGCAGAGAGGCAGAGCCGTGAAGCTTTCGGACTACGTCTGGGATCGTATCGCCGCCGAGGGCGTCGAGCACGTCTTCATGCTCCCCGGTGGCGGTTGCATGCACCTCGTCGACTCGCTCGGGCGCCATCCACGCATCACCTTCGTCTCGAACCTGCACGAGCAGGGCGTCGCGATCGCGGTGGACGCCTACGCCCAAGTCCGCGGCTTCGGCGCCGGACTGGTCACCACCGGCCCAGGCGGCACCAACGCGCTCACCGGCGTCGCCGGTGCATGGCTGGACTCGACCCCTTGCATCATCGTGTCGGGCCAGGTGAAACGGGCCGACCGCAGGCGCGATTCCGGCGTACGGCAGCTCGGGTTCCAGGAGATCGACATCGTCGCGATGGCGGGGCCCATCACGAAGTACGCCGTCACCGTCGAGGATCCGCTCAGCGTGGGGTGGCACCTCGACCAGGCGATCCACCTGGCGCGCTCCGGCCGGCCGGGCCCGGTGTGGATCGACATCCCGCTCGATGTACAGGCGATCGACATCGACCCCGCAGCGCTCGCCCGCTGGACGCCAGCCGCGGTCATACCCCCGTCGATCGAGCAACCGGTGCGCCAGATGCTGGCGTCGCTCGCCACCGCGCAGCGCCCCGCAATCCTGCTCGGCAACGGCGTCCGCCTTGCCGGCGCCCTGCCCGCCGCCCTGCAGCTCGTCGAGCGCCTCGGCATCCCGGTGCTCACGACCTGGAAGGCGGCCGACTTCCTGCCCGAGGAGCACCCGCTCTTCGCGGGCCGTCCCGGCACCGCCGGCCAGCGGGCCGCCAACTTCACCCAGCAGAACGCCGACTGGCTGCTCGTCATCGGCGCGCGCCTCGACCACGGACAGGTCGCGTACCGGCCCGAACTCTTCGCGCGGGCCGCGCGCAAGTACGTGGTGGACGTGGATCCCGCGGAGTTGCGAAAGCTCTCCGCGATGAAGCTGGATCTCGCGATCACCGCCGATGGCGGCACGTTCGTGCGCGCGCTGCTCGACGCGCTGCCGATGCGCCCGGCGCCGGCGGTCGCGCCCTGGCTGGGGCAGGTGCAGCAGTGGAAGCAGCGCTACCCCGTGATCCTGCCCGCGTACTGGGAGGAACAGGGCCACGTCAACGCCTACGCGCTGATCGACGCCCTGTCGGGCCAGCTCGAGCGCGATGACCTGCTGGTCCCCGGCTCGTCCGGGCAGTGTAGCGAGCTCACGCACCAGGCGGTCAAGATCCGGCCCGGTGTCCGCATGCTCAACAGCGAGGGGCTCGGCCCGATGGGCTTCGGAGTCCCCGCCGCCCTGGGCGCGTGTGTGGCCGCAGGCGTCCGGCGCACCATCTGCGTCGACGGCGACGGCGGGTTCCAGATGAATGCGCAGGAGCTGGAGGTGGTCCGCCGTCTCGCCCTGCCGATCAAGTACTTCGTCCTCGATAACCAGGGCTACGGCTCCATCCGCACCACGCAGCGCAGCTACTTCCAGCGCCTGGTCGGCAGCGACGCGAGCTCCGGCCTCACCCTACCCGACGCCTGCGCGCTCGCCTCCGCCTACGGCATCTCCACCGCACGCTTGGACTCGAACGACGATTTGCGGACCAAGCTGCCGGAGCTCCTGGCGGCGCCCGGGCCCCTGGTCTGCTCGGTGCGCGTGAACCCTGACCAGCAGACCCTGCCGCGCGCTGTCTCCTTCCGGCGCCCGGACGGGAGCATGGCGACCAAGCCGATGGAGGACCTCTACCCGTTCCTGGATCGCGATGAGCTGCGCGCGAGCCTCTTCATCCCGGAGGTGGAGTGACCTCAGGCGGCGAGCCGCGGGNNCCGTCCGCGGTTCGTATGGTTGCTCACCGCCGGCACCATCGCCCTGGCCGCCTGCATCGTGATCGAGATCGTCACTAGTACGGGCTCCATTCCCACGGTTCGCGACCAGCTCGTCGCGCTCGCCGCGTTGCTCGCCCTCAAGACGCCGCTCGCCTGGCGTGCGCTGTCCGGCCTGCCGCGCCTGTCGAGCTGGGCACGGTCGCGTGATCTGTCGCGCAACGCCCTGGCCCGCGCGTGTGTCTTTCCCGGCGCTGTCTTCGTGGCCGGGCGGCTCATCGCCTCGTCGCCGCCTTGGATCGAGCACCTGGCGCTGCTGACTGCGTTCCTCTGTGTGCTCGTGGTCGATGCGCTGCCCGGGCGTGTCCTCAAGTCAGCCGGCGCTGTCGCCGGTCTCCTCGGTTCGCTGATCGTGATCTGGGCATTCGACTTCGATGCGCGTGTCGCCCCCATCGGCGTGGACAGCTTCCAGGCGGTCTTCCAGACCGATCCCCGCGAGAGCTGGCAATTCGTCGCGGCACACGCCGATCGGCAGCTCGCGCAGCTTCTCACAGCTCTGTTGGTCGCGCACGCCATGCTCCTCGGACAGCGCATGGTGGCGGCACAGCGCGGCGACCGAGACCGTCTGACCCGACAGGTGATCGCTCTCGCTGCGGCGGCCCTGCTTGTGCTCGCGTCCGGGCAGCTCGCCGCGCGCGCTCTCAGGCTAGCGGGCAATCTGCGCGCCTCGATCGCGGATTTCCGCGCGCAGCGCGATCTCTTCCTCGCCAGCCGGGCGCAGTTCGACCAGCCAGCGGCTAATCTGAGTGCGCCCGCCACGCCGACCGACCTCGTCGTCTACATCGGTGAATCGACCACGCGCCATCACATGAGCGTCTACGGGTACCCGCGGAACACGACCCCATTTCTGGTCTCGGCGCAGAGCGATCTGATCGTGTTTGCGAACGCTACCGCACCGCACTCGCATATTGTGCGATCGCTGGTGGAGATGCTGACCGACCTGAACTTCGACGGTAGCGCGGGGCTGCAGCTCACCGCGAAGCACGCGCAGGCCGCCGGCGCTGCCCCCTTCGTGCTCATCGACGTGCTCAAGTCGAGCGGCGTGCCCTCCTGGTGGTTCTCCAACCACAACCAGTTTGGCCTCTGGGACAATCCGGTCGCGAACCTCGGCATGCGCGCGGACCACACGAAGTTCTACCGCACATCGGTGGGGAGCGGGTTCGC
>PLEM01000380.1 GCA_003137035.1 Bryobacterales bacterium | reverse complement strand
TCCAGGCACCGCTTGATGAACCGGCCGCTGTTGTATGTGACTACCGCGATGGTGACGAAACCAGTGTAGGCCATGAATTATGAACTTGCACCCAAACAGCTACCGGAATCTGTGTTCTCCTACCGCCCCGCCAACGCGGGCGATAGAGTGCGGCCTCCGCCCCGGCCCAAAATCAGATGTAAACCCGCTAGACGAATAACCCTACCATAAATCAGGACAGGACTGAGACTCCGCCACCGAAAAATCCCCCATACGGCTCGGAGGATGGAGCCCAGCACCACCGCCGCGCACACCACCGCCAGCGCGGAGCGGCGAAAGTGCTTGGCCGCATACAGTAGAAGCGTACCATACCAGTAGATCTCGCGTGCGGCTGGAGGCAATTGACTTGCGGAATGTGCACCGCTGTGTTTCGCAACAGCCCCGGGAACGTACTCCATCCGGAACCCCTCGGCCGCTGCGCGCTCGCAGAAATCCACGTCCTCAAACCACAGCGGTGAGAACGCCTCGTCGAAGCCGCCCAGCCGCCGCCAGACTTCGCGGTTGAGCAGCAGGAAGGCCGCGGCCGGCTGCTCCACCTGCGCCTTCGCCTCGGGATCCAGGTCCGCGCAGCGGTAGCGCCGGTTGACAGGGTTTCCCCTCCACAGCCGGTTCACCCCCAGCGCCTCCAGGCTAAGCGCGGTGGCTGAGGGGAAGCGGCGCACCATGAAGCCGGACTGCGGCCGCCCGCTTTGGTCCACCAGTTTCCCGCCCGCCCCGGCCACTCCCGCTTCGCCGCAAGCCTCCATCAGCGCGCCGATTCCGCCTAGCAACTCGGTGTCCGGATTCAGCAGCAACACGTACGCGCAGTCCAACGCGCCCATGCCCTGGTTCACCGCGGCCGCGAACCCACGGTTCCAGGGGTTCGCGAACAGAATCGTCCCCGCTCTCCGCGAAACCTCGTGCAGGGTCCCGTCGGCGGACGCGTTATCGACCACCACGATTTCGGCGTCCACCTGCCGCAAGGAGTCCAGGCAGGCGCCGATCACTGCTTGCGAGTTGTGCGTCACTACCACCACGCCCAGGGTCCTCATGTCAGTCTGAAATACGCACGCCAGTAGCTGTCGAAGCCCGTGCGGCGCTGCAACTCGAAAATCTCCGCTTCGCTTTGCTCCACAATCCTGGACAGGCCGCGCGGCCATCCTCCGGCGCGCACGACCTCGCGGCGCACCCGCCGGGCGAGGGCCAGGCCTTGCAGTTTGCCGCGCAAATACGCAATGCCGCGGCCGTGCCGAAGCGCCAGCAAGCCCCACAACGACTGTCCCACCAGAATCGGCCAGGCATAGCGGCGCAAATAGCGGCCTGGGTAGTGCTTGGCCACCAGCAGCACCTGGTTGCGCGCATTCAGGCGCACCGTTTCCTTGTGCCACCGGCCCAGAGTGGCGCTCCCGATGTGGCGGCCCACCGCCTCGGGCACATACATCCCGGTGTAGCCCTGCATGGCGCAGCGCAACCCGAAATCCACATCCTCCAGGTACGACTCGAAGCGCTCGTCCAGCAGGCCCACCTTACGAAACAACTCCGCGCGGAACAGCGCCGCTGTAAAGGGCGCCATCCGGATTCGCCGCGGGCGCGACCACTCGGGCCCGTCGCGCCGCCCGTGCCCCGCCCGCCATGGGCACGCACCACGGGACACTGTGTCGTAGGTCGCATCCAGCCACTCCGGCCGCGCGGCGTTCAGAAGTTTGCCGGTGGCGAAGAAGACGCCGGGCTCCTCGAGGGCCTTGCGCAGCCGCTCCAACCAGTCCGGCTGCAGCTCCACGTCGTTGTTCAGGATGGCCACGCAATCCGTGCGCGCTTCGCGGATGCCGCGGTTCACCGCCCCGCTGAATCCGATGTTGCGTTCGAGCGCGATCACGCGCGCCCCTTTGCTTTTGGCCAGTTCCACCGATCCATCCTGCGATCCGTTGTCGACGACGAGTATCTCTTCAACCGGACACGTCTGGCTGCGCAACTGCTCCAGCACGCGCTCGAGCAAGTCGCGACGGTTCCAGTGAGGAACGATTACCGTAGTTCCAGACACCACTCCTGCGGGCTTGTGGGACATGGGAGAACTACGAACCGCGGGCGGGTAGCAGATTCATACTATCATCTTTTCCGCTTCCCGGTAAACCTTTTTTTGACCAGGAAATATAGGTTGTACATCCCATCGCGCCAGGGGTTCAGCTTGGTCTCTCCCAGGCGAGAGGAGTATTGGATCGAAATCTCCCGAAAGCGGATCTGGCGGTTCTTGAGGGCCTCGATCTTGATCTCCTCGGAAAACGCCATGCCGTCGGATTCCAGGTTCATGCCGGCCAGGATGGCTCGGCGGAACACCCACATGCCGGACTGCGAATCGCGCACCCAGCGGAAGTAAAGGATGGACATGGCGAGCGCCAGCACCAGGTTGCCGAATTTGTTCTTGAAGCTCATCGCCGCGCGGTCGCGCACCGGGAAGCGCGAGGCGTTGAGGAAGTCGACGTCCAGATGTAGGAACGCCTCCAGCAGGTAGGAAAGGGCATCCACCGGGTAGCTGTGATCGCCGTCCAGCGTGACGATCAGGTCACCGGTCGCGCTGGCGAACCCGCTCCGGTAACTGCGCCCGTATCCCCGCACATCCTCGCGAATCACCTGCGCGCCGCATGCGCGCGCGACTTCCGAGGTGCGGTCGCTCGAGCCGTTGTCGACCACAATCACCTGGTCCACGAAGTCGGGCATCCGCCTGAGCACCTGCTCGATGCCCTGCTCCTCGTTCAGACAGGGAATCACGACCGTAATGCGTTGTCCTTTGTACATGACACCACGCGTATCTCATCCATAGTAATCGAGGGATACCGCCGTGTCGATGAGGAAACGAGCCGGGGGTGCGAGGGAGCGGAAAAATGCCCGCACAGGCTGAAGGCCTGTGCCACCACGACTGCCAAGCGGGAGAGCCGGGCTAGAACGCCCCGCTGGACTCGATACCGGCCGACCGCAACGCGCAGGCCATCTTCTCCAGCGCCGACTTGTGGATCTGCGAAACGCGGCTCTCGTTGATTCCCAGGATGCCGCCGATCTCGCGCATGGTCATCTCCTTGGTGTAGTAGAGGACCACCACCTTCTGGTAGCGCTCCGGCAGTTTGGTCATGGCGCCCTTGAGCAGCTCGCGGAGTTGTTCCCGGGCGCACATGTGATCGGGCTGGGTTTCCACCTTGGCGGGGTAGTCGGGAGCGGGCAGGTCCTCCTGGTCCGGCCGGCGCGCCGAGATGGAAATCAGCCCCACGTATTGAAGGTCCGCCATCATGTGCCGCCAGCGCTCCACGTCCACTCCCATCTTCTCGGCGATCTCGGATTCGGTGGGATTCCGCTGCAACGTCGCCGACAACTCCCGGGTGACCGCCTCCACCTGTTTGTGCCTGCGGCGCAGGTCGCGGGAGGCCCAGTCGAGCTGGCGAAGGCTGTCCAGTATGGCTCCCTTGATGCGGTGCTTGGCGTAGCTCGAGAAGGCCACCTGCTTCTCCGGGAGGTATTTCGTCACGGCATCGAACAGCCCCAGGATACCCGCGTGGATCAGGTCGTCCAGATCGACGTGCACCGGCAGGTTCTCGTGCACACGGATGGCGATGGCCTTTACGAGCGGCAAGTGCTCGAGAATGATGTGATCGCGTTTGGCCTGCTGTGCTTCGGTGATCCGCTCTCGTAGTGCGCTCGTTGATCGCATGGGAATCGTTGCGACTTCCGGGATCTGTTGTCGGCTGGTGTGGACCATGCCGCCTCTAATAGCAAGCGTGAGTCCAGGACGGGGCATGCGGGAATCGGAGCCTTGCCTACTTAGCCGCTGAAATGTCCTTAGTCGGTCTAGTGTATTCACCTGAGATACTTAGCGGCCATCCGCGCGCGCCTCTCGCGGCGGCAGAATCTTGCCACCAGGCACTGATCCCAGGTGCTGTACCACATTGGCATAAGGATCGTGGATAAGCGCGTTCCACTTTGAACCGGAGCGTTTCAGTTTGGAATCCGGCGCGGCTTAGTCCTGGCGTGCCGCGGCAATCCAGGTCCTTATCAGCAGGCCGCCAAGGAAGACCCAGACGGCGGCGCGAAACATGCCCTCTAGCGCTAGCCCCGCCACAGCAGCCAGGGCCGCATAGCAGAGCATCGCAATGAGGAGGCGGGTCTTCATACTAAGGTGTTCGCCTGTTGGAGTTCCCTCCATCCTAGCAGTTGGTCCGGCCCGCCGCCGCCGGGTAGAATGGGGTCTACCCTTGAACACCCGACGCAGCTTTCTTCTGGCCCCTCTCGCGGCTTTGGCGGCGTGCGGGCGGCGCAAAGGCGTGGGTTTCGACGGCTATGCCTTCGTCGCCAACGAGGAGGGCAAGGCCATCGCGGCTGTCGACCTGACAGCCTTCGCCGTAGCTCGCCACATCCATCTGGATGCCAGCCCGACAGCGCTGATTGCCGACCCCGTTCGCCCTGCCGTCTACGCGTTGACGCCCGCCACCGGCGCCCTCCACGAGATCGGATTGGCCACCCTGGCGGTGCGCCGTAAGGCGCCGGTGGCGCGTACCGCGGTGGCCATGCGGCTGGCCCCCGACGGCCAAGCCATCTGGGTGCTGTCGAGCCAGCCAAAGCAACTGGCGCGGCTCTCCCTGGAGAGCTTTCGCGTGGAGGCGCGCATCGCGCTGCCGGCGGAGCCCGTCGATATCGACATTTCCGAAGACGGCGAGTGGGCCGGGATCAGCTTCGGCGAGAGCGGAGCGGCCGGTCTCGTGGATTTGCGGCGCGGGATCTGCTCCTCGTTCCCCCTGGGCAAGAAATTGTCGCTGGTCAGATTTCGGAAGGATGGCCGGCAGTTGCTGGTCGGCAACGCCGAGGAGCGGGTGCTCTCCATCCTCGAGGTTCCGAGCGGCCGCGTGGTGGTGCACCTGCCTCTGGCTGTCCGCCCGGACTACTTCTGCTTCAGCGAGGATCGGGGCCAGTTGTTCATCACCGGGGCGGGCACGGATGCGGTCGTGGTGGTCTATCCATATTGGACCGAGGTCGCCGAAACCGTGCTGGCCGGCCGCGCGCCCGGGGCCATGGCGGACGTCACCGGACCCGATGCCGAGTTCCTGCTGATCGCCAATCCGCAATCCGGGGAAGTTACCATCATGGATGTCGAGTCGCGGCGCGCCATCGCCGCGGTCGCGGTGGGCCAGGGGCCCGGCTACATCACGGTAACTCCCGACCGGCAGTACGCGCTGGTGCTGAATTGCGTTTCGGGAGACATGGCGGTCATCCGCATCGCGGCGATTTCGGCCACGCGCGCCAAGTCCGCGCCGCTGTTCACCATGATCCCGGTAGGTTCGAGACCCGTGTGTGCCGTGGTGCGAAGCGTGTAGACGGTGGTAGGGACGGGCAGATTCGAACTGCCGACCTGTCGCTTAGGAGGCGACCGCTCTATCCAACTGAGCTACGTCCCCGAATCCTCTTACCTATTCTATCCCTCGGACGCAGCCCATCGCTTCAAACCCTTGCGGCCGATGTCGGTGCGGTAGTGCATGCCGTCGAAATGGACTTTCGAAACCGCCTGGTACGTGCGTTCGATGGCGCCAGCCAGGTCGCTCCCGGAGGCCGTGACTCCAAGCACCCGGCCGCCCGCCGTTTCCAGTCCCTGCTGCCTGGCTCGTGTGCCGGCATGGAACACCGCCGCCCCCGCCGCTTCCGCCGGCTCGATGCCCTCGATGCGGTCGCCTTTGCGGGGCGTTCCGGGGTACCCTGCCGCGGCCAGCACAACGCACACCGAGGGATCGGAGCGCCACGCCAGCTTGACGCCCCCGAGGTCGCCGTGCGCGGCCGCGAGGAGCGCCTCGGCGAAGTCGCAGTCCAGGCTGTGCAAGAGGGCCTGGGTTTCGGGGTCGCCCAGCCGCACGTTGAATTCCAGCACCTTCGGCCCCGCCTGAGTCATCATCAGGCCGGCGTAGAGAAAGCCGGTGAACGGGCAGCCCTCGGCGCGCATCTGCCCGATCGACGGTTCGATGACGCGCTCCATCACGAAGCGCCGCTGGGCCGCGTCCAGGATGCGCGCATCGCAGTAGGCGCCCATTCCGCCGGTGTTGGGGCCCGCGTCGCCATCGAACACGGCCTTGTGGTCCTGGGTAGGCTCCAGCGCCAGAACGTTGCTGCCGTCGCTCAGCACGATGAAGCTTACTTCCTCCCCGATCAGGCACTCCTCGATCACCAGGCGCGAGCCGGCCTTTCCGACCACTTCGCCGGACATCAGACCGTGGACCGCGGCATCGGCCTCGGCTCGGCTCGCCGCCACGATGACGCCTTTTCCCGCCGCCAGCCCATCCGCTTTCAGAACCACCGGAATGCCGAAGCGGTCCAGCGCTTCGAGCGCATCCGCTTCCGTTTCGACGATGGCGAAGTCGGCAGTGGGAATCCCCGCGCGCACCATAAACTGCTTCGCGAAGATCTTGCTTCCCTCCAGTTGCGCCGCGGCCGCGACTGGGCCCACGATGGCGCGGCCCGCGGCACGAAACGCGTCCACCACCCCGGCCACCAGCGGCGCCTCGGGACCCACCACCGTGAGGTCCGCTCCGGCCGACTCCGCTAGGCGCAACAGCTCCGCCGGGTCTAGCGCGTTCCCCGGAATGCACGTCGCCAGGCGCGCGATGCCGGGATTCCCCGGAACCGCGTAGATCGCCTCGACCGAAGGGCTCTTCGCCAGCCGCCAGGCCAGCGCGTGTTCGCGTCCGCCGCTACCGATAACTAGAATTCGCAAGATGACAGCTCCGTATAAGCAGGATTTATACTTCGCGGCCGAGGTTTGTTTCCCTCCGCGCCACTTCCCTAGAATAGAGGAAAAGCTGGGCTCTTATGCACGTTAGCGGCCCTCAATTTCGATACGACGTCGTAGTGGTCGGCGCCGGTCACGCCGGCTGCGAGGCGGCGCGCGCGTGTGCCCGGCTCGGCATGAAGACGGCCATCGTCACGATGAACCTGGACCTCATCGCGCAAATGTCGTGCAATCCCGCTGTGGGTGGCATCGCGAAGGGCCACCTGGTGCGCGAGGTCGACGCGCTGGGCGGCGTAATGGGAGAACTGACGGATGCCGTGGGAATACAGTTTCGGCTGCTGAACACCAGCCGCGGTCCCGCCGTGTGGTCGCCGCGCGCGCAGTGCGACAAGAGGCGCTACCGCATCGGAATGCGCGAGGTACTCGAGCGGGAGCCCAACCTGCGGATCCTTCAGGCTGAAGTGGCCGAGTTGTCGATCGATGGCGACGCTGCGCGGCGGGTTCATGGAGTATCTTTGCGCGACGGTCGGGCGCTCCAGTGCGGCGCCGCAATCGTGACAACGGGCACATTCCTCAATGGCCTGGCCCATATCGGCGAGGCCACATACAGTTGCGGGCGCAGCGGCGAGCCTCCATCCGATGTGCTCGGCAGCCAGTTGCGCTCCCTGGGCTTGCGGTGGGTCCGTCTGAAGACCGGAACGCCGCCGCGCCTGGACGGGCGCACCATCGAATGGTCGCGATTCGAGCCGCAATCGGGCGACCCCGAGCCCACGCCGTTCTCGTTCCTTACCGAGCGCATCGACCGCCCTCAGATCCAGTGCCACATCGCCTACACTACCGAGGAGACCCGGCGGGTTCTTCTCGAAGCAATCCCGCGGTCTCCCCTCTATAGCGGCCGGATCGAGGGGATTGGCCCGCGCTACTGTCCGTCCATCGAAGACAAGATGGTGAAGTTTCCGGACAAGCTGCGCCACCAGATCTTTCTGGAGCCGGAAGGCCTGGACACTTACGAGGTCTATGTCAATGGCATGGCTACCAGCATGCCCATCGATGTACAGTCCGCCATGGTGGCCTCGATTCCCGGCTTGGAGCAGGCGGAGATGCTGCGCCCAGGCTACGCCATAGAGTACGACGCCATCGACCCCAGGGAACTGCACCACTCGCTCGAGGTCAAAACCATCGAGGGGCTCTTTCTGGCTGGCCAGATCAATGGCACGTCGGGTTACGAGGAAGCTGCGTGTCAGGGGACTATCGCCGGGATCAACGCCGCCTGCCGCCTGGGTGGTTCGCCGCCGGTAGTTGTCGGCCGCGCCGAGGGTTACACGGGGATCCTGATCGACGACCTGGTGACACAAGGGGCTGACGAGCCGTACCGCATGTTCACGTCGCGCGCCGAATTCCGCCTGCATCTGCGAATCGACAATGCCGACGAGCGGCTGACGCCGATCGGGCGCCGCGTTGGCCTGGTTTCGGACGAGCGCTGGCGGATGTACGTTCGCAAACAGGAGCATAAGGCCAGGCTTTCGGCGCTGTTCGGCGAAACCCGCATCGAGCCGGGCAAGTTCCCGGGCATCGAGCTGGCGGCGGAAGACCGCCCCACGGTGATGCAATGGTTGCGGCGCCCGGAAGCCTCTGTTTCGAAGCTGGAGGCCTGGGCCACCGCCTCTCTGGGCCAGGAGCCGGCGCGCGGAGTTCTCACCGGCATCGAGATCGAGGCCAGGTATTCCGGTTACGTTGCCCAACAGGAGCGGCAGATCGAGAGGATGCGGAACGCCGAGGGGCGCAAGATCCCGGATCAGTTCGAGTATTCGGGTCTGCCGGGGCTTTCCAACGAGGTTCGCGGCAAGCTCGAGCGCGTGCGTCCGCGCACACTCGGGCAGGCCTCACGCATCCCTGGCGTGACGCCCGCCGCCATCGCGGTGCTGGATGTATACTTGAGTCTCGGCACCTCCCGCCGGGCCCCATGAGTGTTGAAGCGGAGTTTTCCGAGCTGTTGAATCGCCACTTTTCGCCGGTCCGGCCGATTTCCCCGCTTGAGGTTTCGACGCTGTACTCCCACTATGAGCTGCTCCTCCGATGGAACAAGGTGCTCAACCTGACCTCCATCCGGCGGCTCGAGGAGGTGGTGGTGAGGCATTACTGCGAGTCGCTGTTCCTGGCGGTTCACTTGCCGAAGGAGGCCGTTTCGGTGCTAGATGTAGGGTCAGGCGCCGGCTTCCCGGGCATCCCCATGGCGATCCTGCGGCCGGACTGCCGGTTCACGCTTGCGGAGTCGCGCCAGCGAAAGGCCGTGTTCCTGCGGGAGGCCACGCGTGGCGACCCTCACGTCCGAGTAGAAGCGCTTCGAGCTCAGGAGGTTCGGGGTGATTTCGACTGGGTCGTATCGCGGGCAGTGCGCTGGAACCACGTGCTTCCGCTGTGCCACCGATGGGTAGGGCTGCTGCTGGGTTTGGAGGATGCCGCGGAGGTCAGTCTCGCTCCGGGATTCCAGTGGCTCCCTGCTCTCCCCCTTCCCTGGGCCAGCGGTGGCGTTCTGGTGCGCGGAGTCCGGACGTCCGAATAGCGAGAATGTTCCACGTGGAACATTCCCAAGATTGTTCCACGTGGAACGTGATAGCATGTGGTGTCCGCCCGAGGAGCCTCTGCTTTGGGACGAGTCATCGCTATTGCCAATCAGAAGGGCGGGGTCGGCAAGACCACAACCGCCATCAACCTGGGTGCTTCCCTGGCCGCGAACGACCTCCGGGTTCTGGTGATCGATTCGGACCCCCAGGGCAACTCCACCACCGGTTTGGGAGTGCAGAAGAACGTGGGCGGCCTCACCCTGTACGATGCGCTGCTCGGCCCACACTCCCTCGGCGCTACCGCCGTGCGCACCAGCTTCGAGGGCCTCGACGTAATCCCCGCCGACAAGAACCTGGTCGGGGCCAACATCGAACTCGTCGACCTCGAAAGTCGCGAGTTCCGGCTGCGCGAGAAGCTCAAGCCGCTCCGCGACTCCTACCATTACGTGCTCATCGACTGCCCCCCCGCGCTCGACCTCCTGACCCTCAACGCCCTGGTGGCAGCCGATTCCGTGCTGGTTCCCATACAGTGCGAGTTCTTCGCGCTGGAGGGCGTCTCCGAGCTCATGGACACCATCGACCGCGTGCGGGAATCCTTTCACCCCTCCCTCGCGATCGAGGGTATCCTGCTCACCATGTACGACGACCGCACCAACCTCACCCGACAGGTTGCCGGAGACCTCCGGGAATTCTTCGCCGGCGAAGTCTTCCGCACCGTGATCCCCAGGAGCATCCGGCTCGCCGAGGCGCCCAGCTTCGGTAAGCCTATCTTGCTCTACGACCTCCGCTCCCGTGGGGCCGAGAGCTACATTAAGCTCGCCAAGGAAATCCTCGCCCATGAGCAAGACCTCAGAGAATCCTCGCAGAGCGCTCGGTAAGGGCCTCAGTGCGCTGCTCGCCAGCCGCACGTCTCCGAAGACCGAACCAGCTCCGCCGCCACTGGCCTACGACAGCGTTTCCCACCTTCCCATAGCGCTGATCGATCCCAACCCGCTGCAACCCCGCACCGTCTTTAACCAGGATCGCCTTAAGGAACTCGCCGACTCCATCCAGGCCAACGGCATCATCCAGCCGCTCGTGGTTCGCCCGCACCGCAATCGCTACCAATTGGTCGCGGGAGAGCGCCGCTGGCGCGCCGCCAAAATCGCCGGCCTCGCGGAGGTCCCGGCCGTCGTACAGAACGTTTCCGATGAGCGCCTTCTCGAGATCACGCTGGTCGAGAACATTCAGCGCGAGGATCTGAACCCCATCGAGGTCGCCCGCGCCTTCGACCGCCTCACCCGCGAGCTCAACCTCAACCACGACGATATCGCGCAGCGTACCGGCAAGGACCGCAGCACGATCACCAACACGCTGCGCCTGTTGAAGCTCCCCGCGGACATTCAGCAGCTCGTCGCGGAGCACCGGCTCTCCGTGGGGCACGCCCGCGCCATCCTGGGATTGCCCACCGAGGACCTCCAGCGCCAGGTTGCCGAGAAATCCATCTCCCAAGGCCTCTCGGTGCGTCAGGTGGAGCGCCTGATTCAACGCATGACCACCGGGCGTGAGGCAAAAAGCCCGGACGAGGTTGCCGATCCCAACGTGAAGGCCGCCACCGCCGAACTTGAACGAGTCCTCGGCACGCGCGTGCGCATCACGGGCAAACCGGAGAAGCGCGGATCGATCGAGATCGACTACTACTCCCCCGAGGATCTCGACCGCATTTACACCCTTATCGTGGGCGAGCAGGGAACCTGAAGGCTGGTGCCGGCGGCTGGACTCGAACCAGCGACCTTGGGATTATGAGACCCACGCTCTAACCACCTGAGCTACACCGGCAAGAGTAGCGTCTCTCTCAGGCTATTCGGTTCCGTGCGATGTTGTCAAACTGCCCTCCAACACAGCGAATCCCGGTCATTAATGTTTGTTAACCTACCGGTGTTGACACATACCCATCCCGGGTGCATAGTGCAGTTGGGGTTGCACCCGGATATGTCGTTCGGAAGCGTGATGACACTCGTCGTGGAGTTCTTGCACAACATCGAATTGGTGATCTTGCGCCTCTTCCCGCTCGCCGAGTTCGTCGCCTGGATCAACCGGTACCTCAACAAGGAGCTGGGAGCGCAGGAACCGGAGCGGTCAGGACGGATCGGGAGGGTTCACTCCACCGCCGGGACCGCCCAGAACCCAACACTCGTGTCCTCGCCCACCGTCGGAAATTCCAACCAGATCTCAATGCCGAGTCGCACCTAAGTTGTTCTACACACGCCTGTTATTCCCGGCATCTTGACAGCTTCGCGTTCCGGGTGCATAGTGGAAGTGGATAGCGCGGGTGGTAGGTTCACTCGGGTTTCCGGGCTCCAAGAGATGGAGACCCATTCACGGCCTGGCTCGTTGTTGAGGAGGTCGTAGCCAAGAGGAGGAAGTCAATATCGAACGTCCACATGATGGGCGGCTACCTGCTTCCCCGACTGACTGGCTGTAGCCCTTAGACGCCTGCTGGTACCCGAACGCGCCAGCGCGCCGCGGAACATTGCACCGCGAATTAAGGCACAGTACGGCCAGAGCCACGAACGGGATTGGCCTGCGCCCAGGCGTAGGCGGGTTTCGAGGATCGTGCCAGCGGGGAGCCGGCGGTCGCCCTTTTCCTTATTCGCACCCTTGCGAGCAACCTGTGAATGCGATTGAATTTGAAGGAGTTTCCAAGAGCTACGCCATCTACGAATCGCCCGGCGACCGCTTGAAGGAGCTCCTCACTCTCAACCAGTATCCATTTCATCGCGACTTCTGGGCGCTACGCGACCTCTCCTTCCAGATTCCCAAGGGCGAGACCTTCTGCATCATCGGGGAGAATGGCTCGGGCAAGAGCACGCTGCTGCAACTGGTAGCCGGCATCCTCCAGCCCACCCACGGCTCAATTTCGGTGCAGGGAAGGGTTTCCGCGCTGCTCGAGCTCGGCTCCGGCTTCAATCCCGAGTTCACCGGACGCGACAACG
>PLEM01000333.1 GCA_003137035.1 Bryobacterales bacterium | reverse complement strand
TCGTTCGGCGACCGCCAAAACCACTGCCATAGCCATCGGAGGTTTGGATCAACAGGCCGGTTCCACCGGGCCAAAAGACCCAGGAAGGAAGTCAGTAAATTCCCATGCCGGGTGTCTCAAAGTGCTTGACACGCGCCGGACCTTTTACGAATTATGCAAGTACCTCTGTAGTCCCGCAGAACCGGAACGTGCTCAAGGACGAGCTGATCTATTTTCCCAGCCAGGCGAAGGCGGGCCAAGAGCCGTGCCTGTTCCGGCGGGTGGAAGTCTGGGATGAGGACAAGCAGGAATCCATCGTGTTTCTCGCCAACCTGCTGAAGCTCGGGGCGACAACCATCGCGGCCGTCTACAAGGACCGCTGGCAGGTGGAGCTGTTCTTCAAGCCATCAAACAGAACTTGAAGATCAAGACGTTTGTGGGGACCAGCGCCAATGCCGTCAAGACGCAGGTGTGGACAGCGCTGATCGCCATGCTGGTGCTGAAGTACCTGCAACTGAAGTCCACGTTCGGTTGGTCCTTGTCCCATCTGATCGCCTTGCTACGGCAGCAGTTGTTCGTCTACCGCGACCTGTACCAGTGGTTGGACGACCCGTTCCAGGCCCCGCCGGCGCTGGCCGGTGTGCATGATGCCCAACTGGAGCTGGCGCTGGAAGGGTAGCGGGAATTTGGACAGCAGAAACGGCCTCGGCATCGCGGATTGGGCAAACAGGAGGGTTTTCCGCTACTAATCTGGACAGCAGCCGTTTTCGAACTTAGCCCAAGAGGTGGCAGCCTGGTTTTTCAAGACGGCCGGACAGGGGAGGGTTGCCCAGTGTTTTCAATCAGTCAAAGGGGGCTTCTCGGCTACTTTGGACAGCAGTGAGATCCAGAAGGATCGCCCCGGATGCCTTGATCGTGGTCAGCCCGAGAGTGCCGGTGGACGACCGCACGCCTCGGGAACTCACGCGGCAGATGGGTGAGGTTGGGTGTCCGGTGTTCTACATGAACTACCACCTTGGTGGCTACGAGCTCGATCCGAGCGAGAACCCCTGGTGCGACGTCGTCGGAAGCGTGGTGAAGCAGTTGAGGGGAGTGAAGTACACCATTCGCCGGCCCCGCGACGTGATCAGCGCCTGGTCGGAAGTCTCCTCGCGTCCGGTGCGATCGAAATCACCGCAGCGAGCCGCCGGGCTGCGGGATCGGGATTGCGGGATGCTCGCGCCGGCTGGCGCCTTCGAGTAGACCTCCCAACCGGCCGTGAGCCGTGCGTAGGCGGAGCTTGGGCATGCTGAAGCATGCACCACTCTGTTCGGAAGCGGTCAGCGCACCCGATGTTCAGACCGGCTGGTGTTGCTGACGGTACCGATCCATGATCTCCTGCATCTGGTCCTTCAAGCGGAGCTTGAGCTTTTTGATGCGAGTCTCTTCAATCTGCTCTTCCGGGCTGAGATAGGGCCGGGAGGACAGAGCTTCCAATTGCTTCTTGAACTCGCAGTGCTGCTTGGCCAGAAGGCGGAATCCTTCGTCGGTTTCCATCAGGTGCGCTTTAAGCTCTTCCGGGGTCAATTGCATAGGCGTAGTGCTCCTTGCGGTGAAGTTGCCAGCCTGAGTTGCTTGTAAGGGGTAGTAGGCTCGGCAGGTGACTTGCAGGAGATTCATTACAACCACATTACTGCCACTTGTGACATTAGCACGATTGGCGTCTCATGACAACCGCGGTTTCACCGGTGTCCTGGTAGTAGTTGGGCCGTCGGGCAATCTCCTCGAAGCCCAGATTCTTGTATAGGTTAAGGGCCGGCGCATTGGACTGGCGGACCTCCAGGAACCAGGTACCGGGGGAACCGGCAAGCACGTGCAACATCAGGCGCCGGCCGATGCCGTGGCGGCGCAACGGGGGATCGACCACCAGGCTCAGCACCTCGGATTCTCCATCGACTGGGGTGCGACAGACCACGAAGCCGGCGACACGGCCAGCCAACACCGCAACCAGGCAGTCGTAAGCGAGGTAGCCCTGGGGCTCCCAGAGAACAGCTTCCGGGGAGGATTTCTGGATGCGGTCGAGGTCCGCGAGGTCGTGCTCGGCGGCCGGGCGGATCGCGAGCGGGGAGGGGGCGATTCGGGCGAGGATGCCGCGCTGAAGCTCCCCGAGCCGCTTCCAGTCGAAATGCTCTTCGGCGACGCGACGCGCCTGGCTGGCCATGCGGAGACGCAGGGCGGGGTCGGCAAGCAGCGTGGCGATGCCCTCGGCGAACCCGGCCGGGGTTTCGGCTACCCAGACGCTGACCCCATGCTCCAGGGCGAGACCGGCGCAGCCTGAGGGAGTCGAGACCACGGCGCGCTCCATGGCCATGGCCTCGAGCACTTTGAGGTTGGTCCCGGCCGAAACCAAGGTGGGGACAATCACCAGGTTGGTTTCGGCGTACAACGGATGCACGTCGCGGACGAATCCGAGGAGGCGGATACGGTCGTCCGCGGGCGGCTCGAGGGAGTCGGAGGCGGCGCGCCAGTAGAGCAATGGATCGGGACCGGCCACGACCGTCAGGGTCATTTCGGGAAAGCGGTCGCGGAGCAGGGGCCAGACCTGTTCGGTGAAGAAGCGGTAGGCGACCACGTTGGGGAAGTGGCGGAAGGACCCGACGAACAGCAGGCTCTGGCCGGGGGGCTCGGGCTCGGGCCGAAACCGCTCGAGGTCCACGCCGTTGCCGATGACCCGCACATTGGGAGTCCCCAGCAGGCCGGCGTCCTTCTCCGACATGGCAACGACGCAACGAAAGCGGTGCAGGACGCGGGTCTCAAAGCGACGCCAGCGCCACCAATTCCACCCGGCGGACAGGGAGCGCTGGCGGTCGAGAACCTGGCGGTACAGGTCGAACGTAACATCGTGCTCGACCAGGATGTCTCCTCCGTAGGCGGCCAGGTGGGTGTATTCGACCTGGCGCACGGCGACTTTCATCTCCGCGCAGAGGCCCTCCCAGAGCGTACGCATGGCCGGCGAGCGGTATTCGCAGACCTCGGGAGGGGGCAGGCTGGACCAGAGCGGTTCGCGGTAACGCGGCTTGGGGACCAGGACCAGTTTCGAGCAAAAATCGAGCACGGGTTGGCATTCGGTGGCTTCGCCGTCTTCGGTGAACGCGAACAAGACGACGTCGAAATCGCGCGCGATCTCACGGAGCAGGTGAAAGATCCGGACCGCGCCACCGTGTGAGAAGGGATACGGAAAATAGGGCGAGAGCACGGCGACCCGCCGGCGTTCCGGAGAAAATGGACGGCCATCGAGCAGCCGGTGGCTCTGGGGTTGGACCGAGCGGTCGCGCTTCCATGGGCAGAGCCAGCGCGGCCGGAGGAAGATGCGATCGAGGCACACACCGCGCAGGAACAGCCAGGACGCGATGGCGGTGCGCAGCTTCAAGTGGTGGCGCTCGAGGCGGGAGTTGTAAGCGAGGATCTTGGTGGGCGCGAGCAGGAAGGCGGCGAGTCGGAGCGGGCGGAAGCGGGGGTCCGCGGTGAACAGGACGGGCGCGAGGCCGCCGCGCAACCCGCGGAATTTC
>PLEM01000175.1 GCA_003137035.1 Bryobacterales bacterium | reverse complement strand
TCGAGGAGGAGTTTTTCCGGCGCCACCGCATCCCGGCGACCTACATCGGTCACCCGCTCTCGCGCCTGATCCGGCCGTCGCTTTCGAAGGAAGATTTCCTGAAGCAGCACGGACTCGCCGCGGACCGACCCGTTGTGGCGCTGCTTGCGGGCAGCCGCCGTGGCGAGGCGGCACGCCACCTGCCGGCGCTGCTCGACGCCGCCGAAGCCATCCTGCGGAAACAGGCGGTGCATTTCGTGCTGGCCACGCCCGCCGCCGGTTTCGCACTTTTTCGGGAACGCATTTCGAGCGCGTCCATCCAAGTAATTGAAGGTGAAACGTGGGACGTGCTGGCGCATGCCGATCTGGCCCTGGCAGCCAGCGGCACCGTGACCATCGAGGCGGCCCTCCTCGGCACTCCCATGGTGACCTTCTATAAGGTGACGGGGCTGAGTTGGTTTCTGGGCCGGTTCCTGGTTCGGGTGCCTTACTATTCCATGGTCAACCTGGTGGCGGGACGGGCGGTGGTCCCCGAATTGATGCAGAATGAAATGAGGGGGGAGCGCCTGGCCGCGGAAGCGTTGCGGTTGCTGAACGATGCTGGCGCGCGCGACGAGATGCGGCAAGGTCTCGCGGAAGTTGGGGCCGCGCTCTCGGGCGGCGACGATCCCATGGGCCGGGCAACCGGCATTATCCAAGAGTTCCTGAGGTGATTGGGGGAGAAAGCGAATGGCTCGCAATACCTGGATTGGGCTGGCATTCCTGATGAGCGCGGCGGTGGCGCCGGCCCAGCAGCGCCAGACGCGCATCGAGGTGGCACACTACCAGATCGACGCGGAAGTGAACCCGCGGATGCAGACGCTCGCCGCCAAGGTGCTGGTCCGCTTCGCTCCGCAGGACGATTACACCACCTCGGCCGAGTTCGAGCTGAACAACGCGCTGAATATCACCAAGGTCGAGGACGAGAGCGGACGGCAGGTCTCGTCATCCCGCGCGCCGCAGACCTCCTCGGTGAGCGTGACCTTCGCCGAGCCGCTGGCCAAGGCCAAGCCGACCAGCCTGGTTTTCCAGTACGACGGGCGGCTCACGGGCAACGAGGACTCTCCGGTATTCGGCATCAAGTTCGCGGCGATCCATCCGGACTTCGCCTACCTGCTGTATCCCGCGCGCTGGTTCCCGGTGGCCGGGTATAGCGCCAACCGGTACACCGCCGACATCCGCATCACGGTTCCCACGGGCTACACGGTGATTGCTCCAGGGCTCGCCAGGCAGGAACCGGTGGCCGGCGACAAGGTGCTGTACAGCTTTCAGTTCACCAAGCCCGCGTTCCCTGGGAGCATCGCCGTGGTGCAGGGCGACCCGGTGCAGAGCTCCAGCGAAGGCGTGGCCACCCGGCTGTACTTCCGCGGGGCGGAGCAGGCGATGGCGGCGCCGTACGGCCAGGAAACCGGCAAGGTGATGGCGTATCTCACCAGTCTCTACGGCCTGCCGCTTCAGGCCAACCTGACCCTGATCGAGACCGAGGAGGGCGCGCCAAACGGTTACTCCGCGCCGGGGATGCTGTTGCTGTCCCCGCAAGGCATCGGCAAGCAGCCGAACACGCGGTTGCTGGCCAACCAAATTGCGCGGCAGTGGTGGGGATCGCTGGTCTCCGCGGCCACGCGCAACCATCTCTGGCTCACCAACGGCATGGCTCGGTACTCCGAGATCCTGTATCTGGAGCACGTCAACGGCCCCGGGGCATTGGAGACGGAGACGCACGACGTCTACATCGACGCGCTCACCACCAACGACATCCCGGTGATTCAGACGCCTCGCCTGGAGGACTATTCCCCCGAGTTCTGGGCCGTCACGGCCAGCAAGGGCGCAGCGGTGCTGCACATGCTTCGCTACGTGATGGGCGACGCGAACTTCCAGAAGCTGCTGAACCAGTTTCCGGACAAGTACGCCTGGAAGGCGGTTCGGACGGAGGATTTCGAGAAAGTCGCCGAAGCCGTTACGGGGCAGAACCTGAAATACTTTTTCCTGCAGTGGATCGAGTCCAGCGGCGCGCCGGAGTTCAAGCTCGAGTACACGATCTACCGGACTCAGAAGGGATTCCGCGTGATGGGCAAGGTCTCGCAGGACCTCGACATCTTCCGCATGCCGGTGGAGTTGAAGATCGAGACCGAGGGCAACCCGGAGCAGAAGACGGTGGAGGTGGTGGGCACTTCGTCCGAGTTTGTGGTGGACACCTTCGGCAAGCCCAAGACGCTCACGCTCGACCCGAACAACCGGGTGCTACGGTTCAGCGATCCCATCCGCGTGGCGGTGGCCATCCGCCGCGGCGAGCAGTTCACCGAGGTCAGCGACTTCAACGAGTCGCTGAAGGAATACCAGAAGGCGCTGGAAGTCAGCCGCAACAGCTCGCTGGCGCACTACCGCATTGCCGAGGTGTTCTTCCTCCAGAACAACTACCAATCGGCGGCGAACGAATTCCGCGAAGCGCTCAACGGCGACCTCGATCCCAAGTGGACCGAAGTGTGGTCCCACCTCAACCTGGGCAAGATTTTCGACATCACCGGCCAGCGCGAGCGCGCGGTGAACGAGTACACGCTGGCCTTGCGCACCAAAGACAACACCCAGCACGCGCAGGAAGACGCGGCGAAGTACCTCAAGCAGCCCTACGAGCGGAAGAAAGCGGCGGAATAGTGGCGCGGGCTTCAGCCTGCCATGCCGGCACTCTTGCCGACACCCTGGCGTCGAGAGGAGTCTCGACGCTGCACGCACGAGTACGTGCGCCACGGAAAGCGTCGGTGCTGCCAACGCGGCGCTAACCGGCCAACCTGATTTTCCGCCGGGCCGAAGCCCGGCGGCAGGCCCGAAGGCCTGACCCCACCACGCCCTCCGGTTCCCGCTGAAAGGTAGAAACTCCAGCCACGAATTCCTACAACTCTTCGTCGAGCGCGGATTCCAGGCGCTCGGCGAAATCCTCGCCCGACTCCGACCAGAGCTTCTTCCTAAAGACGGACAAGGATTCCTCCAGGTCGCTCGCGAGCCGCACCACGCTGGTCAGGTTGGAGTGCGCGGCGCGGGCGCTGTCCGGCAGGCGCGGTTGGGGCAGGTAGTACGTCTCCGGGCCGAAATCGATGCGCAGGTGATCGCCGTCCTCGTTCTCAAATAGCGGGCCGAAGCAGGTCAGGGAGACTCGAGAGGGGGTAAGACGCCACCCGTTGTTGTACTGGAACAACTCCCACCAGCCGTCGACCGTGTACGCGCAGTCCTGGTTCTCGAATTCGCGGCACAGGGCGATAACGGTTTCCACCTCCGGAGCGCCGCTGAATACGTGCTCGAGAAGCGGTGGCTCCACATACTCCAGCGCGTACACCTTCAACGCGGCAATGCCCGGACGCAGGCTGGAGAACGGGAAGGCCAGCAGCATCCGCTCGAAATGGCTCAAAACGTTTTGCGGCTCAAAGTCGCGCAGCCACAGGGAGAGGAAGATCCGATCGGGCATCGCGCCTATTGTAGCCCACGCTTCAGTCAGCGGAGCCGCTCGGTGAGCGTGACCGGCTGCTGGAGCCGGAAAGTCAGGCGGGTTTCGACCGGCAACTCTAACCGCTTGCCGCGGGTAGCCGCGGCCGTGCCCGCCCCCGCCGCTGTGCCCACTCCGGCGCCGATCGCCGCGCCTTTGCCCCCTCCCGCAATCGCGCCGATGGCCGCGCCGATGATAGCCCCCGCTCCGACTTTCTTGAGGTCCTCCCCTTTTTCACTTCGGCCTTCCTTGCGGAACCGCTCGGTTTCGATGGCGACGTCCTGGCCATCGGAGGTGTGCAGCCGGATGAGGTGTACGATCAGAGATGGAACGCCCGACATGCGCCCGGCCTTCTGGGATTCGATCACCTTGCCTTGCACCCGCGCACCGCGCTCACCGATGACGAATCCATCCACCACCAGCGGCTGATCCAGGGTGGCGGAAAACGTGTCGCCAGGCTGGCTCTTGTCGCTCGAGAGCGTTTCGCCGAGGCGTACGAACAGCAGAGCGCCCGCGGGTATGGTGACTGTGTTTGGCGTTCGCGGCGGCGGAGCGGTCTCGGTTCCGCTGGGCGGATTGGGGATGGGGGGCTCGGGAGGCTGAACCTGGGTCGCTGGCTCCGCCGGTGGCGGAGGCGGTGCTGGAGCCGGCGGGGCGGAAGGAGGCGCGGCGGGAGCGGGCTCGACGGGCGGCAGGTTCTGCGCGACCACCTCCGGCACAATCTTCTTCTGCGCCCGGGTAGGCGAAGGCTTGCGCAGGGGGGCGGCCGGCTTCTCCGGCTCCGGGGCGGGTTGCGAAACTACCTCTGGGGCAGGAGCGGGCGGTGGGGTTGCGGGCGTCGCGGCAACCGTATTCTGCGGGAGCGCGGCTGCCGGAGGTGCCACGGCCGGCTGCTGACCGCGGTAGATCTTGAACAACAGCCCCGCGCACACTACCAGCGCCACCAGGATTCCCACCTGCACCGCCTTCATAGTTGGCCTCCTATCTTCTTAACGTATTCCAACGCGATCCCGTTTCCAACTCGTTAGAATGGGGAGGAGATGCCGAGCATCCCCGCGAGCCTGAAGATCGGTGCGGTGGAAGTCTCTCCCGCCACGGTGCTGGCGCCGATGGCGGGCGTGACGGACACTGTGTTCCGCCGCTTCATCCGGGGGCTGGGCGGGTGCGGGCTGCTGATGACCGAGTTCACTAGCTCGCACGGCGTGGTGGCGCGCAATCCGCGACGCACCATGAAGTACCTGGCCTTCGAGCCCGACGAGCACCCCATCAGCGCGCAGTTGTTCGGGGCGGATCCCGAGATCGTAGCGAACGCGGCGCGGGTGTGCCAGGAGCTGGGCTTCGACATGGTGGACCTCAACTTCGGCTGCCCGGTGAACAAGGTGGTGCGCTGCAACGGCGGCTCGGCGCTGCTGCGCGATTTGCCGCTGGTCGAGCGCCTGCTGCGCAGCGTGAGGGCGGCCATCACCATCCCGCTCACCGTGAAGTGCCGGGCTGGCTGGAGCGACAAGGAGATCGTGGCGCTGGAACTGGCCCGCCTGGCCGAGGACTGTGGCGTGGAGGCATTTGCGCTGCACCCGCGCACGCGTGAGCAGGGGTACGCCGGAAGGGCCCAATGGGGCCTCATCGCCCAAGTCAAGGCCGCGGTGAAGATTCCGGTGATCGGCAACGGCGACATCGTAACCCCCGAGGACGCCGCCCGCATGGTGACCGAGACGGGCTGCGACGGAGTGATGGTGGGCCGCGCGGCCTCGGCCAATCCGTGGATCTTCCGGCAGATATCGGAGTACGGCGCCACCGGCGCTTACCGCCAGGCTTCCGACGAGGATCGCTACCAGATGATTCGCGGCTACTACGCCATGTTGATCTCCAGCGGGGATCCCGAGACAGTTGGCAAGATGAAGCAGTTCGCGAGCTACTTCACGCATGGCGTCCGGAACGGGGCGCGGCTGCGCGGCGAGATTCACCGGGCGCT
Source organism: Bryobacterales bacterium (assembly GCA_003137035.1). Taxonomy (GTDB): domain Bacteria; phylum Acidobacteriota; class Terriglobia; order Bryobacterales; family Bryobacteraceae; genus Fen-330. The sequence goes on along the minus strand of PLEM01000175.1, from coordinate 13,847 downwards.
GGAGGCGCCACGAATCCTCGAGCTGGTCGACGCGTTTTTCCAACAGGAACTTCGAAGCACGGCGGCGTGACGCAGGATGAAGAAGATAAAGCTGATCACGGATGGAGCGTGCCAGGGCAATCCGGGCCCCGGCGGCTGGGCGGCGATTCTGCGCTACCGCCAGCACACGAAGGAGCTATTCGGCTCCTCGCCGCACACTACCAACAACCGCATGGAGATGGCCGCGGCCATCGAGGGCTTGTGCGCGCTCCAGGAGCCCTGCGAGGTCGAGATCGTCACCGACTCGGAGTATTTGAAGAATGGCATCACCGAGTGGATCCACGGGTGGAAGCGGCGAGGCTGGCGTACAGCGGGCAAGCAGCCCGTGAAGAACCGCGATCTCTGGCAGAAGCTCGATGAGTTGGCCGGCCAGCACCGGACAACCTGGACCTGGACCCGGGGGCACGCCTCGCACGCCGATAACAACCGCGCCGACGAACTGGCTTCCACCGCGGCGAGCAGCCAGAGTTTCAGCAGGGGATATCGACCGGATGTACAATCGCCATCCTACGGCCTCCGGGACGACCCGGAGCCGGATCTGCTTTTCGGCGGTGACGTCGCGGAGGGTTAAAATCACCGAGGAGGGAGTGACCTTGAGAATCGTTCTGCTGCTCTTGCTCGCGGCTGCGACCGCGTTCCCACAGAAACTGTCGTTCGGCTTGAAAGCGGGTCACCCGTTCGAAGACGTGTTCAAGAGCGGGATCACCTTGGGATCCGTGCTCAGCCCCTCGAGCGGGCGCTACGCCATCGGCCCGACGCTGGAGCTGCATTTGCCCTACCGGACCAGCGTTGAGCTGGACCTGCTCTATCGCCCGGCGCAGAGCGGCGTATCCGGCAGTTCCCTCTTGTCGAAGATCACCGCCAGCGAGTGGCGGATTCCCCTGCTGCTGAAGTATCGCCTGCGGGATGGCTTGGTGACCCCCTTCGCGGCGGCTGGTCCGGCTTTGCGGCGCTTCACGGGCGTCGCAAACGCTTCCGGAGGGGGGAGCGCTGGCGTGGCAGCCGCGGCCGGTCTGGAGGGGAAATTCGCGATCATCCGCCTTTCGGGCGAACTGCGCTACACGCGCTGGGGCTCGGCCTCGTTCAGCAGCCTGGTGAGCGGTCTCGCGCGTTTGGATCAGAACCAGGTGGAAGCTCTGGTGGGCATCACGTTTTGAAACTCGCGATCTTCGGCGGCACATTCGATCCGGTCCATGACGCGCACCTGAGGCTGGCACGCGAGGCGGCCCGGGAGTTCGGGCTCGACCGGGTGCTGTTCATCCCCGCCGGCCGGCCGCCGCACAAGCGCGGAGCCATTTCCGCCGGTTACGAAGATCGCTACCAGATGGTGGAGCTGGCCTGCCAGGGAGAGCCGCTGCTGGAACCCTCGCGGATCGAGGCGGGCAGCCGGACGAGTTACTCCATCCACACCATCGAGCGAGTGAAGGCGGGGCTCGATCCCGGCGATCGAGTATACTTCCTGATGGGCGCCGATGCCTTCGCCGAGGTCCAGACCTGGTACCGGTGGCAGAGCGTTCTCGATGCAGTGGATTTCATCGTGGCGGCGCGGCCGGGCCACGACTACCTGGTCCCGCCGGGAGCGCGCGTCCAGCGGATGGAAGCTCTGGCGCTGCCGGTTTCCTCCTCGGATATCCGCAGACGGTTGGCGGCCGGCGAGGCTCCCGCAGAGGTGCCGCGGGCGGTGCTGGAGTACATTTGGAAGCGTGAACTGTACGGAACGCAAGTCGGGCGCGCTGGGGGGAGGGCGCGCCGCTCGGCGCATTGAAAGTACTAGTACCGAACCTCCGGAAGCTTTCCTGAAAAGGTACTTTTAAGGTCTCCTAGACGCGGTATAATGGTAGTAGACGTAAAAATGGGGCAGAGACACCCACTCACGATTGGCATCACCATCTCTAACGAGGACCTTCGTGAAGAAGTGCGTACGGCTCTGCGGGACATGGGCGTGCGCATCCTGATGGAGCAGGAAACCCCCATCGAGTCGTTGCAACTAAAGCGCTTGAACCTGGATCTGCTGCTGATGGATGCGACTCCGATGGACGAGTCGCTCGAGGAGCTGGTCCACAGAATCAGGGTGGTTTCGCCCGGAACCATGGTGGCGGTGGTGCACCGCTCTCCGGATCCTGAAGTGATGCTGAGGGCGATGCGCGCCGGCACGGACGAGTTCATCCTCCCTCCGGTAGAGCAGAGACTTCGGGCGGCCATCGACCACATCGGGGCGATCGTTGCAAAGAGGGAGACCTCCAGCCGTCCCCTGGGCAAGGTGATCGGCTTTGTCTCCGCAAAAGGCGGATGCGGCGCCACCACGGTAGCCTGCCACGTGGCCGCCGAGTTCCAGCGCTCGACGCAGCACGAGATCCTGCTGGCGGACTTCGACTTGGAGTCGGGCATCATCGGTTTCCTGATGCAGGCTGCGACGCGGTACTCCATCCTGGACGCGCTCAAGAACGTCTACCGGCTGGACCCCAGCCTGTGGAAGGGCTTCGTATGGAGCGGTCAGCCGCGACTGGACGTGATCCCCGCGCCTACCGGCATGGCGCCTTCCGACGGCACGGAGATAGCCCAGTTCCGCGACGTGTTCCGGCTGATCCGCTCGATGTACGGCTGGGTAATCGCGGATCTGGGCCGCACGTTGAACCCGGTCACGCTGGCTGTGCTGGACGATCTGGACGAGTTGTATCTGGTGGCGACGCCCAGCATCACCGCGCTATACCAAGCCAAACAGTTCATCCGCCGCATGCTCGAGGTGGGGTATTCGCGGCAGCGGCTCCGCCTGATCCTGAATCGCGTTCCGAAGCGCCACGACTTCAGTTCGGACGACGTGCAGCGATCCCTCGGCACTGCGGTCTTCGCGGAACTCTCGGACCGGCTGGAGCTGGACGAGGCCTACACGGCCGGCAAACTCCTGGCGCCCGATTCGGAGCTAGGCAAACAGTTCGCCGACTTGGCGCTCAAGGTATCGGGAGTGCAGGCGGGCGAAGCCAAGACCAAGAGCGGCTGGGGCTCCTTGTTCGGCTCGAAGAAGGCTCAATTGGAGGGCGTATAACGCGGCGGCCCGGGCACCCTGCCTGAGCCGGAGTTCAGGTTCCACTCCTCTGGGTTACACTAGCCAGCGCCTTTCTCTCGCCGGATTCGGCATCCAACACTCCGGCCAGTCCCGCGAGTACCACCAGTTTCAATTTCGACCAGTACCCACATTTGGGGCTTGAGTTATCCCACAATTAGGGGTATAAGGTAATCAGGACTGGCAATCGGTGGCGTTTCGCGATTGGGCTCGCGATCACGCCGAGATGGATACTGGGAAGGAAACTCAAAGGGGCCTCCGGACTGCCAATGGCGGGAGGAGGGCGGTTATATGCAACCACTAACTATCGGGCTGACGATCTCAGACGACGAATTGAGGCAAGAGGCGCACGCGTGCGCGCGACTCCAGGGGGTTCGCGTCGTTCTGGAGCAGGCGCACCCCGTCGAAACGCTGCAACTGAAGCGACTGAACCCGGATTTCCTGCTGATCGACGCCGCTCCGCAGGGGGAGTCGCTGGAAGTCCAGGTTCGCAGGATCAAGTCGGTTTCGCCTTGGGTCCAGGTAGCCGTGATTCACTCCTCCACGGATCCCGATCTGATCCTGGGGGCAATGCGGGCCGGGGCGGATGAGTTCATCTCTTCGCCCATCGGGGAAAGGCTTTGCGAGGCTCTGGGCCGGCTGGCGGCGCAGATCGCGCGGCGGGACTTGACTAGCCGGCCAGCCGGTAAGGTTATGGGGTTCGTCTCCGCCCAGGGCGGGTGTGGCGCAACCACGGTGGCCTGCCACCTGGCGGCTGAGTTCCAGCGTGCCAGGCAGCAGGATGTTTTGCTGGCGGACCTCGACCTGGAATCCGGCCTGGTCGCCTTCCTGATGAAGGCTGCGACGCAGTTCTCGGTCCTGGATGCGGTTAAGAACCTGCATCGGCTGGACCAGAGTTTCTGGAAGGGACTGGTTTCGAACGGGCGGCCCAGCCTGGACGTGATCTCCTCGCCCGCCGGCCTGACGATTTCCGATGTCGTCAACCCGGCGCATTTTCACGAAGTGTTCCGGCTGGTCCGGTCGCTCTACGGCATGGTGATCGTGGACCTGGGCCGCACACTGAACGCCATTGCGCTGACTTTGCTGGACGACCTCGATGAGCTGTTTCTCGTATCCACGCCGAGTATCACCGCGCTGTACCAGGCCAAGCGGTTCGTCCAGCGCGTAGTGGCCGCGGGATATCCTAGGGGCCAGCTTCACTTGGTGCTCAACCGCGTTCCAGAGTCGCCCGACTTCCGCGCCGGAGAGTTGGAGCAGTCCGTGGGGTTGCCGGTGTACGCGGAGCTCTCGGACCGGCCCGAAGTGGAAGTGGCCTACCTTTCCGGCGAGCTGCTCCCGCCGAATTCGCCGCTGGGCCGGCAGTTCTCGAAATTAGCAATGAAGATGAGCGGGGCGCGGGAAGAGAAGACCAAGGGAGTCACCGCCTGGTTCGGCTTGAAGAGGGATCAGCCGACCTTCCAGGGCATATAACGGACGTTCACCCGGTGGGGAGGTATAGCGTTTCTCCAGTGAACGTACCACCAGTACCAGTAGTAACAATTTCACTATATCCCCACGGACGGGACTTGAGTTCCCCCTCAGCAGGGGGTATAAGTAAAGATAGAGAGACGGAAAGCGTCGCGTCGCGGCAAGTTTGGCGACGGCATAGCAAGAGGCGCTGGGGTTGTCCTGCTAGATGGCTTCCGAACCATGAAAGGCGAATGGACTACAGGTACATGCAACCACTGAGCGTAGGGCTGGCAATCGCGGACGAGGAGTTGAGGCGCGAGACGCACGCGTGCGTCCGGAACTTGGGAATTCGGATTGTCCTGGAACAGGCACACCCTGTTGAAACCATGCAGGTGAAGCGTTTGAACCCGGATATCCTGCTTCTCGACGGCGCTCCCGTGGGGGAGTCGTTGGAAGATCAGGTGCGCAGAATCAAGACCGTCTCTCCCCAGGTCAAACTGGCCGTGATCCATCGCTCCCTGGACGCAGGGGTGATGTTGGGAGCCATGCGCGCGGGCGTGGAGGAGTTCATCCTCGCACCGGTTGAGGAGATGCTCCGCGAGGTGCTCGGCCGTTTCGCGGCGCAAGTCGCGGAGCGCGACATGGCCAGCCGGCCGACGGGCAAGGTGGTGGGTTTCGTCTCCGCCCAGGGCGGGTGCGGCGCAACCACGGTTGCCTGCCATCTGGCTATCGAGTTGCAACGCGTCAAGCAGCAGGATATCCTGCTCGCCGACCTGGACCTGGAGTCCGGTCTGATCGCCTTCCTGATGAAGGCCGCCACGCAGTTCTCGGTCCTGGATGCGGTCAAGAACCTGCACCGGCTGGACCAGAGCCTGTGGAAGGGGCTGGTGTCGAACGAGGCGCCGCACCTGGATGTGATTCCCGCGCCCAGTGGCTTGACCATTTCCGATGTCTGGAACCCGGCGCATTTCCACGAAGTGTTCCGGCTGATCCGGTCGCTGTATGGCACGGTGATCGTGGATCTGGGCCGCAGGCTAAATCCAGTTGTTCTCACGTTGGTGGACGACCTGGACGAGATCTTCCTGGTTTCTACGCCGAGCATCACGGCGCTCTACCAAGCCAAGCGGTTCGTCCGGCAAGCCCTGGACGTGGGCTTCCCGCGCCACCACCTCCACCTGATACTCAACCGCGTGCCGAAGTCGTCCGATTTCCGGCCCGAGGAGTTGGAGGAATCCCTGGGGGTGCCGGTCTACGCGGAGCTCTCCGACCGGCCCGAGGTGGAAGTGGCCTACCGGGCGGGCGAGTTGCTTCCGCCTAACTCGATACTAGGCAAGCAGTTCTCCAAGCTGGCGGAGAAGATGGCCGGGGTACGGGAGGAGAAGCCCAAGGGATTCGCCTCCTGGTTCGGCCTGCGCAAGACTCAGCCGGGCTACGAGAGCATCTAAGACTTCCCTACAGTCGCGGTTGCGGCAGGCCGATCTCGTGCTTGGATGCGCCGCGCGCTGGTCCCGTTCCTGCTGTCGATCGCACTGGTCCCTTCGGCCTGGTTGGCATGGCACTCCCGGGACGCGCCGCACTTGGGCTACTTCCATGACGACAGCCTCTATTGGGTGAGCGCGAAGTCGCTTGCCCAGGGCGGCGGGTATCGCATCCAGAGCCTGCCTGGCGAGCCCTACCAGACCAAGTACCCGCCACTCTACCCGCTGCTGCTGGCGGGCATCTGGAAGCTCTGCCCGGCCTTCCCGGGCAACCTCGCGGCAGCGGTGCTTTGCTCCTGGCTGATGCTCGCGATGTGCCTGGCGGTGGCGTGCGTTGCGTTTCGAGACCTGGGGGCGGAACCGGGGCGCGCGTGGGTGCTGTGCGCGGCACTGGCACTCAACCCGTACTACGCGCTGTGCGGAATCAGCCTGCTCTCCGAACTGCCATTCGCATGCCTGCTGCTGGGGGCGCTGGCGCTCATCGAGCGCGCTCGCGGGCCGTCGGGTGGCGTGGGGCTGGCCGCAATCGCCGGGCTGGTAGCCTCCGCCGCGTTCCTGACACGTTCGGCCGGTTTGCTGCTGCTGGTGGCCGGCCCACTCGCGTTTCTGCTGCGCGGGAAGTACCGGCGGGCCATGGCGTTTATGCTGGCCATGCTGCCGGGGGTCGCGGGCTGGACAATGTGGACCCAGGCGCACCATCTGGCGCGAACCGACGCGGTGGCGCTCTACTACACCAATTACCTGGGCTACTACGCGCATGAGATCTCGACCGGGAACCTGGCCAGGGTGCTGTGGGCGAACTTCGACAATCTGTTGTCGGCGATCGGCGGGATGCTGGTGTTCGGCCTGGGAGATTCGTTCGCGGCGAAGAGCGTGGCGCGCGTGCTGGCGATAGCGGCGATCGCGGGCGCGGTGCGGCTCCGCCGCCTCCCGGGCGCAACGGTGTACCTGCTGTTCACGGCGGGCTACCTGTTGACGCTCGCCGCCTGGAACTACGCGCCCGACCAGCGGTTTCTGGTCCCGGTGTTTCCCGTTCTGCTGGCCGGGTTCGCGACGGAACTGGTGCGGCTGACGGGCAGGTTGCGAGAAGCATTCGTCCATCGCGCCGCGGGCGAGCGCATGGTGGCGGGCGCTGTAGCGCTCGCGCTGGCGGGGCTGCTGTGGCTGGCGGGGATGGGTGCGTACCGGGGGCTGTTCTCCGTGCTGCCTCGGTTTGTGGCGGAGCGGCGTGAGGCCCTGGCCGACCAACGGCTGGCATACCAATGGATTGCGACCCGCACGCCGGCGGATGCGGCGGTGCTGGCCTACCAGGATCCGATCCTGTACCTGTACACCGGGCGGAAAGCCTGCCGGCTGGTGGCGCCTCCCGCGCTGGTGTACAGCGGGGACCACCCGGCCCTGGAGCGGTTCTTCTCCGGCGTGGCGGATTTCGCGCGCGAGCAGCGGCTCACCTACGCCATGGTCGCCCCTGACGACTTGTCCGCGGAACTGTCCGATGAGGACCGGCTCACCGCCTACCGCATGTTCCGCGCGAACCCGCGCCTCAAGCAAGTCTTCCAGGCTGGACGGATCTCGGTTTGCCGCATCGAATGACGCTACAATCACAGGCTATGGTGCGACGTGTGGCTGTGCTCATGGTGTGTGCCGCCCTGAGCGTATTGACGGCCGAGAAGAAGCCGGTCACGGTAGAGGCGCTATCGGGCCAAAGGCCGCGGATGCCCGCGGGTCCGCCGGTGTGGGCGCCGGATGGGAAGCGGTTTGTCTTCACCCAGGCCGGAAAGCTGTGGCTCTACGATGTGCCAACGCGCAGCAAGAAGGAACTGGCTTCGCTCGGCGACTTCGAGGCGGCGGCAACCAAGGGGACAACGCCCGAGATCTTCGAGTTCGAGAACCGGCGGGTGCGCGAGCAATCGGTGCAGTGGTTCCCGTCGGGCCGCGACCTGCTGATTAGCGCCGGCGGCGATCTGTTCCTGTTCCGGATCGAGGCGGGCGGCTGGTCTCGACTGACGGCCACGCCCCAGCCGGAGCGCGACCCCAAGCTCTCTCCCGACGGCCGGCTGGTTTCGTTTCGCCGGGAGCACGACCTCTACGTGCTCGATCTCGCCGAGCAGAAAGAGAGGCGCCTGACCTTCGACGGATCACCCACGCTCGGCAACGCCGAGCTGGATTGGGTCTATCCGGAGGAACTGGAACTGGGGACGGCGCACTGGTGGTCGCCGGATTCCCAGTCGATCGCGTACCTCCAGTTCGATGTGAGCCGCGAGCCCGTGTATCCGCAGGTGGATCTGAAGGGGATGCGGGCGATGTTCGAGCCGCAACGGTACCCGCGCGCGGGCGAGCCGAACGCGGAGGTGCGGCTGGGGGTGGTGGCGGCCGGCGGCGGCCCCACGCGCTGGATGGATCTCGGGGAGACGCGGGATTCGTTGCGGGCGCGGTTCTTCTGGTTGCCGGATTCGCGGGGCCTTGCCGTGGTGCGGATGAACCGCGTGCAGAACCGGCTCGACCTGCTGGTGGCGGAGGCGAAAACGGGCGAATCGCGCGTGGTTCTGCGCGAGAGCGACCCGTACTGGATCAACCTGCATGGCGATGTGAAGTTCCTCAAGGGCGGCAAGGAGTTCCTGTGGGAGAGCGAGCGGGACGGCTTTAACCACCTGTACAGGTACTCGACGGACGGCGCGCAGCTCGCGCAGTTAACACGGGGCGACTGGGAGGTGAAGGAGGTGGCCTGCGTGGACGAAGCCGCCGGGCAGGTCTACTACACATCCTCCGAGCCGGGCCCACTCGAGTCGCAGTTGTACCGGGTGAGCCTGGAGGGTGGTGAGCGGACGCGAATGACTCCCGCCCCGGGTACGCACGACATAGCGATGGGACCGGGCTGCGAGTTCTATTTGGACAGCCACTCGAGCCTTACTACTCCCACGCGGCGGACGATTCACAAGAAGGACGGCGCCGAGTGGGCGGTCTTCGCCGAGCCCGACCGGAAAGCGCTCGAGGAGTACGAGGTTCTGCCCAGCGAGATTGTCGAGGTCAAGGCGGCGGACGGCACCCTGCTGTATGGGCGGATGATCAAGCCGGCGGGATTCCAGGCGGGAAAGAAGTACCCGGTGATTGTGAGCGTGTACGGGGGCCCGGGGGTGGGGCCGGCGGTGCAGAACCGTTGGTATGGAGCGGTAGCGCTCGAGCAGGCGCTGGCGCAGCGCGGCTACGTGGTCTGGATGCTCGACAATCGGGGGGAAGCCGGGCGTGGGCGCAAGTTTGAGACCGCGGTGTTCCGCAGCCTGGGGACCAAGGAGGTGGAAGACCAGCGGGACGGCGTGCGGCACTTGCTTTCTCTGGGATTCGCGGACCCGGCGCGGGTGGGCGTCTACGGCTGGAGTTATGGCGGCTACATGACGCTCCGGTCGCTGCTGCTGGCCCCGGATGTGTTCGCCTGCGGCGTGGCCGGCGCTCCGGTTACGGACTTTCGCAATTACGACACCATCTACACGGAACGCTACATGGGCCTGCCGTCGGAGAATGCCGAGGGATACGACAAGAGCTCGACCGTGCAGGCAGCAGGCAAGCTGAAGGGGAAACTGTTGCTGGTGCACAACCTGGAAGACGACAACGTACTGTTCCAAAACACCGTGCAAATGGTGGACGCGCTCGAGCGCGCCGGCAAGCAGTTCGAGCTGATGGTGTATACGAACAAGAGCCACGGCCTGATGCGCGGCCGAAGCCACTTCAACCAGTTGCTGGTCTCCTTCTTCGACCGCTGCCTGCGCTAACCGCCTCGGGTAGCGCCGGCGCTACCTTCGGGCGTGCAACTTGGCTATATTGAAATATGGGGCTGGCCCGCCACGGGTGCCCCGTGGTGGGAGGAAGGTTGCGCAGATTCGCGGTCGTGATGTTGGGGCTGCTCGCCGCGGCGCTGGCCAAGCCGGCGGTGATGGCGTTCCTGGTGTTTGACACCAGGATCGCCGAGCCCGGCCGCCTGCCGGAAGGCTGGCGGGTCAAGGTCACGCGAGGGACGCCGGAAATTAGCGTGATCGGCGACGCGCAGGGCAGCGTGCTCCACCTCAAGAGCCGAAGCTCCTCCTTCGGTCTGGAACGCGGCGTGGACGTGAACCCGGCCGAGTATCCCTATCTGACCTGGAGATGGAAGGTGAGCGAGTTGCCGCCGAATGGTGACTTTCGGCATGCGAATACGGACGACGAGGCGGCGCAGATCCTGGTGGTTTTCGAAGACCGGCGCATCCTCACCTACATCTGGGACTCCAACGCGCCCCAGGGCACGATGGAGAGCGCCAGCGCGATCCCGCTGGTACACATTGTCGCGGTGGTCTGCCGGTCCGGCGCGGCGGAGATGAACCAGTGGGTGTCGGAAGCGCGCAACGTCGCCGATGATTACCAGAAGGCGTACGGCCGCCGTCCGGCACCGCGCGTAAAGGGCATCCGGCTGCAAATCAACGCTCAGCATACCGGCGCCACGGCCGAAAGCTACTTCGGGGACGTGGCTTTCCGAAACACTCCGTGAACACCCCCGTGCTGGTCACCGGCGGTACCGGCTTCGTGGGAAGCCACCTGGTGGAGAGACTGGTCGAACTCGGCTTCCAGGTTCGCTGCCTGGTGCGCCGGAGCAGCTCTTTACGCTACCTGCCCATCGCGGCGGTCGAGTTGTGCCATGGCGACCTGACGACGGGCAGCGGCGTTAAGGAAGCGCTGGAGGGCGTAGAGACGGTGTTCCATGTCGCTGGCGTCACCAAGGCCAACTCGAGCGCGGAGTATTACCGGGGAAACGTCACCGCCACCGAGTGCCTGCTGCGCGCGTGCGAAGAGAGCGCGGAGCCCCTGCGCCGGTTCGTGCACGTGAGCAGCCTGGCGGCGGTCGGGCCGAGCCCGGATGCCGGTCTGCTGCCGGAGGACGCGGAGCCGCGGCCCCTGACGCACTACGGCGAGTCGAAACTGGCGGCGGAGCGCGCGGTGCGGGCCTCCCGGCTGGCTTCCAGCGCGGTGATCGTCCGGCCGCCAGTGGTTTACGGCCCGCGGGACACCGACGTCTACCAGGTGTTTCGCGGCATTTCGAAGGGGCTGATGCTGCGGATCGGACGCCAGGAATCGCTCGTCAGCTTGATCTACGTGAAGGATCTGGCGGACGCGCTGGTCGCCGCGGCCTCGAGCTTCCGGGCGCCGGGGGAGACGTTCTTCGCGGCCAACCCCGAGCCAGTCTCCTGGACGGAGTTCGGCGCCATCGCGGCCAGCCTCATGGGCCGCAAGGTCCGGACGGTCGCCATTCCGGCGGGCATGGCGTATGCGCTGGGTTGGTGCGCGGAGGTGGCGTCGAGACTGCGCCGGAAGCCCGGAATCGTCTCTCGCGAGAAAGTGCGGGAGGCGCGCTGCCGGTACTGGACCTGCGACACCCGCAGGGCGCGCGACGAACTGGGGTTTTCGACGCGGCGCTCTTTGCGCGAGGGCATGAGCGAGACGCTGCTATGGTATAAGGATTCGGGATGGCTGAAGATCTGAACACCGCGCAGACCCCCATGCGGCCGGACTGGTGGCCCGTGGATCGGTTGATTCTGGGCTACCTGGCCGTCGCCAGCCTGCTGCTAGGGGCATACTTCCCGGGGGTGCCGGGGGCTGGCTGGTTGCTGGGCGCGCACGCGGCCGGGGCGGCTCTGATCGTGCTGGCGGTTCGCGCGCGCCCGCATCCGGGAACGACGGGCTACAAGCTCCAGACGATCTTCCGACACTGGTACCCTCTGCCCTACGTGGCATCGTGCTACAAGGTCGTCGCACTTCTGATTCCGCCGATTCGCGGCGTCCAGTACGACGCGGAAATGGCGCGGCTGGACCTGACGCTGTGGGGCGCGAACCCGACGGTGTGGCTCGAGCGGCTGTACGCGCCCTGGTTCACGGAACTCCTTCAGATCGCTTATTCGCTGTTTGTGCCCGCAGTGCTCATGGTGGCCGTTGTACTGTGGTGGAAGCATCGTCGGGAGGCCTTCCGATACTATGCCTTCCTGATTGCGCTGGGCTTCCTGGCTTCCTACGTGGGGTATGTGCTGGTGCCGGTGCGTGGGCCGCGGTTCCTGTTGGCCGGGCTCCAGCATACCGAGTTGCGCGGGCTGTGGCTGTTCCCCTGGCTCCAGCAGACACTGGACCACCTGGAGTCGGCGCATTTCGATTGTTTCCCGAGCGGTCACACCGAGCTGACGCTGCTGGCCTGGTGGAGTAGCCGGCAAATCTCGACGAACCTGTTTTGGGGCTTTTCCGTCTACTCGGTGTCGATCCTGTTTGCGACCGTCTATCTGCGGTATCATTACACGGTTGACGTGTTTGCGGGCGCGGCGCTGGCGGCAGTGCTGCTGGTTGTGGCGCCCCATGTCTATCGCCTGAAGAGGCTGTCCGTTGGCTGAGCAGACTGAGATCGCCCCGGTTCAAAACGCGCGGGACCTAAAGCGGTTCATCGAGTTCCCCTACTCGTTCTACCGGCAGGACCCCTTTTGGGTGCCGCCGCTGCGAATTGCCCAGAAGGAGCTGTTCGACGTCCAGCGCCACCCGTTCCACCGGCACGGCCAAGTCCAGTGCTTTCTCGCGCTCCGAGACGGGAAGGTTGTCGGGCGGATCGCCGCCATCCTGGATCCCAACCACAACAAGTTCCAGAACGAAGAGGCGGGCTTCTTCGGCTTCTTCGAGTCGGTGAACGAGCAGAGTGTCGCGGACGCGCTGCTGGGCGCGGCGCGCGATTGGTTGCGGGAGCGGGGTGCGCGGGTGATCCGAGGGCCGATGAACCCTTCCACCAACTACGAGTGCGGTTTGTTGGTGGATGGGTTCGACTCCAGCCCCCAGGTGATGATGACCTACAATCCGCGCTACTACGCCGAACTGCTGGAGCGGGCGGGACTGCGCAAGGCAAAGGACTTGTACGCCTACCACGTGGTCATCAAGACCATGGACGTGGGGAGGACCGAGCGCGTGGCCCAGCGCGCCGCAAAGACCAACCAGGTGCAGATCCGCCCCGTCCGCATGGCGGTCTTCCCGCAGGAAGTGGAACTGATCTGGGGGATCTACAACGCTGCCTGGAGCCGCAACTGGGGTTTTGTGCCGGCGACGCGGGATGAATTCCTCTTCATGGCCCGCGACATGAAGTCGATCCTGGAGCCGGAACTGGTACTCATAGGCGAGGTACAGGGCCGGGTGGTGGGGTTCGCTCTGGCGCTCCCCGACATCAACCAAGCCCTAAAACACGCCCATGGACGATTATTTCCCCTCGGGCTCCTCAAAATCTTGTATCATAAACGGTCAGTCCGAAGTGTGCGGGTTATCGTGTTGGGCGTCCTCGAGGAGTACCGAACGGCCGGCGTGGCGGCCGGCTTCTATGCCGAGTTGATCCGGCGGGCCAGCCGTCTGGGCTATGAGAGCGGGGAGATGTCCTGGGTACTGGAGGACAACGTGCTGATGTGCCGCTCCATCGAAGCGCTCGGCGGCACGCGGTACAAGACTTATCGCATCTACGAATGGGAATGAACATGCGAAGCGCATCCATCTCCACTTCTATCGCAAGCAAAGCAAAGGGATCCAACGACGTGTTCGAGAAGTGCCGTGATTTCACCCGCCCGCGAGAGTTGCAAGCGTCCGGCCTGTACCTCTACTTCGAGGTGTTCGGCGACCACCGGGAATGCGCTCCGGGCGAGATCCGCATGGGCAACCGCAAAGTGCTCATGTTCGGCTCGAACGACTATCTGGGCCTGCCCACGCACCCGAAAGTGATCGAGGCGGCGGTGGAGGCGGTCCGACGGTACGGCGCCGGATGCAGCGGCTCGCGGCTGCTGAACGGC
>PLEM01000487.1 GCA_003137035.1 Bryobacterales bacterium | reverse complement strand
GCGTCGGCATGGTGTTCCAGAAATCGAACCCGTTCCCCAAATCGATTTTCGACAACGTGGCGTACGGGCTGCGGGTGAACGGGTGGATGAAGACGCATTCGCTCGCCGATTCGGTGGAGCACAGCCTGCGGCGGGCGGCGCTGTGGGACGAGGTCAAAGATCAACTGCACGAATCGGCGTACGCGCTCTCGGGGGGCCAGCAGCAGCGTCTGTGCATCGCGCGGGCGCTGGCGGTGGATCCCGAGGTGCTGCTGCTCGACGAACCGTGCTCGGCGCTGGACCCTATTGCCACGGCCAAGATCGAAGAGCTGATGTTCACGTTGAAGGATACCTGCACGCTGTTGATCGTGACCCACAACATGCAGCAGGCCGCGCGCGTCGCCGAGCACACCGGCTTCTTCCTGCTTGGGAAGCTGATAGAATTCGACCGTACCGAGGTCATTTTCAAACGCCCGGCCAAGAAAGAGACCGAAGACTACATCACGGGGCGGTTCGGATAAATGCGCCACTTTCTGGAAGAACTGGAAGAGTTGCAGCGGCGGCTGCTGGAGATGGGCGGACTGGTGGAGTCGGCCATCTCCAACAGCGTTCGGGCGCTATCGGAGCGGAGTGAAGCCCGGGCGCGGCAGGTGTTGAACAACGAAGCGCGCATCAACCAGATGGAGATCGAAATCGACGACTGCGCCGTGCGCCTGCTGGCGCTGCAACAGCCCATGGCGCGGGATCTGCGGTTCCTGACCGCGGCCATCAAGATCAATAGCGATCTGGAGCGCATGGGCGACCTGGCGGTGAACATCGTCGAGCGCGCTTTGTCCTTGATGAAGCAGGCGCAGGTCAAGCCGCTGATCGACATCCCGAAGCTGGCGCAACTCTCCGAATCCATGGTTCACAAAAGCCTGGATTCGTTTGTGCGGCGCGACGCCGAACTGGCGCGCCAGGTGCTGCTCTCCGACGATGCGGTGGACGACTTGCGGGACGCGATCTACCAGGAGTTGGTCAGCTTCATGGAGAAAGATCCTTCCACCATCTCGCGCTCCCTGGACCTGATCTTCGTGGCGCGCAACCTGGAGCGCATCGCCGACCACGCCACCAACATCGCCGAAGACGTGGTGTTCCTGGTGCGGGGCGTGGACGTCCGGCATCACGCCGAGACCCAGTAGGGACGATGTGCCTTCGCGGGGACAAGCTGAAGCATGTCCCACACCGCAAATCGACGACTTGCGGGCTCATGTGGGGCATGCTTCAGCTTGCCCAGGGACTTCGTCACACTCCCTTACGGTCGTGGTTCGGTGCACAGGGCTACTCGTGGGAATGACAGGTCACGCACAGGCCCTTCCGGCCCGCGGCTCCGGAGACCAGCAATTGAGGGCTGCCGTCGGATGCGTGCGGCGTGTGGCAGGACAGGCAGTTGATCTCGGGCAGCCCCATTCCCGCGGGTACGAAGACCGGGTGATAGGGCACGGGGTGCCCGGCTCGCACCGGCAGGGGCCGCAATCCGCGCAGCAGCGTGCCAGGGACTTTCACGCGCCCGTTGAACAGCGCCACCGTCGCGCCGGGACGCTCGCCCGCGCCGTGGCACTCCAGGCACAGGTTGTTGGTGGCGGCCCGCAGCATCATGGGAACGTCCGATGCCTGGGGGTCGTGGCAGATCGTGCAAGACGTGCGCACGGGCGCGTGGAGGTACTTCTTGCCCTCGGTCACGTCCGCGTGGCACTTGGCGCAGGAAGCCGCGTCGAAGCCGCGATGCGGCGGCTTATCGGAGGCCGCCAGCAGCCAGGGCACGAAGATTCCCAGCAGGTAGAGCTTCATACGATCAAGCAAGCGTGAGGCGATTATAGCGTTCCGGAGCGAGCGGATTCAACGTGGGCGCGGCCGGTACTCGAAATCCGCGTGCACGACCTGCCCGTTAGGCCGGACCAGCGCCGTCGCTACGAAGCGCGGCTGGGGCGGCGCGCCGAAGCGCAGGTCGGTGACCTCGACTTGAATCGCCGGTTCGGGGTCTTCCACGGCGTGGAAGCGCCACAGCGGGTACTTGGAGAAATCCAGGAAGGCCTGGAATGGCGCTGTCCGGCGGGCGGCGTCGGCGGCCGCGGCATCCGCCGGAGTTGGCACGGGTTTGTAGAGGATTCTTCCTGAGGCGGGGTCGAATTCACCCAGCAGGTTCAGATCGTAAAGCGCATAGAACGGTGCGGTCTCGACCAGCCCCTTCCAGCGGAATGGATTGACCAAGTCTGGGAACGCCGCCACTCGCGCCGGGGCCAGCCCGTCATAGATGCGGGCGTCCAGCACGGCTAGGGCGCGCTCGTGCAGAACGGTGCGCCCACCCAGGTACAGCGGCAGGAAGCACAGCGCGAAGATGGCCCACCCGCGCCCGCTCGACGGCCGCGCCCCGATCTCGGAACTCACCAGCTTCGCCAGAGCCGGCGCCAGCGCCGCCAGCAACAACACCGCCCAGATCCAGAGATCGGCCAGACTGCTGACGTCCAGGCGCACCCAATCGCCGGAAAACGGAAGGAACAGACGCACGCCGTAGGCATTCATCCAGTCCAGGAGTGGGTGCGTGGCAACACCGAGCAGCGAAATCAGG
This sequence comes from Bryobacterales bacterium, assembly GCA_003137035.1. GTDB lineage: Bacteria > Acidobacteriota > Terriglobia > Bryobacterales > Bryobacteraceae > Fen-330. The sequence continues at coordinate 18,379 of PLEM01000487.1, read as the reverse complement.
TAGGCCCATTTCCAGTTGAATTGTTTGCGCGCAAACAGCCGCACGATCAGTACCGGGAGCAGGGCCAGGAACGGAATCGCCAGGAGCGCGTGCGTGAGGTGGCGATGATAGTGCAAGTAGGCGGCCGAGCCGCCGGCCATGGCGAGGATATCGATGTCGGGGGCGTTGGCCGCCAGCAGCAGGATGGGCGTTGCGTATACGGAGCGCCGGTTCAGGCCCGCCCGGCTCAGCGCCAGACCGGTCAGGGTGTGGGTGAGTGGGTCCATCGGCTCCAGTATTCCGGCGGCGCCAGAAGGGTCAGCGCCTGGGGAACGATTTCGACGCTGGCGGGTAGGCGTCCCGCGTATTCACCATCCACCTGAACGTAAACGCGCTGGTCCGGCGAGGCCGAGAAACTGGCTGTTGCTCCGCGCAGAAAAGACATCCCCTTAGTGTTGGATGCACGCCTCGCGACAATCGCCGCCAGGTATTTCGCATAAGCTGGCAGCGTGGTTCGGGCGTCGAAGAAAACCATCTCGAAGTCGTCGTGCGGGAGAGCGACGCGGCGGGCGATCTCGAAGTAGCCGCCGTAGTTGCGCACGCGGCTGACCAGGGCGAACGAGGAGACGAAGGCCCGCTCCCCGACCTGCACGTCGATTTGTTCGAGTCTGCGGCCGAGTTCCTTAATCGCCGCGGCCCAGTATGCCAATTCACCCCACTTGGACTTCAGCCCGAGGTTGAGCCGGTAGACGATATGCGCGTCGAACCCGACGCCGGCCATGGAGAGGAAGTAGCGCTCCTGGGCTTCGGGTCCGTGGCGGAGCAGGCCGACCGAAATGCGCCGCGGCTCGAGATCGCCCAGGCGCGCGGCGACCTTCACCGAGTTCGTGCCGATCCCCAGCTCGTGTGCGAGCACGTTGGCGGTGCCGGCTGGAATCGCCGCCAGCGGAACCTGGGAGTGCACGACGCCGGGGAGCACTTCGTTGACCGTGCCGTCGCCGCCCAGCGTCAGGATGAGGTCGGCGCCCTTCTCGATGGCTTCCCTGGCGACGCGGCCGGCGGTTCCCGGGCCGGGGGTTGGCATGGGAGACACCTGGTGCCCCGCCGCCCGCAGCGCTTCGAGCACGCGAGCGACCAGCCCTCCTCGCCTGCCTCGCAGCTTCCCGGCGGAGAGATTGTAGATCAGGCAGATGTTTCGATACGTGGCGATAGGACTCTATAATAAACAGCGGATGCCCAAAGAAGCAAAACAGGAGGCCGCGGAGCTGCGCGAGGCGCTGCGGCGCCACGAGTACCTGTACTACGTCCAGGACGCCCCGGAGATCAGCGACGCCGAGTACGACCAACTGATGAACCGGCTGCGCGAGCTGGAATCCCAGCACCCCGAACTGGTCACGGCGGATTCCCCCACCCAGCGCGTGGGCGNNTGCGGGATTTCGACCGGCGAGTGCGCCAATTGTTGGGCGAGGCCCCCTATCGCTACGTGGCCGAGCTGAAGATGGACGGGCTGTCCATGGCCGCGTTCTACACCCGAGGGACGCTGCGCCAGGCGGTGACCCGGGGCGACGGCCAGGTGGGCGAGGATGTGACCGAGAACGCGCGCACGATTCGCTCCCTGCCGCTGCATATCTCCACTCCCTTGCGGTCGTGGCTNNGCCGCGAGCGTCAGCGAGCGGTTTCGCAGACATCGAGGTGCGCGGCGAGGTGATTATGAAGCGTCGGGCCTTCGAGCGCCTGAACCTGGAGCGCGACCAACAGGGCCTGTCACGGTTCGCCAACCCGCGCAATGCGGCCGCCGGGTCCATCCGCGTGCTCGAGCCCCAGATCACGGCCGCGCGGCGGCTCGACTACTACCCCTATTTCCTGTTCGTGGACGGCGCGCCGCTCCACGAATCCCACTGGGAAGCGCTGGAAGCGCTGGCCGGGCTCGGATTCAAGGTGAATCCGCACCGCCGGCTGTGCGCCGATATCGAGGAACTCGTGCAATTCTGTCGCGATTGGGAGGCCCGGCGCGAGGAACTGCCTTACGAGATCGATGGCGTGGTGGCCAAAGTGGATTCCATCACGCAGCAGCGGGAGCTGGGCTGGACGGCCAAAGCCCCACGCTGGGCGATCGCGTTCAAGTACGCGGCGCGGCAGGCTGAGACGGTAGTCGAGAACATTGGGGTTCAAGTGGGGCGCACGGGAGCGCTGACGCCGGTGGCGCGCTTGCGGCCGGTCGAGGTGGGCGGCGTGACCGTGTCTCGCGCCACGCTTCACAACCAGGACGAGATCGAGCGGCTGGGCCTGGAGATCGGGGATACCGTCATTATCGAGCGCAGCGGCGACGTGATTCCCAAAGTGGTGCGTGTGAGCGGCCCGGGCTCGCCGCGCACCCCGTTCCACATGCCGGCGCAGTGTCCGGTTTGCGGCGGCAAGGTGGTGCGCGAGGAGGGCGAAGTCGCCAGCCGCTGCATCAACACCGACTGCCCCGCCCGGCTGAAGGAATCCATTCTGCACTTCTCCTCTCGGGGCGTCATGGATATCGACGGCCTGGGCGAGGCGCTGGTCGAGCAACTGGTGGATCGCGGCCTGGTGAAGAGCGTGGTGGACATCTACTCGCTTACCGCGGAGCAGTTGATCGAGTTGGAGCGCATGGGGCGCAAGTCGGCCGAGAAGCTTCTGGCCAACATCGTGCGCTCGAAACAGCTTCCGCTGCCCAGGGTGCTGGCCGCGCTCGGAATCAGGTTTGTGGGCGAGCGCACGGCGCTGCTGCTGGCGGAGGCCTTCGGCAGCCTGAGCAAGATCGCGGAGGCCGATCTTGAGAGCCTACAGAGCGCCGAGGAAGTGGGGCCGAAGGTCGCCGAGAGCATTCACGAGTTCTTCCGCGAACCGCAGAACCGGGTGCTGGTGGAGCACCTGCGGGAGGCGGGCCTCCAATTCGAGTATCAGCAGACCCGCAAGAAGACGGGCTCGCTCGAAGGGTTTACCTTCGTGCTGACGGGGACGCTGCCGACGCTCGCGCGCGAGGAGGCCAAGGCGCGCATCGAGGCCGCCGGCGGCAAGGTGACCGGCTCGGTCAGCAAGCAGACCAGCTACGTGGTGGCGGGGGAGGCCGCGGGCTCGAAGCTGGAGAAGGCCAAATCGCTGGGCATTGCGGTAATCGACGAGCGGAAGTTGATCGAGATGATCGGCTTCTAGAACAGGATGCCGCGTCCCTGGTTTATCCACAGGTTTTCAACACGTGTCTGCCACAACCCATTGGTTTCACAGAGGGAAAAGCTTGCGGAAAACCGGTTAGGAACTTGATTTTCCGTTTGACTCCGAAATCGATTCGGTGCAGGATGGTGGTGGTTCCAAGAGGTCCACGGAACAGTGAGTCAGGCGGGACGAAGCGAACCTGGAACATTGATCCGCCGGTGGCAGTCATAAAAAATTGCAGTCGGCGGGGAGTGAAAGGCATCGGGCGTTCGGTCGAGGCAAGCTTCGAAACGGCGAATCGCGACGAGCGATGAGCGGGAGGGATTGAAAGGTCCCGACCGGGAGCAGAGGCGCGAAGAGCCGTTGAGAGGGCCGGGAGCAATACAGGCAACGGGTAACGGGTATCGATCCACCCCGCGTCGGGAAACCGAGGCGAGGAGGGGAATTCGGAATCGAACGGGCCTGTAGACGACTCGGCATGGCATGAAAGAGGCAGGCCGGGAACGATGATCCGGCAGAGGTGGCCCGGAAACGGGCAGCCGCTGTTTGGGGAGCGAAAGGCCGTTTCGAGATGCCGGCTTAGCTGAGGACGGCTAGCTGGCGGCCTCCGGAGCGTTGATCCGCAGCGGGCAAAAGCCGCAGCGGGGAGCGAAGGGGTAACCGTCAGGCGTCTTCAGAATCCATTCTCGGGCCGGGCATGCCGGCTGGCGGGAGACGCTGAACCACGGGTCACTTGGAACCTTTTTTTATTATGGGCGGGTCTGAAGCCCCGCGCGGGCTGAAGCCCACCCCACCCAGCTTGCTAAAATGATTGAGTGATCTGGCTTCGCATCTTCGTCGCGCTTTCGACCTTGACTGTCGCGCTCGGCCGGGCGCAGGAAGATAGCGGCGCGGTAATCCGCATGGATGTGCGCCTGGTGGTGCTCCACGCCACGGTGGTGGACCGGAGCGGCAAGTTACTCACCAACCTTCCCAAGACCGCATTTCACGCATACGAGGACGGCGTCGAGCAGCAGGTAAAGATCTTCCGCCGCGAGGACGTGCCGGTGTCGATGGGGCTGATCATCGACAACAGCGGCAGCATGCGCGAGAAGCGGCTCAAGGTGGAGGCGGCGGCCATGGCGCTGGTGAAGGCCTCCAACCCGCAGGATGAAGTCTTCATCGTCAACTTCAACGACGAGCCGTACCAGGACGTGCCGTTCACCAGCGACCTCAAGAAGCTGGAAGATGGGCTGGCGCGGATCGATTCGCGCGGAGGCACGGCCATGCGCGACGCCATCTATGCCTCCATCAGCTACGCCAAGTCCAAGGGCAAGCGCGACAAAAAGGTGTTGGTGGTGGTGACCGACGGCAACGACAACATGAGCGAGGTCACGCTGGAGAAGCTGGTGCAGGAGGCGCAGCAGCAAGAGGTGCTGATTTACACCATCGGGTTGCTGAGCGAGGAGGAGCGGCGGGAGGCGAACCGGGCCAAGCGCGCGCTGGACACCATCACCCATGCCACCGGCGGCTCGGCGCACTATCCCATGCAAGTGGACGAGGTGGGCAAACTCGCGCTGCAGGTTGCGCACGACATCCGCAACCAGTACATCATCGCCTACACGCCCACCAACCAGAAGTTGGACGGCGGCTTCCGCCAGATCCGCGTGACCGCGGCCGGCCCGAATCGCCCGACGGTGCGGACCCGCACCGGCTACTACGCGACGGCCGAGCTGGCGGGCAAGCCAGCGGGGGCGCCGCCGGCCCGCAAGCGGTGAGGGGGGCGGACGTGGGCGTCGGCCCGCGGACCTGGAGGTCCGCCCTACATGGCGCTACAGGGGGATGTTCAGGCGGCCTTCGGAGCCCAGGTACAGGGTGCGGTTGACGGACTCGCTGGGGGGCAAGTCGAGAAGCACCGGCTTGAGTATCAGGAGCACCTCGGTGGACTGGCTGTCGAGGTCATTCTTGCGAAATATCCGGCCCAGCACCGGCAGCGAGGAGAGGCCGACGATTCCCGTAATCGACCGGGCTTCGCTGGCGCTCATCAGGCCCGCGACGATGGCCCACTGGCCATTCTTCAGACGCACCTTGGATTCCATCTTGCGGTTGGAGAGGATGGGCATCCCGTTGGTGCTTTGACCGGCGAGCACTTTGAACTCGGCGCTCACGTCGAGCGAGACCTCGTCCAGACCGTGCACGTGAGGCGTGATCTTCAGCGATAGCCCGAGGTCTTCGAAATTGAAGCTGGGCGGAATGATGGAGCGGCCGAGGAAGGCGGAGCTGGCGATCGGATACTTCTGCCCGACGTGGAAGGTGGCCGGGGACCCGTCGAGCGAGCGAACCTCGGCTTCGAGCTGGTTCTTCCCGAGCGTCCGGCTCATGCTGGCGAACACCTGGGCGTCCGCGATTCCCAGACCGAACATGGGATGGCCGAACAGGAAACTGGCCAGGCTCTGGACCGCCCCGGTGGCCCCCGCGATCCCGCCAGTGCCCAGAAACACGATGGGGAAATCGTTCGGAAGCAGCAGGCCGTAAGAGATGACGCTGCTTTTGTCCACCTCGAGAAACTGCACCTCGATAGCCACCTGGGCCCGGCTCCGGGCGAGTTGCTCGAACAGGGCCTGGGCCGGCCGGACCTTCGAAATCCTGTCCCGGATAATCACCATGCGGCGGGTCGTATCGACGGCGAACTTGACGATCTCCATGGTCTGCTGCACCGAGCGGGCCAGTTCCTGGGCCTCTTGAACCGAGACGGGTTCGGGGATCGGAATGGAGACGGCCACGACCGGTTCGACCTCGGCGCGTTTCTGCGGGGTGTCCTTGGCCACCAGGAACACACGGGGGCTGACCGGCACGACAAAGGAACCGGTCGCCGCCTCGAGGGTGTGCAGGGCCTGGCGGTAGTCGGCATCGTCAATACGGATGCGGAGCGGCGGGCCGGGCTGATAGTCGCCGTCGAAAACCGCCTCGAGACCGAAGGCGCGGGCAGTTTGCTCGAAGACCGCTTTGGAGTCTCCGCGCAGGTCGAGGTCCTTTCGTCCGGGGGTGGGCTTCAGCTCGGGTGGGGGCCTGAGGCGGCGAAGTTCTTCCAGGTCTTCGGCGGTGATGGCGGAGGGCGGATCGCTCACGGTCTGCCCGGCTTCCGGCGCGCGGGTCTCGGGCGGAGCCGGGGCGGGCATGGGCTTGGCTGCCAGGGCGGCCCGGGTGCGGAGCGCCTCGCTTTGGGCCCAGTACTCGGGATGATCGGGGGCCTTCGCCGCGGCCTCCGAGTAGAGCAGATAGGCAGTCACCACGTCGCCGTCCCGCTCCGCTTTCCTGCCTTGTTTGAACAAGTTCGCGGCACTCGGCTCGGCTGCGGACAAACCTAGCGCCGTTGCCAGACACAGGACCACCATTCGGCGGAGAGGCACCAAAACCTATGACGCACGGCGGCTCTCGGACGTGCAGAAGTACGAAGGACGAATTAGGAAGTACGAAGTGAAGGCGGGGGCTTCGGATTTCGTACTTCGTAATTCGTCCTTCGTACTTTCTTCAGGGTCCCCGTGGACTCGGGGCGGAAAATGGAATAGCATCATGAAGGAACGAGTTTCCAATGGTCACTTTTGCCTCAGCCCGATCCGCGTATTGCCCCCCGATCCCCGAGACTCCGGAGGATCTGGATCTGCCCCACGGCCTCGTGGTGGACCTGGTGCTACGGCGGACCTACACGACTGGCCACAGCACCTTACAGGGGCTCAGCCAGGCCCTGAAGCTCTCCCCGATCCTGATGGAGAACATCTTCCGGGAGCTGCGGGCGGAGCAGCTCATCGAAGTGAAGGGGATGCTGGGGAACGACTACAGCTTCGTGCTGACCCAGAACGGCCGGAAGCTCGCCGGGGAGCGTTTCCAGATCTGCCATTACGCCGGCGCGGCCCCGGTGTCCATCCGCCAGTATCACAAGGCGACGAAGATTCAGGCGGCCAAAGTGAAAATCGACCGCCGGAGCCTGCGGCAAGCCTTCTCGGACCTGGTACTCACCGACCGGCTGCTCGATCAGCTTGGCCCGGCGATCATCTCGCAAAGCTCGATCTTCATGTACGGCCCAACGGGCAGCGGGAAGACCAGTCTGGCGGAACGGATGCTTCGCGTCTACCAGGATGCGATTCTGGTCCCGTATGCGGTGGAGGTGGACCGGCAGATCATCCAGCTCTACGATCCCGTGGTTCACGATACCATCCAGACGCCGGACCAGGAAATCGACCCGCGGTGGGTGTTGTGCCGGCGGCCTTGCGTGGTGGCCGGGGGCGAACTCACGCCCAACATGCTCGAATTGCGGCTGGACGAGGCGACCGGCATCTACGCGGCGCCTATCCAGATGAAGGCCAATAACGGCATACTGGTGATCGACGATTTCGGCCGCCAGCTCATGTCGCCGCGCGAGTTGCTCAACCGCTGGATCGTGCCGCTGGACCGGCGCGTCGATTATCTTTCCCTGCGCTACGGAGTGAAGTTCCAGATCCCGTTCGAGACCCTGGTGGTCTTCGCAACCAATCTGGACCCGCGCGAGCTGGCCGACGAGGCGTTTCTGCGCCGGCTGCAGAACAAGGTGTTCGTGGAAGCCGTCGAGCCGGAGTTGTTCGACGAGATTTTCCGGCGCGTGGCGAGCGCGCGGAACGTGCCCTACGAGCCGGACAGCGCCGAGTACCTGCGGAAACTTTGCTACCGGGAAGGCAGCATGGAACTGCGCGCCTGCTACCCGGCGGACATCTGTGGCATTCTGGCCGCTATCGCGAACTACGAGGGCCGCCAGGCCCGCGCCTCCAAAGAAGACCTGGAGCGTGCGGTGGCGCTGTACTTCACGCAGACTTAGATTCGATACGGTTCGTTCAGGATTTGTGGAGTATGCGTTCGAGCGCCGCGCGGAGGCCCGGGCCGTAAGCCGGGTCCGCCAGCGCGAATTCGACGAACGTCTCGAAGTAGCTGGGGAAGTTTCCGATGTCGTAGCGCCGCTCCCCGGGCGGCAGCTTCAGCGCCAGCACCCGCTTGCCTTCATCGCACATCAACTGGATGGCATCGGTGAGCTGAATCTCACCGCGGGCGTCGGGCTGCACCCGCCGGATCATGTCGAAGATGAGCGGCGAGAACGCGTAGCGCCCGGCGATGGCCAGGTTGCTCGGCGCCTCGGACGGCTTGGGCTTCTCGACCAGGTTCGCGATTCGAAAACAGTCGCCGTCGCTCTCCACGGGGCGCACGATGCCGTAGTGGACCGTCTGGTCCGGGGGCACCTCCTCGACCGCGACGATGCAACTGGCCCGCTTGGAGGCGAACAACTCGGCCATCCGGCCCACTGTGCGGGAGTTGGCGTGCAGTCCCAGGATGGAGTCGCCGAGCGCCACCACGAACGGTTCCTCCCCGGCGAAATTCTCGCCACATAGGACGGCGTCGCCGAGCCCCCGCTGGAACCGCTGGCGCGTGTAGAAGAAGCGCGCCTTCAGATCTTCGAAGGCCAGCTCTCCCAGCAGTTCCTGCTTGTTGGCCGAGCTGAGCGCGCGCAGGAGTTCCGGATCGCTGTCGAAGTGGTCCTCGATGGAGGTCTTGTTGCGTCCGGTAATGAACAGGATCTGGTCGATGCCGTTGGCCGAAAGCTCCTCGACCACATACTGCACGATAGGCTTGCGGGCCACCGGCAGCATCTCCTTGGGCTGGGACTTGGTGGCAGGTAACAGGCGGGTTCCAATTCCCGCCACGGGAACGATAGCGCTGCGGATCACCATATGAATATACCGAAAACCGGTGACAGTATACTCATTCACCGATTTCCCAGGGACTCCAGGGACCGCTTGCGGCACAGCGGTTTGGAGCGCTCCCAGAGCTTCCATGAAAATCGGTGATTGAGTGTACTGTCACGGGTTTCGGTTTCCGTAGTGGGCGGCGATTCGGCCTTGGGCGTCGATCAAGATTAGGGCGGCGCGGCCCGGGGGTAGCGCGACGGGCACACGGGCGCCGCTGGCCACATCGCGGAGGGTGCAGGCGGCGGGCGTGGAGGTCTCCGAGGTCAGCACGTACAGCGTCGCGTTGGGCAATCGCGTGGGGCAGATCAGGATGCCCGGATCCTGGCAACTGGTTTCGTAGACGTCCTGGACGCCGGCCCGCGCGATCGCGTAGCGGTAGATGCGGCCGATCGACTCCACCTCGTCGGCAAACTCGAGCGGCAGAGCGAAGTACAGGATGCGGCCCTGCCCCACCTGCTTTTCCAGGAAGGTTCCCTCCGGCAAGACCCCGCGTTCGGCGTAGGTGGTTTTGTCGCCACTGTAGGTGAGGCGAGCCGAGCCGCCGGGCCACTCGACCACGTTGTCGCGGGTGGCGAGCAGCGCGTGCGCATAGCCGCGCCCTTCCACGGTCTGGAAGTGTTCGTCCGCGTCGATGCGGCCAGAGATTAGCAGCGTGGCGCCCGCCCTCACTTTCGCCATGAGCGCGTCCCAGGCTTCCTGGCGCATGATCCAGGGCGCGGGCACCACGATCAGTTTCGCATTGCCGAGCAGCTTGATCTGGTACTCGCCCACGACGTACGCCGAGGCACGGGCCACGTGGTAGAGTGCGCGCACGCTCTTCTGCTGGGCGTCCACCGCCCAGTTGCTGAAAACCGAGAGCTGAAGCGATTGCGGCAGCACCAGCGCGATCTCGGGCAGCCGCACCTCGGTGGCGTAAGGCTGTGCGTCGCTGGCGAAACGGGCCAGGCCGGAAAGCACGTCCACCCACTGCTTGAACGAGCCATCCGCGCGCATCAGGCCAAAGGTGTCCCCGCGCTCCCAGCCCCAGTGCAACGAGCCGGCGTTCCCGGAGGCGAAGCCCAGCGCCAGCTTGCGTTCGAGCAACGGCAGGGCGTTGGTTTCATCCCAGCGCCAGGCAGTGTCCATGGACCAGGCGGGCTGCGGTCCGGTCTCCTCGATGAGATTCGGTTTGTCCACGCGCTTGGCGGCGAGGGAGTTCCACAGCAGCGCGTCATCGCGCCACCAGGTGTGATTGGTGGTGTAATCGACGCCAGAGTCGGCGAGGAAGTGGTTCAGCACCCGGTCCGCGACGCCGCCCTCGTCCTGGCCGACCGTCACCGGATGCGTCGCCCCAGCAGCGCGGATGGCGCGCACCATTTCCGCGGCCCAGCGGCGGAAGGCCTCCTGCGCAAACAGATTGTAGTCGACGGCGCGCACCAGCTTCGAGTTCCCCGAGCGGACCAGCGAGAGATCGGCGGAGTCCGGGAGCGGAACCGCCGCGAAGGAGGCGAACTCCGTGGCCGGCACGTTCCACGCCGCCGCCATGTCGGTCACGGACGGGTATCGCTTGGCCAGCCACTCCCGCCACGCCGCGAGCTCGGTTGGATCGTTGTTGGGCGTGTTGCCGCGCCAGAGGCGACGCGGGTTGGAAAAGCTCGGCTCGTTGATCAGATCGAAGCTGAAAAACGGGACGTCCTTGAAGCGCCCGGCGATCGAGGACACCCAGGAGGCCTGGGCGCGGATGGCGGTGGGGTCGGTGTACGGATTTCGCCCCGGGGCCAGGCGGATGGGGTCCTGCGATCCGGAGGCGTGCTCGGTGGTCTGCGGATCGAAAGCCGAGAAGGTGAAGATCACCTGCATGCGATGCCGCGCCGCCGAGTGCAGGAACGCCTCGATGGCGCGTAGCAAACGCTCTTCCGCCGCGCCCGCGACCGGGTCGAGGTACAGGCCGCGATTGAGCCAGATGCCGGTCCGAATCATGGTCACGCCGTGGCGTTCCATTTCGGCGAAATCCTGTTCCCAGGTCCAGGCGTTGCCGCCCAGGCTGCCGCCGGTCCAAAAACCGGCGCCGAACGGGTCTGTCGAGAAGTAGTTGGCGCCGACCGGCAGGTAGGGCTTTCCATCCAGCCGGAAGTAGTCGCGCCCGGCCTCGAGCGCCGCGCCGGAGCGAAGCAGCTTGTCGTCGCGCACCCACAAGCCGGTCGTGTACTTCTCGGCCACGGAGCCATCGATGGAGAGCGTGGCGCGCACGGCGTACAGGCCGGGTTCCGCAAGAGCCGGCGCGAAGGCGACCTGCTGGTGCAGCGCTTCGCCGCAGCGGAACTCCGCGGATGCCAGCACCCGCTCGTCGCGCAGCAGATCGAGGCGGACGCTGCCGGGAGCGCCCGGGCGGCGGAGCAAGTCCACCGTAGCCGACACCCGATCGCCGGGGTCGAGTGTGAGGCTGTACAGATCGATCCACAGGCGCGTCGGACCGCGCGCGGCGAAGGCGGCGGTGTCAGTGAGCAGGCGCGCGCCTTGGTGAGAAGACCAGTAGTCGGGTTCGACTTCGAAGTTGAGAAAGACGCGCCGGGCGACCGGCGTTGTCTCCGAATCGGCGAACACATCGTCGGCGACCACCGGAGCCGCGACGCGGTCGCCGGCGGAGTTGACCAGGAAGCCGAGGCCGCGCCGCCGGCGGTCGCCCCAGGCCGCGGCCATCACGAAGACCCGTCGCACGGCGATCCCCGCGGATTGGAACGGCACACTGGAGTCCCATTGAAAGCTGCCCGCGATGTTGGGGGCGACGTAGGTATGTTCTATCCCGATGAAGCGCGAGTAGGCGTTCCCGGGCTGCCCGGACCGCCAACTCGTTCCGTCCCGCCATACCGGAACCGCGAGCGGCCGGCCACCGATGGTGAGCAGATTCCCGTGTTCGAGGTGGTTCTGAATGGCAGCCCAGACGTCGGCCGGGAACGCCGATCCGTAGGGCAGCACCAGAAGGTCACCGTCGCCGAGAACGCCGGCGCGCCCCAGGTCGGCGACCCCGGCAAAGACGGGATGCAACGGCGAAAGCGCCTGCTCGAGGACGTTCTTCGGCGGCGCAACGGTCTCAACCGCGGGGAAACCCGGCTCCCAGAACACAACCGCCTTGCCAAAGGCGGAGATTGAGGCGACCAGCAGCAGACACGCGATTCGGCTCATAGGTTCCTTCGAGCATAACGCGACCGGGGGGACGCCGCGACTTCGCTGCCGGCCCCCTGCAGACATGTCGCCAGCGCTGTTGCGTGATTGGCAATTTTTGCCAGTCCTGCCAAGATGGCTTCGAGGACGCAATGCCGACCCGAAATATCAACTTGACGGAGCACTTCGACCGTTTCATCGAAGCCGAAGTGGGTTCCGGCCGCTATGGCAGCGCCAGTGAGGTGGTACGTGAAGGCCTGCGGCTGATCGAGCGACGCAAGCAGGAAGAGCGGGCCAAGCTCAAGTGGTTGCGGGACGCCGTGAGAGAGGGCCTCGATCAGATCGGGAAGGAAGCATCGGCGGAACTCGGTCGCAAAGGCAAGCGGGCCTGAGTCCGGCGGAACGTGGCGAAGCGGCGATCGATGTTGTAAGGGTTCTTCATGACGCCCGCAGCTTGATGGCGCGCAACCACATACTCCTGATCAACGAACTTCCGGGATAGATCATGCGCCAGTACGTGGCGAACCCCCGCAGGGCGTGCGTGCCGACCGCATAGACGCGGGTTTCCGTCGTCAGCACACAATGGGTGGCGTCCACCTCCTGGATGCGGAAGTTCATCGCGATCTTGATTGGCGGGGCCTGTTGGAGCGCTTTGAACTCATCTGGTGTCAACTTCTTTGCCGTACGCCCGTCCCCGGCGCGGCCAATCACGATTTCGCGGCCCGGATCGTCCGCGAGCAGAAGAAACCCCTCCGCGGTGAACGACTCGAGGATCGGCCGGCGCTCGGGAGTATTGAGAAACCGCATCCCCATGAGCGTTTTGTAGAACCGGACTTCCTCGGGAGTCACCGCCCAAATCGCCGAGTAGACCCGATCTTTGGGCGCGGTGATGGAAATGCTGTGGAATTCGCTGAACTGGAAGACGGGCGCGAACTCGTCCAGACGCGTGCGGACGGTTTCCACCCGCGTCGCGGAGACCGGCAGATAGACGCCGGTCATGAACCCCACCAGACCGAGGGCCAGGACGAGCAGGCCTGTCTTCCGGCTGCGAATGCCCAGGAACCGGAGTGGCCTGAGGAGCGAAGCGATGCCGGCGAATACGCCGATCAGACTCAGGTAGAGAAGCACGCCGCCGAATACAGTCATAAGCCTCTTGACGCCGACTCAGTATTATGCGATATATATATCGTTGTGTCAAGAGATCCCAAACTAAGCCTCGGCCTGGTCCTCTACCGGCGTCTGGCCAACGCCTATCCTCACGAGTTCCGGATGGTCTACGGAGAGGACCTGGACCGGATGGGCGAAGACGCCGTGCCGGAAGCCTGGCGGCGGTACGGCCTGTTGGGCCTGGTGAGGTTGCTGCTCGACATTGCCCTGCGGCTGCCCGTCGAGTATCTCGCCGAGATCCGGCAGGACGCGATCTACGCCGCGCGGGTGCTGGCGCGGTCACCCGGGTTCACGGCAGTCGGCATACTGTCGCTGGCGATCGGGATCGGGATGTGCAGCGTCATGCTGTGCGGCTCGAATGCCATGCTGGGACCGCTTCCCGGCGCGCGCGATCCGGCCGCGCTCCTTACTCCGCGGAGGCAGGTCTCATACCCGTATTTCGAGCACTATCGCGACCAGCGGCAGGTGGCGGTTGAGGCGACGGCCTTCCTCACCTCGGTGCCATTCGCCGTGGCGCGCACTGGCGACAAGAGTGCCAGAGCGGAGCGGTTCTACGGGCACTTGGTTTCGCCCGAGTATTTCTCCACCCTCGGAGTAACGCCGGCAGCGGGACGTTTCTTTCGGGCGGAAACCGAGAAGCCGGGCATGACGCCGGTAGTGGTGGTGAGCGACCGCTTCTGGCGCACGTACTTGAACTCGGACCCGCAGGCCCTAGGGCGCTCAGTGCGGCTGAATGGCCAGATGGCAACCATCGTCGGCATCGCGCCCAAGGATTTCCTGGGCATGTGGCCGTGGAATCCCGCCGACCTGTTCGTGCCGGTGACGTGCGGCTCTGCGGTGGCGCCGGAACTCGACGGCGATCCCCTGCACCGCCGCAACCTCGAGATCTTCCACATGGTGCTCCGCCTGCCGCACGGCGTAACCATACCCGCGGCCGAAGCTGCTCTCGACGGGGTGACCCGCGCACTGGATCGGCAGACGCCCGATCCGGACCGCGACCGTGATCGCCAGGGCCGGCAACTGCGCCTGATGCCGGCTGGCACGATCATGCTTTTCCCACCCGAGGGACGCGCGTTCGTATACAGCTTCAATTTCGTCTTGTGGGCCATTGTCCTGTCGCTGCTGTGCGCGAACCTGGCCAATCTTCTGCTGGCGCGCGGCACCCAGAGGAGGCGCGAGATCGCCGTCCGGCTTTCGCTGGGCGCCAGCCGGGCGCGCCTGGTCCGCCAGTTTCTGACGGAGAGCATTCTCCTCTCGCTGGCAGGTGGCCTTGCCGGGATCGTGCTGGCCTACTGGATCGCCCACATGATGTCCTCCCTCCCGATGCCCTCGCAGACGCCCTTTCGGATGGACCTGTATCCCGATCTCCGCATTCTAGCCTTCACGCTGGCGATCTCGTTCGTGACCGGCGTGGGATTCGGACTGGCGCCGGCGCTGTCCTCGGCGCGCACCAACATTGGTCCCGCGCTGAAAGAAGGCGCTCAGGCGCCGCTCCGCGGCTATCGGCGGTTCGGCCTGCGCAACCTCTTCGTGGTCTACCAGGTGGCCGCATCCCTGATGCTCCTGCTGGTGACCGTCTACATGGTCACGGGCTACCAACACACCGCCCGGCTCGATCCTGGCTTCGATGCCACCGATCTCGACCTCTTCTCGATCGACCCAGTACGCGACGGGTATGCGGGGGAACGATTGGAGGCGCTATTCTCCAAGCTGCCTGAGCAACTGTCGCGCGTGAGCGGCGTTCAAGCGGTAGCCCTGGCTGGCGGCGTGCCCTTCGCCAACCTGAGGGCCGACCAGCCCAATACCCGGGTCTCGGCTCCCACCGAAGAAGGGGACCAGCGCGCGGTTTGGAGCGGGGTCTTCCGCGAGCGAATCGGCGCGAACTACTTCGCCACGCTCGGCGCGCCGCTGGTGCGCGGGCACGAGTTCGATCGCCGGGACGAACAAAGCGAGGCGCCGCCGGGAACAGCGACCCCCGCCATAATCAATCAAAGCGCCGCGCGCGCGTTGTTCGGCGCCCAGGACCCGATTGGCCGCCGCATTCGCGAGGAAGGTTTCGCCTACACCGTGATCGGCGTCACACGCGATACGCGCTCCGGGTTTCTTCCGCCCAAGCCCGTGGCGACGGTGTTTCTGCCGCTCACGGCCGGCTGGTTTGCCCGGACCCGGGCCCCCCGCGCCACCGTGCTGGTGCGTGGCACGGCGGGCCGGGCAACGCTCGCCGCCCTGCGCGACGAATTGGCGTCGCTCCATCCCGATCTCACCGTCTTCAATGTGCAAACCATGCGGGAGAACCTCGACCGGATGAACTCGTTCGTGCAATGGAGTTCCTCAATCTATGTGGTCCTGGCGCTGCTTGCGCTGCTGCTTGCCTGCGTCGGCCTCGGCGGGGTGACCGCCTACGCGGTGGCGCAAAGGCGGAAGGAGATCGGTATCCGCATGGCGCTGGGCGCGCGTGGCGGCCAGGTCTCGAGGTTGGTGCTGCGCGAGGGAATTGCCCTCGTCGCGGCCGGATCGCTGCTCGGCTTTGGCGGCGCGGCGGCGATCGCTCGCGGTGCATCGAGCGTCACCGCCCAGTTGGCGAGCGTTTTTCAAACGCGCACCAACGATCCGCTTCTGGTGGTCGGCGCGCCGGTGCTGCTGGCCGCCCTGGCGCTCCTCGCCTGCTACCTCCCGGCACGCAAGGCAACCCGAATCGACCCGGTCGCCACGCTGCGGGAACAGTGACGGTTACTTCGTCGGGCCTGCCTCGGGGATAGCGGTCTTGGCGATGGCCGGAGTTTCGCTCTCCTCGACGGGGAGCGGATGGTCGGGCTTCAGGTAGTACCTGGTCAGACCCTCTTTCAGGATGGCGAGCGCGGTCTCAGGCTCGTCGGCATATTGGAACAGGTTCAAGTCCTCTTGGGCGATGGTGCCGTAGCGCACCAGGGCGTCGAAGTTGATGACCTCTTTCCAATAGTCGGCGCCGTAGAGGACGATGACCATCTTCTTATCTAGCTTCTTGGTCTGCGCCAGCGTCAGCAGTTCCATCAGCTCGTCGAGCGTCCCGAAACCGCCCGGAAAGACCACCAGGGCCTTGGCCAGGTAGGCGAACCAGAACTTGCGCATGAAGAAGTAGTGGAACTCGAAGCAAAGTTCCGGCGTGATGTAAGGGTTCGGGTGCTGCTCGAACGGCAAGCCGATATTCAAGCCGATGGTCTTGCCGTTCGCATCGTGGGCCCCGCGGTTGACCGCCTCCATGATGCCCGGTCCGCCGCCGCTGCACACCACGAACCGGTGGCTCAGGTGCCGGATTTCCTCGCTCCACTCCGTCAGCAGGCGCGCCAAGGTGCGGGCTTCCTCGTAATAGCGCGCCAGAGGCCCGCCGGCCTCGTGCACCCGCGCCGACCCGAAGAACACGATGGTGTCGCGGATCTTCTCACGCCGGAAGTGGGACAGGGGCTCGAGGTACTCCGAGAGGATGCGCAGCCCGCGCGCGTCCGCGCTGTCCAGGAACTGCTGGTTCTTGTAGGCAACTGGTACGTCGGAGTGTTGGATGTCACGCATTGCTTTGGTTCTTTTCGAGCTGCTCGACTCGCTTCTTGAGATCCCGGATGGTCCTCAGCAGCTCCGGGAGCTTGGGGAAGGCGGTCACGGCGCGCAGCCAGTCCTTGGCGTCGAACGAGGGAGAGCCGGCCACGACGCTACCTTCCTTCACGTCGCCCCCGATGCCGCTCTGCGCGTAGACCACCGCGTTGTCGTGGATGGTGAGATGGCCGGAAACTCCGACCTGCCCGGCGAGCAACACGTTGCGGCCCAGCACCGTGCTGCCGGCGAGGCCCACCTGGGAGCAGATGATGTTGTTCTCACCTACCACGCAGGCGTGGCCGACCTGGACCAGGGTATCGATTTTGGCCCCCCTCTTGACCCTGCTTTCTCCAATTGTGGCACGGTCCACCGAGCTGAGCGACTGGATCTCCACGTCATCTTCGATCACCGTGACGCCAGACTGCGCGATCTTGTAATGCGAGCCGTCGGGTTTGTGCGCGAAGCCGAAACCGTCGCCGCCGACGACCACGCCGTTGCCCAGGATCACGCGGTTGCCGATGCGGCAGAACTCTCGCACCGCGGAGTGGGAATGCGCGTAGAAATCGTCGCCGATTTCGGCGCCTTCGTAGATCACCGCGTGGGGATGCAGCACCGCGTTGCGCCCGATCTTCACGCGCTCGCCCACCACGGCGAACGCCCCGATGGAAGCGCCCTCGCCGACTTGCGCCGACTGCGCTATCCAGGCGAGCGGGTGGATGCCCGGCGCGGGCCGCGGCGGCTGGTAGAACAGCTCGAGCGCCCGCGCGAAGTCCAGGTAGGGATTCGTCGACACCAAGCTCGCGATCGGCAGATCCCGCACCGCTGCGGCGACCAGGATCGCGCCGGCGCGTGTGTGCTTCACCTTGTGGGCATACTTCGGGTTGGCCAGGAAGGTCAGCTCGCTCGGGCCCGCCTGCTCGATGGGGGCCAGGCCGGCGATCTCGAGTTCCCCGTCGCCCACCACCTCGCATCCCAGCGCCTCGGCAATCTCGCGTAGTTTCATGTAAGCCTCAGCTAACAGCGTACACGGGAACCACGCGCGGCGGCGCGAAGGTCAGTCGCGCGACACAGAACTGGAGGGCGGGTTTTAACCCGCGCGGGGCTTGAGCCCCGCCGCCTCGCGGGTCTGAAGAGGTACTTGNNCGCGGCGGATCAGCTCGGCGCGGTCGGCGTTGCGGTACTTCTCGGGAAGCAGGCCGCGGCTGGTGCACTCCAGCACGGAGGCCAGGACTTGCAGCTCGATTTCGGTGGGATACGACGGCGGGATGAAGTCCTCCAGCGCGGCTTTCAGATCGTCGAGTTCGACGGCCGCTTCGTTTTCCAGCGCGCTGCGCATGCGCGCGCGGATCAGCACGGCCTCGATGTCGGCGCCCGAAAGCCCGGCGCAATTGGCCAGGAAGTGTTTCTCGGCGTCGGGGGAGGCCACCTGCGTGCCGGTCTTCTTCTGCATGGCGCGGAACATGGCCAGGCGCTCTTCGTCGCTCTCGGGATAGAACAGCGCGATGTGTTCCTCGGCGCGGCCCTGCCGCTTCAAGTCCACTGGGAGCAGGTCCGGCCGGCAGGTCAGCAGGAACCAGATGACCTTCCCGCGCAGC
>PLEM01000233.1 GCA_003137035.1 Bryobacterales bacterium | reverse complement strand
TGATGCGGTACAGCGGCGGCTGGGCCACGAAGACGTTGCCGCGCATGATGAGCTCCTGCATCTGGCGGTAGAAGAAGGTGAGCAGGAGGGTGCGGATGTGCGAGCCGTCGACGTCGGAGACAGGCTCATTGCCCGCTCAGTAGGCTATGTACTGTATACAGTATAATTTTTACTGTTGACAGTGTATTGATGTGTTGCTATACTGTGGCTCATGGTCATCTGCTTCGACTGTTCCGAACGTACCAAGAAGGCCCTCGACAAACTGCTTGACATCGGGGGCTACACCGACTATGCGGAGGCAGTGGAGATTGCAGTGGCGAATCAACTGGCGCTCCAGGAACACGCCCGGAGGAGCGGCGGCCTGCTGATTTCTCCCGGAAGCTCGCTAGCTCCGGGGGAAGCCGGTTCACGAGATTCGGCTTCACGCCGGGGCGGTGCTTCGTCCAGGAGTGCAGAACAAACCAGGAATCCTGCTTCCGCAATCCCCGAGCTGTTTCTGCGGCCGGATTCTGACGCTGCGCCAAGTTGGCTCGCGCCTCCCCCGAGCATGGAGTCCGAAGACGGTGATTCTACTCCTCTTAACAGGTGGCTCTTGGGACAATACAACAAGGTGTTGCCCGCCAAGGCAAACTGCAGAGCACTGGCGCATCTGCTTAAGGGCAGGGACTCTGGCCTGCCAGTGGAAGAAGTAGGCGTACAGATTGCGTGCCAAGCCGCCGCCCTCCGAGAATCCCTCGCCTGGTTGGACCGGCATTATGGCCTGGGGCGCGACGATGCCCTCTCAACAGGCTTTCCGAGCGGCGGAGTGGATGCTGAGAAGAGCCGCCTCCGATACGCTAGTCACTTCGTCGGTAGCATTGACGGCCAAGGCCACCTCTCTGGATTGTTGGTGGGCTTGAAGCTGGTTAACAGGAGTGGAGACAAGGATACCTGCATCTCATTGACCGAAATCGGCTGGGACTTCGCTGTCTTAACGAATCCCATCCTCGACCGTGCTGACGACGCGGACAGCACCTGTAATGGCACAGAGCGACTCACTTCGGTTGAAAGAGAGTTCCTCCTGAACCACATCCACCGCTCAGTCCCGACCGAAGACTTCGCCTATCGCGCGATTCTTGCCGCCATCTCTTCGGGCGCCAATACCCCGGACCACCTCGATGCGGCTCTTCAGAAGTACATACCGGAGGATGTAGCAAGTGCCTTAAGCAAGTCGTTCCTTTGTTCCCAAAGGTCTGGTGCCGTCTCGCGGATGGCGGATCTCGGTCTTGTCAGAAGGATACGGGATGGTCTGCGAGTGTCGTACACAATCACTGATTTTGGCCGTGCCTTCCAAGCGAAGCCCCCCGAGGGGACCGGGGGCAATCGAAGAGGATGAGCAAGATTCAGATCACGCACGAGCACGACCTCGTCAAGGTGGTGCCGAAAGACGCGGCTCTCTATGGGGACATATCACTGGCCGCGCTCACTGTCTACAGCCTCTACTGGCTCCATCAGTGGGAGCTCCGCCGCTCGATCGAGGCAGTCGCCGTGCTGAACTGGCGCCTGTTCCCTAAGAAATTCGGTATGGTCGGCTTTCCCGAGTACCCCGATGCTTTTCGAACCAACCGCTCCTTGCTGCAAGGCCAACCCAAGTATCGCAATTGGCTGACGGGGGCGGCGAGCAAAGGTTTCAGCCTCAACGACAGCGGCATCCGACTTGCGCAGGAACTCATTGCTAAGCTTGGCCCACCTGCCGCCCAGAGTGGGCAACTCTTGGGGCAGCAACTGCCCACGAACCTCACACCTCGTGCGGGCGGCCGTGCCCGGTCTATCGAACCGGAGCGCGAAGTACAGCGGGCACGTGGCAGCAAGCTTTTCGTAAAGTGGCAGTCGGGCTCAATGTCTGAGCGCGACCTGATACACGTACACTCCCTCCTGGGGATCTTCGACCACACTCCGCCCAGGATCCGGCAGAAGCTCCTCAACGACTTGGAGCGAAGTGCGAGCGATGCAAAGGACGATGAGGTGCTGCAATTTCTGTCCGACGTTCGGCGGTCCTTCCCTTTGGCATTCACCGGTTGGCGCGAATGATTGTGTCGAGAGGCTGACAACAACATGTCCAAGAAGATCATCGAGTGGGCGGCCCGCGAGAAGAGGCGATCGGTCAATTCGGCCGTAGGCCGTAACTTCCTCAAGTCGATAACTGAACCCGTAACTAACTCGGACTCCATCCTCAAGAAACGGGCGGCTGTTCCACACGCCGCCGTCCTTGTGAACGAGCTCCTTAAGCTCTCTCCCGGAGACCGGTTGGATAGCTCGGAGCTGAGCGCTCGCCTGCCGAAGCTCCACAAGCGAAGGATCCTGGTCCAACTCACGACCTCAGGTCCACACGCCCGCGTGTGCAGGGTGATTGACGCCGGACTCGGGATGACACGCGCCGAGCTCGAGGACAAGTTCAGCAACTACGCTGCCTCGAAAGCCAGGGGCGAGAAGACCAGGAGTCTGTTTGGACGCGGCGCGCTGGACGTGCTCCTGTACCATGAGGAATCCGTCATCTACTCGGTCAAGGATGGCAAGCTCTCCCGATGCCGACTGTATTGGGAGAAAGACGCAATCTGTGATGCAGAGGAGTTGGGACGCGCGACCAGAGGCCTCCTTGATTCCCATGATCTGCCCGAGGATATCCTGGGTTCTGGCACAGTGGTTCAGTTCAGACTCAGGGATGGGACCTCGATCCCCCAAGAGGATCAGATAGTCGCGAGACTGAGTCGGTTCTACATGATGCGGCTGATCGCCGCTGATCCGAACACCAACGTGGTGGTTGAGAGGCGCCGGGTTGACGGACTGCACCGCGACTCGCTTTCCTACGACTTTCCAATCGGCACTGTCCTTGGCCGGTTCCAAGGCGGCCTTTCGGTCGACCAGGATCGACTGCCCGTCGACATCCTGGTCGCCCGATCCGACGTTCCCCTGCAGAGTGACCCGGAGCACATCGACCACCGCGAGAACGGCCTGCTCTTCACAGACGACAATGACGCGGTGCTGGACCTGACTTTGCTTCCAGAGTACGAAAAGAGCCCTTACCTCAAGCACATCTACGGCGTCGTGAGGATTTCAGGCATACGTGCGGTGCTCGAGGCAAAGCTCGAAGCCGATGAGGCCGTCGCGGTCTTGACAGCTACGCGAGATGGGTTCGATCGAAAGCACGAACTAACACAGCGCTTGTTCAGCTTGGTTGGCCACCACGTCAAGGCGGTCTACGAGGCGGAAGAGAAGCGGCAGAAGAAAGGCGACGTCAGTCGGTCCCAGAAGCTCGACCGGCGGATCAAGGAGGCGCTCAAGGCCATCAATCAATTCAACAAGACGGAAACTGACGACCCAGGTGACGGCCCGAAGCTCCCACCCCCTCCGCCCGACGCGCCACTGTATTTCAGTGTGAATTCGGTGCACCTCTACGCCGGCGCACCCCGACGGGTCTATGTGTGCGTGGACCCCGCGAAGGTGGCAAACGGGGAAATCCTCCTTTTTGAGAGCGACAACTCCATGATCAAGATTGAGCCGGAGTCCGAGATTGTGCGGTTTCCGAAGAGTGGGCGCCACCACCGAATCGACCTGAAAGCGACCTGCGACGTCAAGGGTCAAAAGGGGACCATAACCGCTGTCACCCTTGGGAAACGTGGCGAGGAATTTAGCGCGCGTCTGCAGGTGCTAGACGTCCAGGATCCGCCTGTCTTTCGACCACCCGAGAATCTCGAGTTCACGGCCTCGCGATTCTCAGGTGATCCCAACCGACAGAACACTGCAACGCTCCTAGTCAACCTCGACGCATTCACGGGCATGCCGGAGGTGACCTTTTGGCTCGAGGAGGCAGTAGGCAACATCGCCCTTGGAGAGGGGACACCTCGCACGCAGGTTAAGGTCAGCCAGGTGCATCTCGTGACAGGATGGAATGTTGCACGCGTCCCAGTCAAGTTTCGAGGGAGCGGATGGGGACAGCGTGCCACCTTGTGCGCCAAGGCCAAGCGGCGCGACGGCCAATTCGCATTCGCCAAGTGCCGACTGAAATTCGAACGGCAACCAGGGGACGAGAGATTCAGGAACTTCTGGTACTACGATCTTGACCGCCCGGTGCTGGGAGATGTTGCCGGAGACATCTTATATGTTAACTCTGGATACGCCCTACACCGGCAGATCTTTGGTGAGACTCAGGCCGATTTTGACGAACGGCTTGAGGTCGACCCCATCGCCCAGATGCGCGCGGCGGCAGTCGTCGTCGAGGTCGCAGTGTACCACGCCGCCACTATGAAGCACATGGCTGGCGGTGCCAGCGGTTTGCAGATCGACCCTGCCGACCCTATCGGCAGCCTCCGGTCCTACGTGGAGGAAAGTCGCATGAAGCTGGAGCCTCAGGTTATGCGTGCGCTGGCACCGGAGATTGCGAATCAGGAATACCAGGGCATGCGAGCTGGTCGCCGGGGGAGCGAGGAAAACGGAAACCTGGCGGGGGAGTCGTCAGATCCGAGTTCGGCGAGTATAGGATGATTTCCCGACCAAGCGGTCGGATCCGAAGCGTCCCCCGCGCAGCGTGGATGACGCGTTTCCGTGCGATATCTACGTATTCCTTTATGACGTCCGAACCAGCAGCACGCCTACCGTGCAGCACAGCAGCAACAGCCGTAGTTCCCGAACCAAGGAAGGGATCCAAGATCAAATCCCCGGCGTTGCTAAGCGCGAGTACTAGGCGGGCTGGCAGTTCGACTGGGAACTGGCATGGGTGAATGGTCTTCTCGACGTGGCTGGATTTGACGCTTGGAAAGTCCCACACGTCGCCTGGGTTCTTTCCGAGGGGGTTTCCAGAATACGCCCCACGTTTGGAGCCCTTGTACGAACGCTTGCCGGGGTACTTCTGTGGCACACGAACAGGATCAAGATGGAACACGTAATCATCTCCCTTCGTGAACCAGAGAATCACTTCGTACCGCCCGGAAAAACGCCGTATGCAGTGAAGCCCATGCGCGTACTGCCACACGATGCGGTTTCTTAGGCGCAACGCGTCTGACTTCTGATGCGCAGCGAACAACGGGTACAGCAGCAAGTCCAGGGGTATCACTTGTCCGTGATTGTCTATGTGCGGACCGACCTGCCAGCAGATGCTCCCCCCTGAGCGAGTCACCCTCACACACTCGGCAATCGCCTGGCGTTGTGACGCCAGGTAGTCTTCGAGGCTTTCCCTCCTCTCATACGCCTTGCCGAGGTTGTACGGTGGCGAGGTCACGGTCAGTTGCACTGCCCCATCTGGAATCTGCCTCAAGAACCCTTCGGCGCTCGCGAGAATTGACCCACCCCTGCTCTCCAGAAGTGACCCACCTCTGCGATAACTGACCCATCATCCGGGCATGGTGGTGCGGGGCGGCGATCATGGAACGATCCCCATGCCCGATGCCCGCAAGCGTCCCTGCTCGATCTGCCGACACTGGTTCCGACCCGATCCGCGGGTGGGGGCGCGGCAGCGCGCGTGCTCGAAGCCGGAGTGCCAGGCGGCGCGGCGGAAGAAGACGCAGGCGCGGTGGCGGGCGGCGGCGGCCAACCGCGGCTACGCCCGGGCCAACCGGATCCTGAAGCGCAACGCCGCCGAGTCGCCGCCGGAGCCGGTGCGGGTGCCGGCCCCGCTCCACCGACTTCCCTGGGATGTGGCGAAAGACCAGTTCGGGGCCAAAGGCGCTGATTTCATTGGAGTTCTGAGCATACTTCTACTGCGCACGGCGAAAGACCAGTTCCGGGCGCATCGCATTGATCCGACGAGGGTTCCCGGCACACTTCCCCTGGCACCCGCGAAAGACCAGATCCGGCCTGCCCCATACTGAACCGGGCGGCAGGAGAACCCGGTGCAACTGGAGTTTCATCAACTGGATCGGCGTGGGGAGCACCTGCGGGCCCGGCATCCGGACCGCGAGCGGCGGCTGCTGGCGTCGCTGGCGGCCACGGGCCAGCAGACTCCCATCGTGGTGGTGGCGGTCGCGGGCGCGCCCGACTGTTACCTGGTCATCGACGGCTACCAGCGCGTCGCGGCGCTGGAGCAACTGGGCCGGGACACAGTCGAAGCGGTGGTCTGGCCGCTGAGCGAGGCCGAAGCGCTGGTGCTGGCGCGCTCGCTGCGCATGGGCGAGCGGGAGACGGCGCTGGAAGAAGGGTGGCTGCTGGCGGAGTTGGAGCGGCGCTTCGGCTACGGACTGGAAGAGCTGGCGCGGCGGTTCGATCGCAGCGTGAGCTGGGTATCGCGGCGGCTGGCGCTGGTGGAACTGCTGCCGGAGGCGGTGCAGCAGCAGGTGCGGGCGGGCGCTATCGCGGCGCACGTGGCGATGAAGTATCTGGCGCCGATGGCGCGCGCCAACGCGGAGGACTGCCAGCGGATGGCGGCGGTGCTGGCGGCGCATCGTTTCACGAGCCGCCAAGCGGGCCAGTTGTATGCGGCCTGGCGCGGAGCGGCGCCGCCGGTGCGGCAGCGGATTCTGGCGGAGCCGCGGTTGTTTCTGAAAGCGCAACGGCAGCCGATATCGGCAACCTCCGAACTGCTGCGCGATCTGGAGATGGTGGCGGCGATCGCCGAGCGGGCCAGCCGCCGGCTGGCCGGCGCCGCGCAGGTCATGGATCGCGGCGAATGCGAGAGCGCACGGCGAAGCATCGAGCGCGCCGAAGAGCAGCTCCGCCGCCTGGCCGCGAAGATTCCACGGGAGCAAGAGCATGTTGAGTCACAGTCAACGAACCACGATTCTGGAACTGGCCGGCCAGAAGGTGAGCCGGCGCGAGATCGCGCGGGTGCTGGGAGTATCGCGGCTCTCGGTGCGCCGCGTGCTGCGGTCCAGCTCGGCGGAAGTGCCGGAGCTGGAGCGGGCCGAGAAAGCCGAGCCCTACCGCCGGCAGATCCTGGAGCTTTTGCACCAGTGCAAGGGCAACCTGGTCCGGGTCCATGAAGAGCTGGTGGCCGGTGGAGCGGCGCTGTCCTACCAGGCGCTGACGGCCTTCTGCCGCCGGCACGGAATCGGCCAGGAGCCGGTGGTGGCCGCGGGCCGCTACGAGTTCCAACCGGGCGAGGAGCTGCAGCACGACACCTCGCCGCACGAGGTCGAGCTGGGCGGCAGGAAACGCAAAGTGCAGACGGCATCGGCGGTGCTGTGTTACTCGCGGATGCTGTTCTTCCAGTGCTACCCCACGTTCCAGCGCTTCGACTGCAAGGTGTTTCTGACCGACGCGCTGCGCTACTTTTCGGGCGCCGCCGGCCGGGTCATGATCGACAACACGCACGTGGTGGTGCTGCGCGGCACGGGGCGCGAGATGGTTCCGGTGCCCGAGATGGCCGCTTTCGCCGAACGCTTCGGCTTCCGTTTCGCGGCGCACGAAGTGGGCGACGCCAACCGCTCGGCGCGGGTCGAGCGGCCGTTCAGCTTCATCGAGAATAACTTCCTGGCGGGGCGCGCATTCGCCGGGTGGGAGGACTTGAACCAGCAGGCGCGCCAGTGGTGCGACAAAGTCAACTCGACTTACAAGAAACATATCCGGACCGTTCCGCGCGAGTTATTCGCCCTGGAGCGCCTGCACCTGAGGCCGCTGCCGGCCTGGATTCCCGAGGTCTACCGGCTGCATCAGCGGCTGGTGGACGTGGAAGGCTACATCGCGCTGCACACCAACCGCTACTCGGTCCCGGTGGACTGGATCGGCCGCCGCGTGGAAGTGCGCGAAACCAAGGACCAGATCGAGATTCAACTCGACGCCCGCCGTCTGGTTACGCACCGCCGCGTGGCCGAAGCCGAGCACCAGCGGATCATGCTGGCCGGGCACCGGCCGCCCCGCGGACAAGGGGCGCCGCGCCCGGATCCGCATCCCGAAGAGCAGGCCATCGTAACGGCCGCGCCCGAGCTGGCGGAGTATGTCGCTGGGCTGAAGCAACGCAGCCGCAAGCTGGTCACGCTGGTCCTGCGGCAACTGCTGCGCCTGGTGCGGGAGTATCCGCGGGAGCCGCTGCTGGGCGCCGTGCGGGAAGCCGCCCGTTACGGCCTCTACGACCTGGACCGGCTGGAGCGCATGATCCTGCGCCGCGTGGCGCGCGAATACTTTCTGCTGGAAGAAGGACCGCCGGATGACTGAAGAACTCGAACAACTGCTGAAGAATCTCAAACTGCGGCGCATCCTGGAGATCTACGACGAACAGTTGCGCTCGGCCGACCAGGACGATATCAGTTACTCGGAGTTTGTCACTCGCCTGGTGCGCGCGCAGTGGCAGGCCAAGCAGGAGGGCGCCCTGGAATGGCGCATCCGGCGCGCCAACCTGCCCGAGCGCTGGACGCTGGAGACCTTTCCCTACGCGCGCCAGCCGGGCGTGAACCGCAAACAGATCCGCGGCTTCGCCGAGCTGGAGTTCATCGCCAAGGCGGAGAATATCGTCCTGGTCGGCGAAACCGGACGGGGGAAAACCGGGCTGGCGTGCGGTCTGCTGCTGAAGGCGCTGGAGAACGGCTATCGCTGCCAGTTCGTCCGCGCCCAGGATCTGTTCGATGAGATGTATGCGTCGCTGGCCGACCGCTCCACGCGCCATCTGCTGAAACGCCTGGCCCGGTTGGACGTGCTTCTCATCGACGAGCTCGGGTACTTAAACCTGAAACCCGAGCAGAGTAACATCTTCTTCAAACTGATGGAAGAGCGCTATCGCCACCACTCCACAATCATCACCACAAACCTGTTATGCGGTGCACCGCATAAGCGGTTTAATGCGGAGTCCATT
>PLEM01000218.1 GCA_003137035.1 Bryobacterales bacterium | reverse complement strand
TGCTGGGCGAGGCCTACGCGTTCGGGGTGGTCTGGAGTTTCCTGCTGAAGTCCATCGGCGTGATGGTGCTGCGCTACCAGCGGCACGACCAGGAGTACAAGTTCCCGTTCAACATACGCATCCGCGGCGTCGAGATTCCGCTCGGGCTGGGCGCGACAACGCTGGTGCTGGCCCTGGTGGCCATCGCCAACCTGTTCTCCAAACAGGTGGCCACGATTTCGGGCTTCTCGTTCACCGTGGTGCTGTTCTTGGTGTTCACAGTGTCCGAGCGGATCAACCGGCGGCGCCATGGCCGGAACAAATCCGGCCAGCTCGAGCAGTTCAACCTGGAGACCCACCCGCAGGTCGACGGCGAAACCATCCGGGCGCGTCCCGGATGCGTGCTGGTGGCGGCGCGCGACTACAACCGCCTGCTCCATCTTCAGCAGGTGCTCGGAAAGACCAACCTGCGGCGCCACGATATCGTGGTGATGACCGTGCGGCCGGTGCTCACCCGCGCCGGCGAATACGAACTTTCCGAGGATCAGTATTTCGGCGACTACGAGCAGGAGCTGTTCAGCCGCGTGGTACAGATCGCGGAAAAAGAAGGCAAGCCGGTGGAACTGCTGGTGGTCCCCGGCGTCGATCCGTTCGACGCCATGGTACAGACGGCGGCGAGACTTCAGGCTTCACGGCTGGTGACAGGCGTCTCGGCGCAAATGGACTCGGAGGAACTGGCGCGGCGCATCGGCCTGGCTTGGGAAAGGCTGCCGGAGCCCCGGCATCCGTTCTCGCTCGAAGTGATCAGCCCCGGCCGCCCCTCGATTTACGTCAACCTGGGGCCGCATCCACCACGGCTGTGGCCTGAAGACGTCGGCCGCCTGCATGAGCTCTGGCTGGAACTCAGCGAGCGCGGGGGGGTGGGATCGAGACTACACCATCGCGACGTTGTGGGCCTGGCGCTGCGCCGGCTGGAGCAGGAACTCAGCAGCGAGGAGCGCCAGCAGGTTATCGAAGAGCTCAAACGCGAGCTGCGGATGTAGGCGATTAAAACTGCGCCAGCCGCGCGACCACGCCCGCCAGGGCGCCGCCCACCAGCGGCCCGATGATCGGCACCGGTGCGTAGCTCCAGTCCGAATCGCCTTTCCTCGAAATCGGCAGGACGGCATGGGCGATCCGCGGGCCCAAATCGCGCGCCGGATTGATGGCGTATCCGGTGGTTCCGCCCAGACTCAGTCCAATGCCCCAGACCACGCTGGCCACCAGGTACGGCCCCAGGCCCGCCGCCGGACCGCTGGCCGCCACGGCTTTCGAAAAGATGGCCGCTACCACCAGCACCAGGACGAACGTGCCAATGATTTCGCAGAGCAGGTTCGCGGCGGGCATCCGAATCGCCGGCGAGGTGCAGAAGCAACCCAGCTTCCGGTCCGCCTCGGATGTCTCACGCCAATGCGGGAAGAAGTGCAGCCACACCAGCACCGCACCCGCGATCGCCCCCAAGACCTGGGCCGCCGCGTACGGCCCGAGCTTACTGAAATCTCCCGAGCGGATCGCGAAGCCCAGGGTGACGGCGGGATTCAGATGCGCGTCCGGGCTGCCGCAGGCGATAGCCGTGAACACGCCCGCCATCACTCCCAGCGCCCAGCCGGTCGCGATGACCATCCAACCGGCGTTCTCCGCCTTGGACTTCCTCAGTGATACACTCGCCACCACGCCGTTGCCCAGGAGAATCAGCACCAGCGTTCCCATGAACTCGCCGATCAACCGTTTGTCCATAATTCCCTCTATTCGGCATCGAGCCAATCGAACGAGCGCGTCACCGCCTTCTTCCAGAAGCCGTACATTCGTTCCCGCCGGGCGGCGTCCATAACCGGCGTCCAGGTTCGATCCACGCTCCACCGGGAGCGCAGATCCTCCAGACTCTCGAAGAACCCAACCGCCAGACCGGCGGCATAAGCCGCTCCCAGCGCGGTCGTCTCCTTAACCGCCGGGCGCACCACCGTGCGGTCGAGAATGTCCGCCTGGAACTGCATCAGAAGCTCGTTCTCCACCATGCCGCCGTCCGTGCGAAGAATGCGTACCGGGATGCCCGCGTCCGCCTCCATCGCCTCCACCACCTCGCGCGTCTGGAACGCGGTGGCCTCGAGCACCGCGCGCGCCAGGTGCCCCTTGTTGGTGTAGCGCGTGAGGCCCGCGACGATCCCCCGCGCATTGTGTTTCCAGTACGGCGCGTACAATCCCGAGAATGCCGGCACGAAGTAGATTCCGCCGTTATCCTCTACCGTCCGCGCGAGCGTTTCGATTTCCGAACTCTTCGCGATGAGACCGAAATTGTCGCGAATCCATTGCACCAGAGCGCCCGTGACCGCCACGCTCCCTTCCAGCGCGTAGTTCGCCGGCCGGTCCTTCATCCGGAAGGCCACCGTCGTCAAGAGGCCGCACTTCGACTGCACGATCTCCTCTCCCGTGTTCATTAGCAGGAAACATCCCGTGCCGTAAGTGTTCTTGGCCTCGCCGGCGTTGAAACACGTTTGCCCCATCAGCGCGGCCTGCTGGTCGCCGAGTATTCCGGAGATCGGAACTCCCTCGACGGCCTCCATCGCGCAGTCGCCGTAGCGTTCGCTGCTCGATCGGATCTCGGGCAGAATCCGCCGCGGGATGCCGAAGGCGCTCAGCAATTCCGGATCCCAGTCCAGAGTCCGCAGGTTCATCAACTGCGTGCGGCTGGCGTTGGTCGCATCCGTGATGTGCAACCCGGCGCGGGTTCCGCCCGTCAGATTCCAGAGCAGGAAGGTATCGATGTTGCCGAACAGGATGTCGCCCGCTTCCGCCAGCTCGCGGACGCCGGGAACGTGATCCAGTATCCATCGGATCTTCAGGCTGCTGAAGTAGGTTGAAAGAGGCAGGCCGGTCTGGGGGCGAAACCGGTCGGGGCCGCCAGAGCGCGAAAACTCCGGTAGATAATCGGCAACCCTGGTATCCTGCCAGACCAAGGCATTGGCCACCGGCTCGCCCGTGTGGCGATTCCACACCACGGTAGTTTCGCGCTGGTTGGTGATGC
>PLEM01000514.1 GCA_003137035.1 Bryobacterales bacterium | reverse complement strand
GTCGGTAACCATCTGCACTCCCTGCCGTCCGCGGTCATCCACGGTGAAGAACAGCCGCGCGGAATCGGGCGACCAGGTGAAGCCGGTGACCCAGCGGTCCACGCCCTCGGTCATCGATGTGAGCTTGCCGCTGGAGCGCTCCAGCACCACCAGGCGCCAGCGGTCGCTCTCGTAGGCCGGCCGGGATTGCGTGCGCCAGGCCAGGTACTTGCCGTCCGGAGAATACGCCGGGGAGTTGTCGGCGCCCAGGTTCGTGGTGATCTTCTTGGGATCTCCACCGGCGATGGGGACCACGTACAAGTCCGAGTTGGTGCTGGCGGCGGGCACGTCGTCGGAGATGGCGGCGTAGCAGACCTCGGCCGAGTCGGGCGCGATGGCGTAATCGTCCGGGCCGCCAAGGGAAAACGGCGGTACATCGCGATTGCCCGGGGTGAGGTCCTTGATCTCTCCGCCATCGGCGGGGACCACCATCAGGTGACTGCGTTGCGCCGACTGCCACCGGGTCCAGTGCCGGTACAGCAGCGCGGTGTAGATCCGCGCCTTCACCGGGGAGTTCTTCTCCGCCTCGAGCTTCTGCTTGTTGCAGGCATCGTCGGCGCCGCACTCCGGAAAGACTTCGCTCGTGAACACCAGGTTCTTGCCATCGGGAGCGTACAACACGCCGCCGGCCTCCGTCGCCAGGAAGGTGAGCTGGCGCGCGTTGGTACCGTCGGGGTTCATCCGCCAGACCTGTGAGGAGCCGCTGCGGTCGGAGATGAAGGCGATCTGGCGCGAGTCCGGAGACCAGCGCGGACGCTCATTCACTCTGCCGTTGAGCGTGATGCGGACCGGTTCGCCTCCGCCCACCGGCACGACGTATATGTTCGTTGGCTTCTTGTTCGCGGCCAAATCCACCGTTTGCACCGTGAAGGCGACAGAGCGGCCATCGGGTGAAACCTGGGGGTCCGAGACGCGAGCCAGATCCAGAAGCGCCGCGACATCGAACGTTTTCTGCGCGAAGACAGGCGCGGCTACTGCGAGAAGGAGCAGGACTAGCCCGCCCTTCTCACACAGGATCGTGGCGAGGAGCGGGAGAGGCCTGCGGATACGAGGCGTGCGAGGGGCGACGCCCGCAGGCGTACTTGAGAGTACTCCGAGGACGTCGCCCGAGCGCAACGAAGTAGGCGCGCGCCTATCGCGCTCCGCAGCAGGTCTTGTGTGAGCAGGGCGGGCTGACAGCATAAGAGAGATTGTAGCGGAACGGGCGCGCGGATATGCGAAAATGGGTACCCTCACGACATGATGCCGGCCAGCAAGGAGTGGTGGACCGAGCGGCGAATCGTAGCCCTTTCTTCCCTTGTGGCCACGTGGCTCTTCTTCATCGAGTACCTGCCGCCTCTGCGGCGCGTGCACTTCATCTGGGACATCGACGGCTTTCACTACCCGCTGCTCAACTACGCCTTTCGGAGCTTGAAGGCGGGCCGGTTCCCCGAATGGGACTCCGCCATTTACTGCGGCGTCGGTTTCGCCGGGAACATCCAGGCGGGCCTGTTCTACCCGTTCAACTGGCTGCTGTTCGCAGTGAATTGGCCCCGCGGCGGCCTCTCCTTCATGAGTATCCAGATCCTCGTGGCGCTGCATTTCTGGCTGGCGTTTCTGTTCACGTACCTGTGGCTGCGCGACCGCGGGCTGCGCTCGCTGGCGGCCATCTGCGGAGGGGCGAGCTTCGCCTTCAGCGGTTTTCTGCTCAATGAGGCGCAGCACCTGGGAGCCACTTGCGGCATCGTCTGGATTCCGCTGGCGCTGTGGGGAATCGACCAGGCGTCGCGCTCTGGTAGCTGGCGCCCGCTGTGGAAGGTGGTGGCCGCCGCGGCGCTCTGCTTCCTGGCGGGGTTTCCCTTCATCTGGGTCGCGCTGTGCCTGTGCGCGCTGATTTATGCGCTGATGCTCCGCGGACGCCGCTGGCTGGCCCCGGCAACCGTGGCCGCGCTGGCGCTTTCGCTGGCGGTCTCGATGGTGCAGGTGCTGCCCGCCGCGGAGGCCGCCTCGATGAAGAACCACCGCGGGTCGTTCGGCGCCGGATTGCCCGCGCTCCGGCAGTATTCGACGCTGTTCATGCCCAACTACTTCGACAGCGCCCGCAACGTGCCGCCCGGAATCGACGAGCCGTACCTGTACCTCGGCGTGGCGGTTCTGTTCGCGGCCGGGTGGTTGCTTTGGCGTCGAGGCCTGCGCGCGGCCGCGCCGGCGCTGGTGCTGGCCGCCGGCTGCCACCTCATCATGCTGGACCCGTTTGGCGCGGTGGCGGCGGCGCTCCATCGTCTGCCGCCGCTCGACCAAATGGTCCGCGAGTGGAACTTGCTGGCGTGCCTGCCGCTGGCCGCCGCCCTGCTAGTTGGAGTGGCCCTCGACGATTTCCTCAGCCGGCCCGCGGGCGCCGCACGGCCCTTCCTCGCGCTGGTGGCGCTGGCGTGCGCCTGCGCCTGGACGTTGCGCCAACTCCTGGTCTGGCTCGCCGGAGGGCACGCGTTTCTCTCCGGCTGGGCCAGCCTCGCGGAAACCGCCGTGGCGCTGGTCTCGCTCAGCCTGGTTCTCTTCTCCCTGCGAGCCGAAACGCGCCCCCGGTGGCGGGCCGCTCTGGCGGCAATCCTGCTGCTCCTGGTTTGGACCGACTTGAAGGTCTATGGCACCAACCGCCGGTTCGACGCCGCCCTGGGCAGCATCGATCGCATCTACCGTGCCGACGCGCGCACCGGCGGCCGCGGTTGGACTGGCATGGACCTTCTGGACTACCAGCGCATCTTGGCCGCCCCCACCTTCCGCGTGGTGGAGAACGACAACACCACTCTGAAGGACGTCCGGCACTACGGGGTGGCGACGCCCCAGGGCTCCGACCCCATGCTGCCCGAACGATACGTCAAGGAACTCGAAGGCAGCGTCAACTTCGACAGCGACCGCACTTTCCGCCTCGACCCGGCCAATCCCTCGGTGTTCGAGAGGCTGGGCGTGCGATACGTGATGAGCATTCGCGGCGGCCCGCATTACCAGGCGCTGCTCTCGAGCCCCCGCTTCCGGCTCCTGGAACCCTCCAAGGCATTCGACGCGGTGTTCGAATTTCTGGAGGCCAAGCCCGCCTATCGCTGGCCGGCGGGCAAGGTGCAAGTGACGCGCTGGATTCCCGAGCGCCGCGAATTCGTTCTCGACTCCGCCGCGGGCGGCGACTTTGTGCTGATCGAGCAGTTCTACCCGGGCTGGCGCGCGTTTCTGGATGGCCGCCCGGCGCCGATCCGTCCATACTCCCACGCCTTCCAGCAGGTTTCGGCGCCCGCCGGCCCGCACCGTCTCCATTTCGAATACCGCGCCCGCGGCCTGCGCCTCGGCGCCTTCATCTCGCTGGTCTCGTGCCTGGGGTTGTTGGCGGCGATCAAACTGTCGGTAACTCGGTCAGTCCCAGGCTGATGTGGATCGCTTGGTCGGCCCGCTGCATGGTCTCGTGGCCGGCGTGGCCGATGCGCTTGATCAGGCGCGCGCCAGCAGGAGTTGTTTGGCTTCTTCCGGCGCTTCCAATGCAAGGCTGCGGGAGACGGTTGGGAAGCCTTCCAGAAACTCCTCCAACGTGTCACCGCCCTCCAGATAGTCGAACAGGGTTTGAACCGGCACTCGGGCGCCCCGGAACACGGGCACACCGTGCATCGTCTCCGGGTCTCGGGCGATCGCCTGCGTCACGTCTTCGTATTGTCTCTCAATCTGGCGCAGAGAGCGCAAGGGCGGCCGCCTACATAATCGCCGTGGGAGGCGCCGGCTCGTCCGGCCGGCCCGCGTTCTCCAGCGGCGTCTTGACCATGGCGAACCCCAGCACCGCCATCACCAGACCCGCCAGCGCAAGCGCGACCAGCGAGCCCTCCGGGAACACCATCGGCATTTTCCAGTCCTTGACACCCGCATAGCGGAATCGGTACGCCGCAATCAGCAGCCCGGCCATGGCCTCGCCCGCGATCAGGCCCGAGGCCGTCAGCACTCCCGCATTCTCCACCCGCGCCTTCTGCGCGTCGTTGAAATTGCGGCGATCGCGAAGCTTGTCGGTCGCCCACCGCAGGACGCCTCCGATGAAGATCGCGAAGGTGGTCTCCAGCGGCAGGTACATCCCCACCGCGAACAGCATCGGGCTGCGCACCTGCAGCATGATCAGCGCCAGTCCCATCAGCACGCCCACGCCGATCAGCGGCCAGGCCATTTCACCGCCCACGATGCCCTTCGCCAGCGAGGCCATCAGCCCGGCCTGCGGCGCCGGAATCGCCGAGCTGCCGAATCCGCCAAAACCCTTGTGCAGAACCAGCAGCGGGAAATACAGCGCCGCGCTGGCCACCAGAATCCCCAGGATGTCGCCGATCTGCATGCTGCGCGG
>PLEM01000411.1 GCA_003137035.1 Bryobacterales bacterium | reverse complement strand
GTGTTCATCCGTGGCTAAATTGTTTTTCTTGCTTTGCTCCCAGATTTCGCTAAACTCGTAGAAACCTTTCTTGCCTGCTAACCAACGCGCGGCTTTCAGTGCGCCGCGGGCGAAACCTTCGCGGCTTCTTGCGGTGTGCCGCAATGTAATCGTATCGGCGGAAGAATCAAAGCCAATCTCGTGCGTGCCGGGGTGGGCGCCCGCGCGGTTGGAACCGACGTCGATCGCGCGCGCGTATCCCGCCTTCTTCATCTCATCCACCAGCTTCAGTAGTGTACCCGACGGCGCGTCCTTCTTGGTGGCGTGGTGGATTTCCCAGGCCCAGGCGCCGTAATCTTCTTCGGCGGCCAGCAGCTTCGCCGCCTCCGACACCAGCCGCGAGAACACGTTCACGCCGACCGAAAAGTTAGGGCTCCACACGAGGCCGACGCCGCTGCGCTCGACCGCCGCCTTCACCCGCGCGGCTTCGCCCAGCCAGCCGGTCGTTCCAATCACCATGTTCACGCCCAGCGCCGCGATGCGCTCGATGTTCTCCACCGTCACCGAGGGAATGGAGAACTCGATGGCCACGTCCACGCCCGCGAAGTTGGCCGCGGTGATGCCGGAGAAATCGGCGTTGTTGAACTCGTCGAGTTTCAGCGTTACGCCGAACCCGAACTCGGGCGCGAGCTGTTCGATCAGCCGCCCCATCTTGCCGTAGCCGACGATTGCCAGGTTCATTCAAACACCGCCGGGTCGAGTTCCCTGAAGAACTCATTGTGCAACAACCGCACTGCCTGCAGCACGTCCACTTCGGCCACCACCACGCTCAGGTTCCACTGCGAGCCGCCTTGGGAAATCATGAGCAGATTCACCGGGCCCAGCGCCGAGAGAACCCGTGCGCCGATCCCGGGCGTGTAGCGGATATTATCTCCTACCACGCACACGATGGCGCGGTTGTGCTCCACCCAGACCTGGGCGAACTGCTCCAGCTCCGCGCGAATCTCGTCCAGCCGCCGGGTGCTGTCGATGGTGGCGGAGACGCTGACTTCCGATGTCGAGACCACGTCCACCGCAGTCTCGTAGCGGTCGAACACTTCGAAAATGCGGCGCAGGAAGCCGTGGGCCATCAACATGCGCGTGGAATGGATGTTGACCACCGTGATGTGCTTCTTGCAGGCGATCGACTTGACCGGGTTGGCGCTGGGCACGGCCTCGCGAATGATCCGCGTGCCCGGCACTTCCGGCCGGCGCGAGTTCAGAATCAGCACCGGGATGTTCTTCTCCATCGCCGGCAGCACCGTGGCCGGATGCAAAACCTTGGCGCCGAAGTACGCCAGCTCCGCGGCCTCGGAGAACGAGATCACCTTGAGCCGGTGCGCTTCCGGCACGCTGTTGGGGTCGGCGGTCATCATGCCATCGACATCGGTCCAGATCTGAATTTCCTCGGCCCCGATGCCGGCGCCCACGATGGCCGCGGTGAGGTCCGAACCGCCGCGCCCGAGCGTGGTGGTGACACCGTCCTCGCTCGCGCCGATGAAGCCGCCCATCACCACTACCTTGCCGGCGCGCGCCAGCGGCGCCACTTCCGCGTCCAGCCGGGCGTAGGTTTCCGGGTACATGGGTGCGGCCTGCGTGTGCCGCCGGTCGGTCAGGATCAGGCGTCGCGAATCGGCGTGCACCGCATCCAGGCCCGCCGCGCGAAACGCCAGGGTCACGATGCGGCTCGAGAGCCGCTCTCCGTAGCTCGAGATGTTGTCGATGGAGCGCGGCGTAAGTTCGCCCATGATCGCCAGGCCGCTGATCAACTGACCTAACTCCCCGAAGTGGTCGTGAATCAGGGTCGCGAACTCCTGGCTTTGTTCGGGGGCGAGCAGCGATTCCGCCTCGGCTATATGATATTCGCGCAACGCCCGCAACTGCTCCAGCGCCGACTCGCGCTTTCCCTCCACCGCTTCCGCCGCCATGGCCAGCAGCTTGTTGGTGGTCTTCCCCATCGCCGAGACCACTACCACGGGCTGCCTCTCGATCCGCGCCCGGACAATCGCCGTCACTCGTTTGATGGCGGCCGCCGATTCCACCGACGTGCCGCCGAATTTCATTACGATCATGAGTCGAGCAGCCCTTCCGAGTGCATCAGCTCGGCGTTGAGAACGGCGGCTCCCGCCGCGCCGCGGATGGTGTTGTGCCCGAGCGCGACAAACTTGTAATCCAGCGCCGGGCACTCTCGCACGCGGCCGACGAACGCGGCCATCCCGCGCTCCCGCCCGGCGTCGCGCCTTGGCTGAGGCCGATTGGACTCTTCCATGTAGATCACGGGATGCGCCGGGGCGCTCGGCAACTGGCGTTCCTGCGGCACGCCGGTGAAGCCGCGCAGTGCGGCGATCAATTCCTGTTCGGAAGGCTTGGCGGAGAGTTCCACGGAAACCGTGACGGTATGCCCGTCCACCACCGGCACGCGGTTGCAGTGCGCGCTCACGCGCGCGGCCAGCGGCTCGACGCGGTCGCCCCGGAAATCCCCCAGGATCTTCTGCGTCTCCTGCTGCATCTTCTCTTCTTCGCCGCCGATGAAGGGGATGACGTTGGCGGTGATGTCCATGCTGGCGACGCCCGGGTAGCCCGCGCCGGAGAGGGCCTGCATCGTGGTCGCGATCACCCGTGTGATGCCGAAAGGCTTCAGCGGCCCCAGCGCCATGGTCAGCACCACCGTCGAACAGTTCGGGTTGGTCACGATCTGCCCGCTCCATCCGCGCCGCTGCCGTTGCAGCGGGATCAGTTGCAGGTGGCCCGGATTCAACTCCGGCACCAGCAGCGGGACGTCCGTTTCCATGCGGTGGTTCCGCGAGTTCGACACGACGACGTGCCCGGCCTGGGCGAAGGCCTGCTCGATTTCGGTGGCCACCGAGGCGTCCGTCGCCGAGAAGACCAGCCGCGGCGCGTTGCCCGGCTTGCACTCTTCCACCATCAGGTCCGCCACCGGCGACGGCATCGCGCCGTCCAGCCGCCAGCTCGTCGCGTCGCGGTACTTCTTTCCCGCGGAGCGGTCGCTCGCGCCTACCCACGTCAATTCGAACCAGGGATGATCCTGTAAGAACCTCACGAAATGCTGGCCCACCATGCCGGTGGCGCCCAGTATGCCAACTTCGATTTTCCGCATAGTAACTATCCGCCGACGGCTGTCAGCCTTTTCACCATCCTTGCGTAAATGTCGACAGCTTCGAAAAGCTGCCGCTTGGAAACCTTTTCTTCGAGCGTGTGCGCCACGTGAATGCTGCCCGGGCCGATCAGGAAGGGCTCGCCCCAGGCTCCGGCGAATGCCGGGATGTCTGTTGTAAACGCCACCACCGTAGTGGGCAGATCGTCGAGCCCGTTCAGGCGCACGGCGGGCACCGCCATGGCTTCAATCGCCTCGGCGCGCCCCTCGGTCGCCAAGCGCACGGCCTCACGGATGGGATCGGCGTCCGAGACCAGACGGAACATGATCTCCGCCCGCGCCTCGTCGGGAACCACGTTCGGCGCACGGCCGCCCGCTATCGTTCCGATGTTGAGCGTGCCGCGGCCCAGCACCGGATCGCCAGGCAGCGGAATGCGCCGGATCGCATCGAGGGCGTCCAGCAACTTGTCGATCGCCGATTCGCCCAGCTCCGGATAGGCCGAGTGCGCCATCCGCCCGTGCGCCGCGATCTCGTACCGGAGCGTGCCTTTCGACCCCAGCGCCAGCTTGTTCTCGGTCGGCTCTCCGTTGATCAGGTAGCGCGAGCCGCGCGATTCCCGAGCCGCCGCGTACGCTCCGGCGCTGTTGCGCTCCTCGCCGACCACGAACAGCAGCCCGAAGTCCCGCTTCCCTTCCCCGAGCAGCAGCTCCGCCGCGCCAATCATCGACGCGATGATTCCTTTGGCGTCGCACGCGCCGCGTCCGTAAATGGTCTCGTCGTCTTCGCGCGAGGGAAAGAACGGCGGCACCACGTCCATGTGCGTCGAGAGCGTTGCCACCGGCGCGCCCCAGCGGGCGAACACGTTGAAGCGCCCCTGCTCGACCGGCATGGCCTCGGCGAACCCTCCGGAGCGCGCAGCCAGCGCCGTGAGGTACTCGAGCAGATACGCGCCCACCTGGCCCTCGTTGTTGGTGATCGACTCGATATCCACCAGCGCCCGTGTGAGCTCGACGACGTTCATATTCTCGATGGATGGGAGCGCTTCGGAAGGAAATGAGAAGGGGGCGAACCCCTCTCCCTCCGATAGCGCTCCATCCGGGTCCTTTCAGACTCGAATGACAGTGGGCAGGTCTTGTCCTTGCCCCCCAACCGCCCGGGAGTGTGCTTCCCGAACGACTTCGGCGGAAACTGCTCGCGCCCCGTTCAACGGGCCTCCGAAGCTACTCGGAGCAACGGCCCGGCTACTGATGGCCTCCGCGCCTCTATCGAAACGAACTAATAGGATAACACAAGCACCTGTTTTCCACTCCCGCAGAATCTGGTAGGATAAGGCTCCAGCCTTGTCCCAGCGCCTGAAAACCATCTCGGCCGCCGTCGCCGTGTTCGCCGCGAACCTCTGGGTAGCGAAGGAACTTCTCACCTCCGCGTTCATCGATCAGATGGGCTCGATCGAGGGCACCCACATCGCCCTGGGCCGCTTCATCCAGGCACACTGGCCGGATTTGTTCTGGTTCCCGCTGTGGTACGGCGGAGTGCCTTACCAGAACGCCTATCTTCCGCTGCACCCATTCGCGGTAGCCGCGACCGCGGGCCTGTTCGGCATCTCGCCCGCCCATGCCTACCATGCTCTGACGGCGGTCTTCTATGCCCTTGGGCCGGTGACCCTGTTCCTGCTGGCGCTCAAGCTTTCCGGCTCTCGCGCCTACAGCCTGGCCGCCTCGCTGATCTATTCCTTCAGCTCTGGCGCTGTCCTGCTGATTCCCGCCGTCGCGCGCGACGTGGGTAGCGTCTGGCACGGGCGCCGCTTACAGGATCTGGTCCAATACGGCGAAGGACCGCATATCGCCGCGATGACTCTGCTTCCCCTGGCAGTGCTGTTCCTCGTGGTTGCCTTTGAGAAGCGCCGGCCCGTGTGGTGGATTCTGGCGGCGGTGGGGCTGGTTTCTGTCGCTCTGACCAACTGGCTCGGCGCCTTCGCGCTGGCCCTGGCGGCGGTCGCGTGGCTGCTGTCGGGAGGCGGCGGAGAGGGGCCCAGGAAGTGGTTCATCGCTGTGGGCCTCGGGCTGTACGCCTACGTGATTTCGTGCTCCTGGCTCCCTCCCTCCACGATTCACGCCACCTTTTCGAACGAGACGCGGGCGGGCGGTTCCGCACCAGCCCTGACGTGGGCGGTTATCGTGGCCGGCGTGGTCCTCATGGGGACGCTGGTCTGGCTTCTCCGCCGATTCAAGGCGCCGCCGACTCTCGTGTTTTCCGTCCTCTTCCTGTTCTCGATGGCTTGGCTGACGCTGTCCGCGGAGTGGGTCGGAGTCTTGATCCTGCATCAGGCGGGGCGCCTGCACCTGGAAATGGAGATGGGCATTGCGCTCGCGTCAGCTTTCGGCGCGAAACTGATCCTGGACCGGACTTCCGCGCGCCTGCGCACTGGGGTTGCCTGTGTTCTCCTGCTGCTGGCCGGCTATGCAGCCGTGCGTTACCGCACCTATGCCAAGCGTCTGGTCCGCCCGATCGATGTCCGCCAGACCATCGAATACCGCGAAGCCCAATGGATTACCGCGAACCTGGACGGCCATCGGGTCCTGGCACCGGGCTCGGTCGGGTTCTTTCTGAACGTGTTCTCGGACACGCCGCAATTCGGCGGGGGCTACGTCCAGTCCCTGGTAAACCCTGTCTACCTGCACCTCGACTACCAGATCTTTTCCGGCTCGAACGCCGGCGCCGAGGAGGGTTCCGTCGCGGTTCTGCTGCTGAAGGCCATGGGGGTGGACGCCGTCGGCGTCAGCGGACCGCGCAGCCAGGAGGCGTACAAACCGTTTCACAACCCGAGGAAGTTCGAAGGTGTCCTCCCCGAACTCTGGCGCGACGGCGACGATGTTATCTACCAGGTCCCGCGGCGCTCGCGCTCTCTGGCTCACGTCGTCCATCTGGCGGATCTGCCCGCGCGGCAGCCCGAGAATGGGCTCGATCTGGACCCCATCCGGCCGTATGTCCGCGCCCTGGACGATCCCTCGCTGCCACTGGCCCGCATGACCTGGCGGAACCAGCACACGGCGGTCATCTCGGCGGGGCTCGAGCGGGGCCAGATCCTGTCCGTGCAACTCAGCTATCATCCCGGCTGGACCGCTACCGTCAACGGCCAGCCGCGCCGCGTCTTCCGGGACAACCTGGCGCAACTCGCCGTCGTGCCGGAATGCCAGGGGCCGTGCAGCGTGGAAATCGCGTTCGACGGCGGCACGGAGATGCTGCTAGCCCGTATCCTCTGCTGGTCCGGCATACTGGGCGGCCTGGTCTGGGCCGTTTGGCGCAGGAGAACTGTGTGAGCGATTTCGATCTTGCGGTGATCATTCCCGCCTGGAACGAGCGGGAGAATATCGAGAATCTGGTTCCCGCCGTGCAAAAGGTTGTGAGCGGGCTGGGCATCCGGGCGGAGATCCTCGTGATCGACGGCGGATCGCGCGATGGAACCGCGGAAGCGGCCACGCGCCTCGGAGCGCGCGCGCTGCCTCAACAGGAACGGGGATACGGCGGAGCGCTCATGGCGGGATTCGCCAGCGCCACGGCGCCCTATGTCGTCACCATGGACGCCGATCTATCCCATCCTCCCACCTTCATCGCGGACCTCTGGGCGCGCAGAGACCAGGCCGAGCTGATCATCGCTTCCCGCTACGTGCCCGGCGGCAAAGCAGTCATGAGCCACTTCCGGCGACTGCTGAGCCGGATTCTCAATCTGGTGTTCCGGGTCGCGCTGCGCCTTCCGGCCCGCGATCTCTCGAGCGGCTTTCGGCTCTACCGGCAGGAGGTCCTGAAGCAGCTTCACCTCGAGTCCCGCGACTTCGATGTGATGGAAGAGATCCTGGTGCTGGTTCACCGCCAGGGCGGGAGAATCCTCGAAGTCCCGTTCCAATATATGCCGCGCCTGTCCGGCTCCTCGCACGCCAAGCTGATCCGTTTCGGTTGGGCCTATCTCAAGACGCTCGCCCGGATGCTGCGCTTGCGATGGGGAGGCTGACCAGCCACTGGCGCGCCAGTGCGATTTCTTCGGGGCCGAGCCAGTGGCCGTTGGCCGACCAGTTGAGAGTCACATCGGCTCCGGCATCCCCCAGCAGTTTCGCCAGCCGCTTGGTTTCCTCCGGCCGCACAATGGGATCCTGGCGGCCGGCGGAGATGAACACCGGCATGCCCACGAGTCCGGGCAGTTCGTCCGGCATGATCAGAACCATGGGACGGAACAGCACCGCACCGGCAAGCGTCCGCGGCCGCAGGAGCAGCACCGCGGCGGCGATGTTCGCGCCGTTGGAGTACCCTGCCGCGATCACCCGGCGGGGATTGAACCCGTAGCGCGCCGACGCTGTCTCAACGAAGTCCGCCAGTTCGTGAGCGCGCAGCTTCAGGTCCTCGAGGTCGAACACACCCTCCGCCAGCCGGCGGAAGAAGCGCGGCCGGCCCTGCTCGAGCACCTTCCCCCGGGGGCTGAGGACCGCCGCGCCGGGTTCGAGCAACGGGGCCATTGGAAGCAGGGCGCGCTCGTCGCCCCCGGTCCCGTGGAGCAGCAACAGGGTCAGCCCGCGCCCCGTGGCGTTGCCCGGCGCGAACTCGTGGATGAACTCCGGCATTTCAGGCTTGCCGCACGAACTGCGGCTCGTCCAACGGTGGCAACCGCGTTTCCAGGTCCCGCCGCCGCGGCTCGAGCCAAGGAGGCAGCACCAACCGCGTCCCGAGTTCCTCGGCCGGCTCATCGACGGCAAAGCCCGGCCCGTCGGTTGCAATCTCGAATAGCACGCCCCCCGGCTCGCGGAAGTAGATCGAACGGAAATACTTGCGGTCGATGATCGGGGTGACGCGGAGTCCCCGGGCGGCAATGTCGCGGCGCCATTCCCGCTGCTCGGCCTCGTTGGGCGTGCGCCAGGCTACATGGTGCACCGTACCGACCGCCACCTCGCCCTGCGTCAGCCCCGGCGCCCACTCGACATCGACCACCGTGCCCGCTCCCCCGCTTCCCGCCTCGTAGCGGACGCGGTTGCCGCCCTCCTTGGTGGGCCGGAAACCAAGCGCAACCGCCAGCACGCTGGCCGTCTTCCCAAGCGCCTCGACGGAGAGCGTGACGCCGTGGATGCCGCGGATGGCATGCTCGCCCGGCACCGGCCCCTCCAACCAGCCCGGGCGCGCATCCGGGTTCGCCACCAGCTCCAGCCGCAGGCCGTCGTGGTCGTGGAACGAGATGGTCTCCTCGCCGAACCGTTTCTGGGGCCCGTCGATGGCCACATTGGCGGCGTTCAGCCGCTCCCTCCAGTAGCCCATCGCGTCCTCCGGGATTGAGAAGGAAACCGCAGTCGCTTGCCCGGCGCCGTGCCGCCCTCGTTGCGCCCCGTGCCAGAGGAAGAACGTGAGGAGCGACCCCGGATTGGCCTCCCGGTCTCC
This sequence comes from Bryobacterales bacterium, assembly GCA_003137035.1. Lineage (GTDB taxonomy): Bacteria > Acidobacteriota > Terriglobia > Bryobacterales > Bryobacteraceae > Fen-330. The sequence continues at coordinate 3,266 of PLEM01000411.1, read as the reverse complement.
GAAGTAAAAATGGTAAGTCGCCGGATCGTCGAAGTTGACGGTCCGCTTCACCAGGCGCAAACCCAGCAGGCCGCTGTAAAAATCCAGGTTTTGCCGCGGGTCGCCCGCGATGGCGGTGATGTGGTGTATGCCCGAAATCTGCCTCATCTGCCTGAACAGATGACGCCGGAGCGCCTCCCGATTCAGGCCGGGTTGTGAGCAACAATAGATTGGGGACCGACATGCCTTCCAAGTTCCGCGCACTCCCGAGCCTGCTGCACGGCACACTGGTCGCCACCCACCGGGACGGCTGCCTGGGGACCGCCAAGAGCGCCGCCTACTCCGCGCTGCTCTCCTTTTTCCCTCTGCTGGCCACCATCGCCACCATCCTGGTTCATGTCAAGGCCGATTTCGTCTCCCGGCAGCTCTCCGGGTTCCTGGCCGAGATACTGCCGCCCGGCACACACCACCTGGTGTTCCACTACTTCGCGGTGAGCGGCAAACAGCCGTTCTTCATCCCGGTCACCGGAATGCTGGTGTCGATCTGGGCCGCCTCCGGAGCGATCGTGAGCCTCATGGAAGGTTTCCGGGCGGCCTACCGCATCCCGGCCGGGCGCTCGTTCCTGCACCAGCGGGCGGTGGCGCTGCTGCTGGTTCTCTCGGCGGCGGTTCCAACGCTGGCCGCCTCCATCCTGATTCTGTTCGGCGTGGGCGCGGAGCGGTGGCTGGTCCAGGCGGTGGGGCTGCTGCCCGCCGGGGCCGATCTCCGCGGCTGGGTCCACGTGCTGGGCGCGGCGACGCGTTACGCAATCGCCCTCGCTGCGATCGGCTCGGGCGCCGCGATTCTGTTCCGTTACGGCCCGAACCGGCCCCAGCGCTGGAGCCGCGTGTGGCCGGGCGCGTTGCTGGCCACGGTTCTATGGTTCGCGGCCACCTCGCTGTTCGGCTGGTACGCCGGCCACGTCGCCAACTACAACGTGGTGTACGGCAGTATCGCGCGGGTCATTCTGCTGTTGGTCTGGATGTACCTGCTGGCGGTGATCGCCCTGATCGGCTGCGAGTTCAACGCGCAATGCGAGAAGGAGCCGGGCCAGTAGCTACTCGAACTGCTTGCGGAACTCGGCCCACTGCCGTTTGAGGTCTTCGACGTCGCGGCGCAACAGCGAGATCTCGGCTTCCATTGCCGCGAAGCGGTCCTGACGGGGACGCGGCGGCTCCGGCTGGGCTTCGACGGAAACCTCGCCGGAGAGCAGGTGGGCGTAGCGGGACTCCTTGGTCCCCGGCTGGCGCGGCAGCTTGACCACCAGCGGGTCGGGCTGGCGCTCGATCATGTGCTGGAGGCAGGACTCGACCTCCTCGAGGCCGTCGAACCGGTGCAGGCGCTCCGTCCGGCTGTGCAACTCACCCACGGTCTGCGGGCCGCGCACCATCAGCTCGCACATCAGCGCCAGCTCCCGGCGCCCCAGATTCAGGCACTCGGAGATGAGCTGGCGATGTTTGGGGACTCGGATGCCGGCCCCGGTCAGCGTGGCGGCCAGCTTCTTTTTCCTGAGCCCGTCCAGCGCCTGCTCGACGTCTTCCTCGTCGAATTCCACGACCGGATCGCGATTCGATTTCTGGTTGCAGGCGTTCACCAGCGCGTTGAGAGTGAGCGGGGAGTACTCCGGCGTCGCAATCTCTTTCTCAATCATGGCGCCGAGGACGCGCACCTCGACCGCATCTAATAAGGAATCCACGTCCAATATGATAGCGACTACGCTTCGACGATGGCTGCCCGCTGGATGTGATCGAGTTTCGGGAACTGCCGCTCCAGATAGGCGTTGCCCTCGGTCTGGATGCGGCCCTGTTCCGGCCCGCGCCCGCGCGGCGCGCCCTCGCCGTAGCCGCTGTGGAGCTGGCCGACGATGTCCATCCCCTCGGCGACTCGTCCAAACGGCGCGAACCCCATGGCGTCCAGACTGGTGTTGTCCGCGAGGTTGACGAACACCTGGGTGGTGCGGGAGTTGGGTCCGGCGGTGGCGAAGGTGATCATGCCGCGCACATTGCTCTGGGTAACGGGATCGTCGGGGAATTGCGCGGTGCGCCAGAGGCGGGCCACCTCCGGATCGCCCGGGATGCCGAACTGAACCACAAAGCCGGGCAGCACGCGGAAGAAGCGGGCCCCATCGTAGAAGCCGTTCTTGACCAGGTTGTAGAAGCGGTCGGCGCCCGCGGGCGCCCAACTCCGGGTCACCTCAATGGTGAAGCTGCCCTTGCTGGTGTCAAATTGAGCCCGGAAGATTTCCGGGGCCTGTTCGGTCGATGCGGATGGATCCATGCCTCCCATTCTGGCATCGACGGGGGGCAAAAAGCGAAAGACGGATCAGTGGCGCGGGCGCTCGCGCCGGCTGCCGCCCCGACATGCGGCAGCGCTGCACCCGCCAGGTGGGACATGCTTCAGCTTGTCCTCTTCGTCGCCACAAGGCGATTCGCTCATAGTCCCTCACGGCCTCTGCAGGCGCAGGACAAGCCTGGAGGCTTATCCTACATAGATATGAGATTCGTTACTTTCCAACGGGGCGGCGGCGTTCCGGAGCCCGGAGTGGTTACAGGCGACGAGGTGATCGGGCTCGGCCCCGCCGGTTTCCCCGATCTGCTCAGTCTGATCGCGGGCGGCGAGCGTGCGCGCACCCGAGCGGAAGCGTGGCTGGTCGAAGCCCCCGCCGGTGCGCGCTTCGAGCTTGCCTCGGTGACGCTGCTGGCGCCCATTCCGCGGCCGCCGAAAATCGTCTGCGTCGGTCTGAACTACGCCGACCACGCGCGGGAATCCAACCTGGAGATGCCGAAGGTCCCGACCATCTTCGCGAAGTTCCCCACCGCGGTGATCGGGCCGGGGGCGTCCATCGTGCTGCCCAAGGCGTCCGCCAGGCCGGACTATGAGGCCGAGTTCGCGTTCATCGTCGGGCGCGGCGGGCGATACATTCCCGCAGCGCGCTGGCGCGAGCACGTCTTCGGCTACACCATGGTGAACGACGTGAGCGCCCGCGACGTCCAGATGGAGACCAGCCAGTGGATCATGGGCAAGAGCTTCGACACCTTCGCGCCGCTCGGCCCCGCCATCGTAACCGCGGATGAGATCGCGGACCCGCAGAATCTCGCGATTTCGCTGCTGCTTTCGGGCGAGACGATGCAGAATGCGAACACGCGCGAGATGATTTTCCCCGTGGCGCGGCTCATCAGCTTCCTCTCCAGCATCTGCACGCTGGAACCGGGGGACGTGATCGCCACCGGCACGCCCGCCGGCATCG